>NZ_JAEKMI010000144.1 GCF_020217485.1 Mycobacterium sp. WUMAC-067 | reverse complement strand
GAGGAATTGTCAATACCTGTGGATCGGCTTGTTTCAGGCGACCTCCGTTCCAGTTGATTCGGTCGGTGCCGAGTCCGCCGACGGGGTGATGTCGGTGGGTCGCTCGAGCAGTTTGCCTTTGTGGAAGATCGCGCCGGCCCGGACCAGAGCGACCAGGTGCGGTGCGTTGACGGCTCGCCAGCGGGCTTGCGCGGCGTCGATCAGCTTGTAAGCCATGGCCATTCCGGCGACGCGTGAACCCGGCCCCTTGGTCACCTTGGTCCTCAAACGTACCGTGGCAAACGTTGATTCGATCGGGTTGGTAGTGCGCAGATGGACCCAGTGCTCGGCCGGGTACTTATAGAACTCCAGCAGCACATCGGCGTCATCGACGATCTTGGCGACCGCCTTGGGGTACTTGGCGCCGTAGTCCACCTCGAACGCCTTGATCGCCACCTGCGCGTGGTCGATATCCTCGGCGTTGTAGATCTCCCGCATCGCCGCGATCGCCCCCGGATGAGCCGACTTTGGCAGGCAGGCAAGAACATTGGCCTGCTTGTGAAACCAGCACCGCTGCTCGCCGGTGGCCGGGAACACCTCACGCACGGCCTTCCAGAACCCCAGGGCCCCATCGCCGACGGCCAGCACCGGTGCGGTCATCCCGCGACGTCGGCACGACCGCAACAGATCAGCCCACGACTCGGCCGACTCCCGGTACCCGTCGGTGAGCGCGACCAGCTCCTTGCGGCCGTCAGCGCGCACACCGATCATCACCAGCAAACAGAGCTTCTCCTGCTCCAGGCGCACCTTGAGATGGATGCCGTCGACCCACAGGTAGACGTAGTCGGTGCCCGACAGATCACGGGCCTCGAAGGCCTTGGCCTCGTCCTGCCACTGCGTGGTGAGTCGGGTGATCGTCGTGGCCGACAAGCCGGCACCCGAGCCCAGGAACTGCTCCAACGCCGGACCGAAATCACTGGTCGACAAGCCATGCAGATACAGCAACGGCAACACCTCGGTCATCTGCGGCGACTTGCGCACCCACGCCGGCAGGATCGCCGAGGAAAACCGTTGCCGCTCACCAGTGTCCGGGTCAACACGTTTGTCATTGACCCGCGGCGCGGTCACACTCACCGCGCCCGCCGCGGTGAGCACCTCGCGCTCGCGGTGATAGCCATTGCGCACCACCAGCCGGTGCCCGTTCTCATCAAGCTCACCGGCATGAGCCTCGATGTAGGCGGCGACCTCAGCCCGCAACGCTGCGGCCAGCATCTGGCGGGCACCGTCGCGGACAATCTCATCGAGCAACGACCGCGACGAGCCAGCATCCTCGTTGGATGAATCCGCATCGTGAACTACCGTGAGCATGGGCGTACCTTCCCGAACCAGCGCGCCAACGCCGGCTCTTGATCAGACCTTCGACATTCAGATCATCCTCGGGAAGGTGCGCCCTTTCCTACGCCGCCTCGCCGAGGCTCATCCACAGGTTCTGATCATTGCTC
>NZ_JAEKMI010000143.1 GCF_020217485.1 Mycobacterium sp. WUMAC-067 | reverse complement strand
CGACTTAGCACAACCGCAAATTTTGAGCTAACGATCAAGCTTGCACACGCTCACTGCTGGCTGCAGGCACTGATCCTCAATTCCCCCAACGTCATTCCGGAGGAATCTTGGCCATAAAGCGCCGCGAGACGAAGGACGGCGTGCGTTATGACGTCCAATGGCGCCTACCGGATCGTTCGAAGCGCAAGAAGAGCTTCCGAACAGAGCGGGAGGCGCGCCAGTTCGAAGCAAGGCTCGTCACCGACAGCGCCGCGGGCGTCAGGGTGGACCCACGCGGCGGCAAAATCCTGCTCCGCAACGTCTATCGATCGTGGCTAGCCTCCCGACCCGACCTGAGCGCGAAAGTCCGCCGCGGATACGAAGACAACTGGAGGCTGCGTATCGAGCCACAGTTTGGTTCGTGGCCGATCGCAAGAATCGACCACGAGTCGATCCAACGATGGGTGAATGCCATGTCAGCGTCGGGTCTCGGACCGCGGACCGTGAGGTGGACGCACTCGGTCCTCAAGATGACCCTTGACCGCGCCGTCGAGGAAGACCAGCTCCTCGGCAAGAACCCCGCATCACGCACCAAATTCCCACCGATGCGGCAAGCCACACACGTCTATCTAACCGTCGGCGAAGTCGCAACACTTGCCCAAACATGCGGCGCTCAAGGTGACGTCGTCTTGCTCCTGGCTTACACAGGCCTACGATTCGGTGAACTCACCGGCCTCAATGTCGAGGATGTCGACCTGGGCGCTCGTCGAATCCGTGTTCGCCGGTCGATGACCCAAGTCGGCGGCAAACTCGTTGAAGGGAACCCGAAATCGCAAGCCGGCCGACGTTCTGTCCCAATCCCCGAGCGCTTGATGCCGGCACTTAAGGCGCGGCTCGACGCACGACCCTGTGGCGCGCCGGCGATCGCGTCGCCGAAGGGTTCCCGGCTGAGCCTGGAGAACTGGAAGCGTGCGGTCAACTGGCGGAAGTCTGTGACTGAGATCGGCCGGGACAACTTGCGTGTGCATGACCTACGGCATACCTACGCATCGCTGTCACGACGGGCCGGCGCCGACTTGCGACTCCTGCAAAAGGCAATGGGCCACGCATCAATCACCGTGACCGCACACACCTACGCGGATCTCTTCGACGACGAGCTTGACGACATCGCAACCGCGCTTGACTCGCTCGACGATACTTTTCGTGCGGGCCGCAGCTGATCCGGTTTGGCCCTGTTTCGTCCCATTTCTCAGGGATCGAGGTGGCGGCAAGGCTGTCTGGCAATCGCACGGGAAGGGAGACCCAATCGTTAGACCCCGGCCTCAAGCCAGGTTGGCGAGGCCGGGGCCATTCGACTAGAGCGCAGACCCGGAGGTCATCCCCAACGCTGGTCCCGAAGCCGTTTGTTTAACCGGCCGCATCGGAGCGCACTTCATCAAGTGTAAAGGACTCAAACCCAATTGAGCGGAGGCCACACGCCCCCGCTGAACACAGCCGACCCCGGGGTTATGCGAC
>NZ_JAEKMI010000142.1 GCF_020217485.1 Mycobacterium sp. WUMAC-067 | reverse complement strand
CTAGACATCCCAGGTTCCTAAGTTGTCAAGCGACGGCCCTGCGGTGGGCCCAGGCGGTGTGTTCGTCGTATCGAGTGTGGTGGCGTAGGCAGCCGTGCATGATGCCGACGAGGCGGTTGCCCACGGCGCGTAGGGCTTGGTGGTGGCTTTGTTTGGCGGTGCGGTGGGTGTCGTAGAGGGCTCGGGCGCCGGGACTGGACGACAGGGCGCAGAAGGCCCATTGGTCGATGGCGTCATAGAGTCGGCGGTTGCGGATGTGGCGGGCGAGCACGGCGCGCTTTTTGCCCGACGCGACGGTTAGCGGTGAGGTTCCGGCGTAGTTTTTGCGAGACTTGGTATCGGTGTATCTGTTCGGGTCGTCCCCGAACTCACCGAGCACCCGGGCGCCGAGGATGACACCGAGTCCTGGCAGGGAGAGGTAGATGTCGGCGTCCGGGTGTGTCTCAAAATGTTGTGCCAGTGTGGTTTCGAGTTCTCTGATTTGGTGGTTGAGCTCGGCGAGGATACCCACGGTGGCGCGCGTGGTGGCCGCGAACGCCGCGACAACCGGTGCGGGTGCGGCTAGTTGCTCGGAGCGTAGCGCGGCTTGGATTTCGCGGGCACGAGCGGCGATATTGCGTTGACGCCCGCCGCGTTTGAGCGCGGACTGCAGCATCGGCAGGGAAAGCTGGGCGGCCTGTTCGGGGGTGGGCGCGCGATCCAACACCCCTAAGGCGTCGCCGTGGCCTAAATCGTCGAACGCGGTCAGTGCGGCCGGGTAGTACTCGCGCAACGCACTACGCAGCGTATTGGTCTGCCGGGTACGTGCCCAGATCAGGCTCTGGTGGGTCCGGGCCAGCACTTTGATCGCCTCGGACTGCGCGCTGTCACCGGCGATGCGGCGATGGTTATGCCGGTCGGTGCGCACCAGGTCGGCTAACAGTTTGGCATCGGAAGCATCCGACTTGGCCCCGGAGACGTGGTGGCGGTCGCGGTAGCGGGCCACCGCTAGCGGGTTGATCGCAAACACTTGATAGCCGGCCGCGCTTAGCGCTTCCACCCACAGGCCGCGATCGGTTTCGATGCCGAGGATCACCTGATCGGGTTCCTCGGCGTGCGCGACGATCAGCTCATGCAACTCCCGGATACCGGTCAGTCCTTCGGGCAGCCGCCGCCAAGCCAACTGCTTACCGGCCTCGTTCATCACATGCACGTCGTGATGGTCTTCGGCCCAGTCGTCTCCGATGAAGATCACCGATGCCCTCCTCGATTTCTTGTGTGAGATGAGCCGAAGGGCACCCGGCGGCGGCCTAATGGATCAGTGCTCGACATCTGGCACGACATCCCATAAGCGCTACAGGCGACCTCACCAACCGGCCGGGGCACGATCTAGCCGTAGGAATCGACAAGCGCTCCAGGCTTGCAAAGTGCTCACCGGCCGGCGGCTCGGTGATCGAGCATCCCCTGACAAGGCCGGCAACCCAATCAGCGGCACGCCGATCGATTCCCATTAGGC
>NZ_JAEKMI010000141.1 GCF_020217485.1 Mycobacterium sp. WUMAC-067 | reverse complement strand
GGTTTGATGGTGGGCGTCAGGTAGTTGAGCCGGTCGTTGACCAGCCTCCAGAGCCGGTTGAGCACCGCACGTTCCTCGTCGGTGTCATAGCGGTAGTAGAACCCATACTTGCGGACGAGGTGGTTGTTCTTGGACTCGATTGTGGCCTGATCGTTCTTCTTGTACGGCCGCGACCTGGTGAAGAAGATCTCCATCTGCGCAGCCCACTTGATGACGGCCTTGTTGAGGAATTCGGTTCCGTTGTCGAAGTCCAAACCGGTTACCTCGTAAGGTATTTCATGGACACCGGCTTTGAGGGCGCCGAGGATGTGAGTGTGGGCGTTGTTGCGTTCGGTGCGGGTGAAGACCCAACCGATATGCATATCGGTGAGGTTGACGGTCCGGGCGAACTCGCCTTTGAGGGTTGGACCGCAGTGCGCGACGGTGTCGCCTTCGAAGAACCCCGGAGATCCCTCGACCTCGTCGGTTGCCTTGCGGATCTTGATCGAAGACCGCAGCAACGGGGAGGCCTTGGTGGTCGATTTCCCCTTGATCTGGTCGCGCGCCTTGACCGCACGCAGGTAGCGGTCGATCGTCGCGCTGCTCATCGCCAACAGCTCGGCACGCACCTGCGGGCTGTAGCGGTCCACACCTGCGCGTCCGGCCGGGTTTCCAGCAGGCGAGGTACGACGCGGCGACCAATAAACCCGGTACCGCCGGTAACGACATAGCGCATGCAAGCCATCGTGGCGGGTCACACCGCGCACGTCAACCATGCTGTCCAGGCATCAGCCGGCGAAGTTGCGGATGCCGTCCCAGTCCACCAGCGTCCAGCCGGTCATCGGGTTTCCGGTGATCACCACGCGGCCGACGTTGGGCAGCGGATGACTGGTCGCCAGGCTGTCCTTGGCGTTCTTCGTGTTCATCAGCGTCCAGTACTCGATGGCGTACAGATGCGAGAACACCACCGGTTGGTTGTGGCCGCTGTTGTAGATCTTCTGCACGGCCGCGGTGAACCAGTCGTTGAACTCCTTGCCGGTGATCGACCCGGGGATGCGGTCTCCGACGTCGCCGTTGAGCCAGTCCGCCGGTACGTCGAGGGGGCCATCGAGACGGGCTTGCCCTCGTACCAGCCGGCGTTGATCTCTTGGATGCCTTGCAGCACCTCGACTTGCTTGCCGAGTTCGGCGGCCAACGGCGCGGCGGTCTGTTGCGTTCGCACCATGGTGGAGGCGTAGACGGCGTCGTACTTGTTGTGGGCGAGTTGGTGCGCGACCTGTTCGGCCTGCCCCTTGCCCTCCGGGGTCAGGCCCGGGCCCGGCACGTCGGTGTCGATGACGCCGCTGGCGTTGGTCTCGGACTCCGCGTGCCGGACGAACGTCACGGTGATGCTGTGGGCCTGCGGTGACCCGCCGCAGGCGCCGACGATTACCGTTGCGGCCAGCACGGCTACCGCTTTTGAGGCCTTCCTGATCAAGCTGGGATTGCGCATGGCGATAGCCTGCCCCGCCGACGGTGCCGGTGTGA
>NZ_JAEKMI010000140.1 GCF_020217485.1 Mycobacterium sp. WUMAC-067 | reverse complement strand
CACCGTCCGCCACCGGAATGGGCCTGCGGCACGGACGGTCTGCGGCTCTACAAGCCCGGGCGCACCTCCCGATCGACGCAGCCAAATACGAAACGGCAGCTTTCAAGGCCGCGTTCTCCACGGCCCGGTCTTTGGTTTCAACAACACCGACCGTCAGTGCCCCTGCCCGGCCGAGACATCAACCATGCTTAACTGCGAAGGGCCCTTAAAGCGACCCCGTACTGCTCCGGCAGTACTTTCCAAAGGGCACGGACCTGAACGTGTGGAGTTAGACCAGCTCGATGACGTCTGCGACGGACTCAACGACAGGCCCCGAGCATGTCTCAACGACCGCTCGCCACGGGCAGCCATGCAACGATTAGGACACCGGATGCAAACACATCTAATTCGCAACGTTCACTAGAAACCGCCCCGTATATCGGGGGCTGATCCTCGGCGCCAACGCAGCACGGGACCTTCGCAGCAGGGCCTATCGGCACCCCTCCCGGTCCCGCGGAACGTCGATCTGCACCGGGCCTGTCGTCTCCGTCAGCACGGTCTGGGACCGCGTTCCGTTGCGCGAGTTGGCAGTATCCTTCGCCGCCGTGTCGTGCCGTTCATAACCGAGGTGCTCGGTCAGTTCCTCGTCCAGGGCGGTTTCGATGACGGTCTTGGTCAGCTGCTTGAGCAGTCCGTCAGGACCGGCCAGGGACAGCCCCTGCTCCCTCGCCATCCTGACCAGCTCGCGGGCAGCCTCGGCCTCGGATTTCTCTGTCAGTTCGTCAACGGTTTTCGTACTCGGCACAGCCTCAAGTGTTGCGGCCATATCGGGCTCCTTCCCGCCAGGCTTGCCGCCCCGGCGTGTCGAGCCGGATACACCGTTAATTCCCCAGTCCCTGCCCGGGCAGCACGCCGCTGAAGAAGGCGAGGTTCCTGAAGGTCACCGGCGCCGAGAAGATGTCCGCAGCAGCGGTGATCTGCTTGATTAGCTCCCCCAATTCGCATGGGGCAATCATAAGCGCACTTCAGACAGTCGAAGACGCGTTCTCGACACACCGCAAAAGCTGCCGTTCTTCGCCAGCGCCAGCGTCCATACTGTTCGAGGTCTCGTCTTCGACGACCCGTGATGCTCGCATTCGTCCGAAGGTGGCAGTAGGTGGGGGTGGCCACGAACCCGGCTGATCACTAGCAGTCATGAAAGCGTGCCGCATCAACTGATAGGGCATGTCGGACCATGCATGGACACGATGGACTTACGACGCCTCGACCGATGGATCAAACTGGTCTGTGGGGTCGCCGCAGTGCATCCACTGCTATGCAACTGGGCTGCATTCATCATGAGATTGCCCTTCGTACGCGGTAGCTAGGATCGGCTCGCAAGATTTGCGTTAGCTCGTCAATCCCCACCGAACCGTCGCGACTCCGTGCGGCCAGTGACTCAGCGACCGCGATGCGGACATCCGTGTCAACATCGCGAGCCAGCGATTCGGTGGCCTCGAAATCCATCTGCTCGGTTGCCGCTGGAAGCACCGTCGCCGCGAGTAGTCGTATCTCGCGATCGTTGCTTAATGCCATAGTGCGCCAAGGTAATTCAATCGCAAAACCCCGTTGGTTCAGGATGTAGCACGCCCGAGCGAAGGCTAGTGCGTCTTGACTTTCTCCGGTCCGCATGAGCAATTGCGCTGCATGCCAGACGAGACGTCGACGTTGACCGTCGGCCGCCAACTTCGCCAGTGTCAGAGTAACTTGACGACGAAGGGCTCCTGGCACACGTTCGATGTGCACGGGCGCGAACGGATCGGCAAAG
>NZ_JAEKMI010000014.1 GCF_020217485.1 Mycobacterium sp. WUMAC-067 | reverse complement strand
CGTCCAGCCCTCGGCGGCCTGTTCGTCGAAGGTCCGGTCGATGCGCTCGAACCTGCGGCGGATGGACTCGCGGGCCGCCGCGTGCGGCAGGATGTACAGCCGGTTCGCCAGAATTGCATCCGCCGTCAACCGCGCGACATCGTCGGCGCTGACGCTCTCGTTCTGGGTGGGCAACGTTCCGAACGCCCCCTCCGGACTGGCCGACAGCCCGTAGTCCGCGCCGCGGATCCGCTCGGAATTGGAGACCAGCTTGGTTTCCACGACCATCGGGCACAGCACCGATACGCCAATGCCATTGGCCTTGACCTCACGCGCCAGCGTTTCGGCGAGTCCGACGACCCCGTATTTGGCAACGCCGTACGTCCCGAGACCGGCGTTGGGCACCAACCCGGCGAAGGAGGCGGTGAACGCGATGTGCCCGCCCGTGCCCTGTTCGATCAACCTGGGCACGAATGCCTCGACGGCATGGATCGATCCCCATAGGTCGATGTCGATCACCCACCGCCAGTCGTCGTGATTCATCTGGCCCATCGGACCCGCGACGACGATGCCGGCATTGCTGAAAACGACGTCGACGCTGCCGAGCAACCGGAAGGCCTCGTCGGCGAGGTGAACCATCTCGTCGAGATTCCGGACGTCGCAGACGACGCCGTGCGCGTCGAAGCCCTCGCCGCGCAGCCGATTCACCGCCTGTTCCAGCGCCGGCTGATCGACGTCGGAGAGCACCAGGCGGGCGCCGCGGCGGGCGAATTCGGTGGCCGTGGCCAAGCCGATGCCGCTGGCACCGCCGGTGATCACGGCCCCGCGGCCGTCGAAACCAGACAGAGATCCGTCCATGGGACGGAACTCTATTTCAGGCAGCTACCCGCGTCGATCGGCAGGGTCACACCGGTGATGTAGCGGGCCTCGTCCGAGGCGAAGAACAGCACCGCGTTGCTGATGTCGATCGGCTCAACCCAGGGGATCGGCAGGGTGTGGAACAGCTGACAGATCGGCGCCATGTCGTCGGGGCCCGGGTTCTCCAGGTCCGGCCGGAACATCTTGAAGGTGCCTTCGTTGTGCAGCATGGGGGTTTTGACGTGCGTGGGATGCACGGAGTTGACGCGAATCATGTGCTGTCCCAATTCAACTCCGAAGGCACGCATCAGCCCGACGACGCCGTGCTTGGCCGCGACGTAGTGGCCGGTGTGGGGGTAGGCCTTGAGGCCGCCGACCGAGCTGGTCAGGATGATGGAACCGCCGCGACCACCGGCCAGCAGATGGGGCACACCGGCTTTCACGGTTTTCCACACCCCGGCCAGATTGATGTCGATCATCTCGGTCCAGTCTTCTTCGCTGGTCTTGTCCAAAGTCTCGCCGCCGTTACCGATTCCGGCGTTGGCGACGATGATGTCGAGACGCCCGAGTTGCTCGACGCCGTTGTCCACCGCCGCCTTGAGCGCATCGTAGTCGCGGACGTCCACCTCGGCCGTGAAGATCCTGCGGTTGTGCCCCTTGACCAGGTCGGCGGTCTCGGCCAGGTCCTCGGGCGTCGACGCCGGGATCGCGGTGTCCAGCACGCCCTCGCGGATGGGCTTGCAGATATCGATGGCGATGATGTCCGCGCCCTCCTGCGCCAACCGCACCGCGTGACTGCGGCCCTGACCGCGCGCCGCTCCGGTGACCAAGGCGACTTTGCCCTCAACACGTCCGGTCATGGCTACCTCAACTCCTGACTTTGATCTGATCGGCACGCCTGCGCGGAGAACAATCGCGTCCCCGGATCGTGGGTCTTGCCGCTTTTGAACTCTGTCATTCGGCCGTCACGGGTGTCAATGGCGAATCCGTTTCGGCTACTCGTGGTTCTAGATATTAGAGAATCTCATTCTCACCGGCAAACGGCGTGCGCTATTTGCTCAGCTCCGGAGTGAGGAAGATTACGGCCCGTGGGGCGGTGTTACGCGACGAAGCCGCGTGAGCAGAAGTCCCATACCTCTTCTGCGGTGATGGGGTGGGTCGTCGCGTCGTCGGGGCCGCCGCTGGACTGCGCGATGAACATCACCGTCTGCATGGTCATGGCGGCCACGCGCTTGGGGTTGATGGTGGTGCGCAACTTCCCGGCATCGTGGGCCGCGTCCATCAGTTCCGTCAGCAACGCTAGCAACGGAGCGTGCGCGACCTTGACCTCGGCCGGATGTGTCACCAGCAATCGAGGAGCAAAGTCGGTGAACAGCGGGCGCTTGGCGGTCGGATCCGGGCGCGAGGCTTCGTACAACAGTTGTACGGCGACCTGCAGCCGCTCCAGCGGATCGCTGTGGCTTTCCGTGGCGGCGCGGATCTGGTCGGCGGAGCGGCTCAGCGCATCTTCGAACAGCGCCAGCAACAGCTCGTGCTTGCCGTCGAATTGCAGGTAGAAGCTGCGCAGTGACTGGCGGGAGCGGTCCACGACCTCCTGGACGGTAAAGTCGGTGCTGCCCTTTTCGATGATGATGGCTTGGGCGGCGTCGAGGAAGCGCTGAACCCGTTGCGCCGCACGCAATTTCGCCGTCTTGATGGACCGCTCGACGGCGCGCTGCTTCCAGGCCGGCTCTTCGCTGGGATTGGTCACGGCCGACTCAGGTGATTGCCGCGCTGGGAGAACATGGTTGGACTCTACCGGAGAACGCCGTGACATCGCTGCGCTCGACCCCCTCACGGATCACGTGTCGGAGATTGTAACTTTCTTACCACGAGAATAGTATTCTCTTACACGTGTCTAGGGAAGCGTAATCGCAAGAGCGAACCGCGCCGTTGGCGGAAAGCGTGATCTACCGACGGAGTAAGTGCGCTCAGGACCATTTCGGGAAGTGCCGTGCAGCTGACGTTTGACGCCGACGTGGAGGCGTTCCGCGCCGAATTCGTCGCTTTCCTCGATGAGCATCTGCCGTCCGAGGCCGAGGCGCTCGACCGGCCGCAGTCGAGTTCGGACATCCCCGCGTGGGCCCGCCGGTGGCAGCGCCTGCTGTTCGACAGCGGGTGGCTCCTGCCCGGCAATCCGCCGGAGTTCGGCGGGCGCAATGCGACGCTGCTGCAGCAATACGTGTACCAAGAAGAGTTGTCACGACGGCGGATCTATCAAAGCTTCAACCCGCAGGGCGTGGGCATCATCGCGGCGTCGTTGTTGACGTTCGGCACCCCCGAACAGAAGCAGCGGTGGGCGGTACCGATCCTGCGGGCGGAGATCACCGCGTCGCTGGGTATGAGCGAACCGGGCGCGGGATCGGACCTCGCGTCGCTGAAAACCCGCGCGGTGCTTGACGGTGACCACTTCGTGGTCAACGGACAAAAGGTGTGGACATCGGGCGCCCATCACGCCGATGTGCTGTTGACGTTCGTGCGCACCGATCCGGGCGCCCCAAAACACAAGGGCATCAGCGCTTTACTGATTCCGACCGACACCCCCGGTGTGGTCCGCCGCCCGTTCGCCTCGATGGGCGACATCGAAGACGTCGACTTCAACGAGGTCTTCTTCACCGACGCGCGGGTGCCGGCCGAGAACCTGGTGGGCGAACTCAACGCGGGCTGGCGCGTCGCGACCGGTTCGCTCGGTCACGAACGCGCAATGCTGTGGCTGGATTACGCAGACATGTTGCACGCGCTGACCGTCGAAACCAGCCCCGCGGGGCCCGTCCAGCGGGATCGCTACGCGACGCTGGTGATGGATTTCTACGCGATGCGACTGCTCGGGTCGGCGACGCTGGCCAAAGCCGCGCGCGGGGAAGAAGACGTGCCCGCCCAGTCGGTGCTCAAGCTGCTCGGCTCGGAGGCGATGCAACGCGCCTGCGAGGACGCGCTGGCCGCCAAGGGCGGCGACGGACTGGTGTTGCGCGGGGTCACCGCCCCGTTCGCCCCGCTCAACCTGGACAGCCACTACGGCGCCTGGTTCGACCGGTACACGCGCACCTTCGCCGCGACCATCGCCGGCGGAACCTCGGAAATACAACGCAACATCATCGCCGAACGCGTACTCGGGCTGCCGCGGAATTGATCCGCGCGTCAGTGCTTGGCGACGTCCAGCCTGGCGTAGTAGCCGATTGCGACGAGGCCCACCAGTATCGCGATCACGCCTAAAACCATCCCGGCCAACGCGATTCGAGGATTGTTCGCCTCCCCGCGGGCGACGCGCCGCCGGGCGATGTCGCCCGTCACCACCGCCGCGATGCCGAACGGCACCCCCAGCATCATCCAGCACGTGATGAGCCCGACCAGGCCGAGCAGCAGCGAGGCGACGCCGACCTCGTTTCGCGGTGTGTCGGGGTGACTCATTGGGTCCCATCCTTTAGGTGTCGGGACGAGTCTACGTCGACGCCCCCAGGGGTCCGCTCATGGCGCGAAAACAGCTCCGTTACAGCTGGGCAAGCCGTGGCGCGGATCCCGTTGCCACCAGCGCGCTTCCGGCTTCGCGCGTGAGTTCTCGGGCGCTACCCAGCAGTCCGTCGAGGATGAGGGAGCGCTTGATGTGGTGGTGCAGCGGGTGTTCGGCGGTGAATCCGATGCCGGCGAGCACCTGCTGGCAGTGCCGCGCGGCGGTCAGCGCCGCCTGGCCGGCCGCGGCCTTGGCCAGCAAGGAGGCCAGCCCCTCGTCGTCGCACTCGGTCGCGGCCCGCAGCGTCGCCTCGGCGCCCTCGATGGCCACCAACGTCTCGGCCAGGCGGTGGCGGATCGCCTGGAACGAGCTGATGTGCCGACCGAACTGAACGCGGTCCAGGGCATGCTGACGGGCCAGCGAGAGCATGGCGCGGCTGGTGCCGACCAGCCACCAGCCCAGGGCCCGCCATCCCGCCTGTAGCGCGGCCGACGGCAATGGATCACCTTGCGGCACAGGGCGTATCGGGAGCAACTCATCGATCGCCGACTCGGACCCGTCGCGACGCTCCCACAGCACCCACGTTCCGCCGGCGAACGGCAACGGCAGGGCGCCGCCGGGCGCTTCACCGGCCGCGCACAGCACCACGTCGTTGAGCACGGGCGCGTGCGCACCGGTCTCGCCGAGCAGCGTGAACACCAACGGTATTGCGATGTCGGGCATTTCGTCGAGCATGTCGCGCCAACCGAGGTCGGTCAGCGCCGCGTCGAGCTTGGCTCCCGAGGCGGCGCCCATCGTCGTCCGCAGCGAGTCAGCCAGCAGGCGCAGCGATTCGGGATCTGACTCGGTGTCCGGCGAAGGCGTCACGCTTCACTCCTTCCCGAGGTCGAGCAGTCGGCGGGCGATGATGTTGCGCTGAATCTCGGCGGTGCCGCCATAGATCGTCGCCGCGCGTGAGTACAGGTACTCCGAACGCCACGGTGTGTCCTCGAGTTCGAGCCTCGCCGGCAGCAGGTCGCGGACGGTGTCGTAGAGCCGCTGCTCGGCGGCGGCCAGGAGCACCTTGTCGATGGAGGTCTCGGGGCCCAAGCGGGCCCCGTCGCGCATCCGGTGCTGGGTGGCGCGCGACCGGCAGCGCAGGGTGTGCAGCGCCAGATAGGCTCCGCCCAGCGCGGATTCGTCGGGGGAACCGATCTCGGACGCTTCGGCGATGAGGTCGTCGAAGCGGGAGTAGAGGTAGGCGATTCGCTGCCAGAAGCAGGAGGAACGCTCAAAGGGCAGCAGGTCCATGGCGAGCCGCCAGCCGTCTCCGGGGCGGCCGAGCATCCTGCTCGCCGGAATCACGACGTCGTCGTAGTACACCTCGCAGAATTCGTCGACGCCGTGCATGGTGCGCAGTGGCCGGACGGTGATGCCGGGGGTGTCGAGGTCGACGAAGAAGGCGGTGATTCCCTCGTGGCCGGGCGCGGTGCGGGTGAGCAGGACGCACCGCGTCGAGAACTGCGCGAAGCTGGTCCACACCTTTTGCCCGTTGACGATCCAGTTGTCGCCTTGGGGGGTCGCGCGGGTGGTCAGCGACGCGAGGTCACTGCCGGATCCCGGCTCGGAAAAGCCCTGGCACCATTGCTCTTCGCCGCTCAGCAGTCTCGGCACCATTTCCGCGGCGAGCTCCGGGGGCGCGTAGTCGATCATGGTGGGTGCGAGCACTTCGAGCATCGAGTACGGGCCGGGTTCGGCCAGCCGACGGCCCACCACCTCCTCGCCGACGACCGCGCGCAGCAGCGCCGGACCGCCCAACCCGCCGACTTCTTTCGGCCAGCCGTACCGCATCCAATCGGCGTCGTAGAGCGCGCGACTGACCCGGGCGAACTGCTGCATGTGGCCCTGCAGCGAATGGTCGGGCCCGGGTGTCAGATCGTTGTCGTCGAGCCACGCGCGCAGGTCTGCTCGGAACTGCTCGACATTGACCGCACTGTCGATTGGTTGGCTCCTTAGGTCGTTGCCTGGGTCGCCGAGTCACCGGCGGGGCGCCCGATGGCGTGGGGGCGCCCGGAATCGTGCACACCGCTGCGGCGGATAAAGGTCATCGCGCGGGTCTTGAGGCGCCACCCGTCGGCGGTTCGCACATAGGTGTCGCGATAGTAACCGATCCGCATGTCGTGACTGGAGTGGTCGATGAAGCACAGCGGTTGGGTTCCGCTGGCCGCGTCACCGTCAAGGTCGACCACCGCGGTCCCGGTGAGAAACAAGCCCTTTGGGGCCGCGGCCACCAGTTCCGGAAACCGGTTCAGGCTGTAGGTTTCGCCGAACGCGCTGTAGGTCCCGTCCGGAGTGAAGACGGCGACGAGACCGTCGATGTCTTGCTGGGTGATGGTCACCGCATAGCGGCCGAGCAACTGCTGGATCTCGACAAGGTCGTCAGTTCTCGTTGGCATAGACCTTGCCGCCTTTCATGACGAAGCTGACGCGCTGGGTAACAGTGATGTCTTCCAACGGGTTTCCCGGCACGGCGATGATATCGGCGAGCTGGCCTTGCGCCAGCCGGCCGCGGTCGCTCGAGTTGATGAGATCGGCCGCGGTGGTGGTGGCCGCGCGCAGCACCGCCAAGGGCGGCAAACCCCACTCCACCAGCGTGACGAGTTCGTCGGCGTTTTTTCCGTGCGGGATCGCCGGGGCGTCGGTCCCGACGGCGATTTTCACACCGGCCTTGTGCGCGGCCAAGATCGACGTGCGCGACTTCGGGAACATCTCGGCGGCCTTGGCCTGTAGTTCGGGCGGCGCGTGCGAGACGTCCATTCCTTCGGCCAGCCGCCGCGTGCTCACCAGGAAGGTGCCGTGTTCGACCATGCTGGCGATCGCCTCGTCGTCGATCAAGAAGCCATGCTCGATGCAGTCGATCCCGGCGGCGACGGCGTGCTTGACCGCATCGGCGCCGTGGGTGTGCGCGGCGACGCGCATCCCGCGCCGGTGCGCCTCGTCGACGATCGCGCACAGCTCTTCGTCCGAATAGTGCTGTGCGCCAGGGGGACCCGTCAACGACATCACCCCACCCGAACAGCAGACCTTGATCAGCTCGGCGCCATGCTTGATCTGATAACGCACCGCTTTGCGGATCTCGTCGATTCCGTTCGCGATGCCTTCCTCGATGGTCAGCTCCAACACGTGTGGCGAGAATGCGGCGAACATCGTCGGGTCCAGATGCCCGCCGGTCGGTGTGATCGCGTGCCCCGCCGGCACCACCCGTGGACCGTCGATCCAGCCCGCATCGATCGCCTTGCCCAGCGCGACATCCAGCAGGTATCCGCCGGTTTTGACGAACAGACCGAGGTTGCGCACCGTGGTGAACCCGGCGCGCAGCGTGCGGCGCGCGTTGCCGACCGCCCGCAACATGCGCGTCGGCGGGTCGTCCTGCACCTGGGACAGACCGGGTTTCTCCCCGCGACCACCCATGAGCAGGTTGACCTCCATGTCCATCAACCCGGGCAGCAGGATCTGATCGCCGAGATCGATGAGCTCGCCTTCCGGCTCGCCCCCGACACCGACGATCCGGTCACCCTCGATCCGCACAATGCCGGGCCGAACGATCTCACCGGCGTCGACGTCGAGCAGCCCGGCCGCCTTGAGCGTAAGCACGTGTCAGATCACCGGCTCCCGAAGCACTTCCACCCACGCCGCGCCGCTGTCGGGGACGCGCGGCTGCTTCCATGCCTCGATCGGGAACGACACCATGACCAATGATTGCATGATGTGCATCAGGGTCTTTGCGTCATCCGGCAGGTCGTTCAGCGGAAATTTGTCGCAGTAGGCGATCACGTCATTGAGCAACGGGAACGCGGCGTCGTAGAACTCCTGCATCTGAGGCATCGTCGAGGCGAGCCGCTTGGCGTAGCGCTCGGGCTCGGTGGCCAGGTCCCAATCCAAATAGGGCTCGAGGGCGGCGAATTCAGACGGTAGCGCCATTGCGCTGGTACTCCTTGACGTAGTTGGCGGTCGTGTGGTGCAGATGGCGGATCAGGACTTCCTGGTCACACAGCAGGAACTCCTTGACCGCCCGGGTCCCGATCATGGTCTGCGTCGCTTCCAACGTGTTGGCGTCCTGCAACGCATACTCCTTGAACGTCACCGCGGCCAACTCCTGGGCCAGGCGTTCCCGCGCATTGCGGGGCGGGACGAAATACAGCGTGGACTCGAAGATGTGCTTGTCCACCGCGGTCGGCCAGTAGTGATAGGTCAAGTACCAGCCCGGCTCCCAGATCAGCAGCATGAAGTTCGGGTAGAACAGCCACGAGTCGATGCCCCACTGCGGCACCCGCTTGACGTTGACACCCGAAGGCAGGTCAAGCTTTTCGATGATCTCCGGCTTGTCCCACGGGCCGAACAACCCGCTGCGCAACACCTGGTCCATCGGCTTGACCATGGACATGTCCGGGGGCGGCGCCTGACCACCCCAGGTCGACTGCAGGCTGTGCGGACCGGCCAGCTCGTAGTGCAGCGCCTCGTAGCCGAACTTCTGGATCTTGGCGGCTTCTTCCTTGGTGTACTGCCCCTGGTGCAGGATCGGCGCGTGGTAGAACTCGACGAACGCGTCGATGAACAGCTTCCAGTTGCTGCCGACCTCGGCCCGGTAGGAGTAGGCCTCCGTCATCTCGCCGAAGGGGTACCCCTCGATGCTCTTGGCCAGCGGCCCAAGGTAATCGGTGAGCGGCGCCGCGTTGTCGTCGAAGTTGATGAAGATGAAGCCTTCCCACACCTCGCAGCGCACCGGCGCCAGCCCGTAGTCGCCCTTGTCGACGTTGAAGAACTCTTCTTCCTGTTGGATGAAGGTCAGGTCACCGTCGAGGTTGTAGCGCCAGGCGTGGTACTTGCAGGTGAACTGCCGGCAGGTGCCGGAGGTCTCCTCGTTGGGAAAGTCGTTCCACACCAGCTTGTTTCCGCGGTGGCGGCAGACGTTGTGATACGCCTTGACCGACCCGTCCTTGGTCTTGACGATGATCACCGACGTGCCCTTGCCGGCCGCCGGCAGTTCCCTGGTGAAGTAGCTGCCGGTGCGGGGGAGTCGGTTGACCCTGCCGACGTTCAGCCACATCCGCCGGAAGACCGCGTCGCGCTCGGCTTCGAAGAACGCGGGATCGATCGAGTCGGTGTAGTCAACCGGCTCGGTGCCCAGTTCGGGATAGTTTTCTGTCCAGCTGCCGGCGGCTGGCTTGGGGAAGTGCGGCAACGGTCTTACTCCTCTTACTCGACGTTGGTAGCGGCTGGGGCGGCGTGCTCGGGCTGGATGCCAAACGTGTTGAAGGCCATGGCCAGCAGGGCGTAGCAGCCGACCGTGAAGACGAAATCCATGCGTTGCTGGTCGTTGAGACGCTCGCCCAGCGCCGCCCACGTGTCGTCCGAGAGCTCCGACTTCTCGTCGAGCTCGTCGACCCCGGTGATGACGGCCTGGTCGAACTCGTCGAGGGCCTCTCCGCGCTGCAAAGCCGCGATCTGGTCCTCGGTGATCCCTTCTTCCTTGGCCATCCTGACGTGGTGGGACCACTCGTAGGCAGACTGCCGGCGGTGGGCCACCCGCAGGATGGCCAGTTCGCGGATGCGCGGCGGCAGCGTGGACGACACCAGTAGGTGGACGTTGAATCGAAGGAACGCCTTGGCCAGCGCCGGGTGGTGAGCCAGGGTGGACAGCGCGTTGTTGGTGTCCGCTTCACGCATGGCCGAGAGGGCCTGCTGGGTAGCCTCGTCCCACTGATCGGCGGGGAGCGGCCGCAAGCGCATTAGCAGTGTCCTCTCGGTGAAAGAGAATTAGATTCTCATTTGCAACTAACAGACTGGCACGAAACGTGTGCCCGGTCAATGCCGGCGTGTCGCCCCGGCGCAAGTCCGGTCACCGCGTGGTCCGCCGGGCGGTCGGGACGGCTGCTTTCCTGAATAAGGGGGTCGGGCCATCGCGCCGGTGCGTCGCGCCAGGTATTACCTCACGGCATCGCGGCTCGGTGGCGCGAAATTCGCCGTTTCCTTCGGTCGCTGGTCAGGCGGGTGCGGGCCGGCTCAGCAACCGATGGATGTTGATTCTCGCCAGGCGAGAAGATAGTTTTCACTTTAGTGATCTTGGCACGGGACAGCGATTCGCCGAGGCTGTGATCGATTCGGTGGAACCGACGAAAGGGACGGCCATGAACAAAGAAGACATGATTCTGATCAGCGTCGATGACCACACCGTCGAGCCGCCCGACATGTTCAAGAACCATCTGTCGAAGAAGTATCAGGACGATGCGCCCCGCCTGGTGCACAACGCCGACGGTTCGGACATGTGGAAGTTCCGCGACACCGTCATCCCCAACGTGGCGCTCAACGCCGTGGCCGGTCGGCCCAAAGAGGAGTACGGCATCGAGCCGACGGGGCTCGACGAGATCCGGCCGGGTTGTTACAACGTGGACGAGCGCGTCAAGGACATGAACGCGGGCGGCATCCTGGCCTCGATCTGCTTCCCGTCGTTCCCCGGCTTTGCGGGGCGCCTGTTCGCCACCGACGACAACGACTTCTCGATTGCGCTGGTGCAGGCCTACAACGACTGGCACATCGAAGAATGGTGCGGCGCCTATCCGGCGCGGTTCATCCCCATGGCGATACCGGTGATCTGGGACGCCGAGGCGTGCGCCGCCGAGGTGCGCCGGGTGTCCAAGAAGGGCGTGCATGCGCTGACATTCACCGAGAACCCGGCCGCGATGGGCTACCCGAGTTTCCACGACGACTATTGGGCTCCGTTGTGGAAGGCGTTGTGCGACACCGACACCGTGATGAACGTGCACATCGGATCGTCGGGCCGTCTGGCCATCACCGCGCCCGATGCGCCGATGGACGTGATGATCACGCTGCAGCCGATGAACATCGTGCAGGCCGCCGCGGACCTGTTGTGGTCCAAGCCGATCAAGGAGTACCCGGACCTGAAGATCGCGCTGTCCGAGGGCGGAACCGGCTGGATCCCCTACTTCCTAGAGCGCGCGGACCGGACCTTCGAAATGCACTCCGCCTGGACGCACCAGGACTTCAAGGGCAAGCTGCCCAGCGAGGTTTTCCGCGACCACTTCCTGACCTGCTTCATCAGCGACAAGGTTGGCGTGGCGCTGCGCAACATGATCGGCATCGACAACATCTGTTGGGAAGCCGACTACCCGCACAGCGACTCGATGTGGCCGGGTGCGCCGGAAGAGCTCTGGGATGTCTTGTCCCTCAATGGCGTTCCCGACGACGAGATCAACAAGATGACCTACGAGAACGCTATGCGCTGGTACTCGTTCGACCCCTTCACGCACATTTCGCGCGAACAGGCGACCGTCGGTGCGCTGCGCAAAGCCGCCGAGGGGCACGATGTGTCCATCAAGGCCCAGGGCCACGACAAGGACAGCCGAGGCGGCTCGTCCTTCGCGGATTTCGCGGCCAACGCCAAGGCCCTTTCCGGCAATAAGGACTGATCTGGCGAGCAGACGCAGAATCGCACTGTTCGGGAGGAATTCGTGCGATTCTGCGTCTTCTCGCGCTGAGGACGAGGAGTGCCACCAGTGGCTGGAATGAACTTTGAGCTGACCGATGACCAGGAACTGATCCGTCGGTCGGTCGCGGAATTGGCGCGCAAGTTCGACGACCAGTACTGGATGGAAAAAGACCAGGCGCACGAATTTCCGACCGAGTTCTACCGCGCCATCGCCGACGGCGGCTGGTTGGGAATGACCATCCCCACCGAATACGGCGGCCATGGCCTCGGAATCACCGAAGCGACAATCCTGCTCGAGGAGGTCGCCAAATCCGGCGGTGCGATGAACGCCGCCAGCTCGATCCACCTGTCCATCTTCGGCATGCAGCCGGTGGTGGTGCACGGCTCCGATGAGCTCAAGGCCCGAACGTTGCCCGCGGTCGCGACCGGCGAGGTGCACGTCTGCTTCGGTGTGACCGAACCTGGTGCGGGGCTTGACACTTCCCGCATCACCACGTTTGCCAAGCGTGACGGCGATCGCTACATCGTCAACGGTCGCAAGGTGTGGATCTCCAAGGCGATGGAGTCCGACAAGATCCTGTTGCTGACCCGAACCCAAAGCTATGACGAGGTCACCAAGAAGACCGACGGGATGACGCTGTTCCTCACGGACCTCGACCGTAGCCGAATCGACATCCGCCCGATCCGCAAGATGGGCCGCAACGCCGTCAGCTCCAACGAACTGTTTATCGACAATCTCGAGGTGCCGGTCTCCGACCGAGTCGGCGAGGAGGGCAAGGGATTCCAGTACATCCTCGACGGTCTGAACCCGGAGCGGATGCTGATCGCGGCCGAAGCCCTCGGTATCGGCCGGGTGGCGCTGGAGAAGGCGGTGAAGTACGGCAACGAGCGTGAGGTCTTCGGCCGGCCCATCGGGATGAACCAGGGCCTGCAGTTTCCGCTCGCCGATTCCCTGGCCCGGCTCGATGCGGCCGAGCTGATGCTGCGCAAGGCCACCTGGTTGTATGACAACGGCAAATCCTGTGGGCGCGAGGCCAATACGGCCAAATACCTGTGCGCCGACGCGGGCTTCACCGCCGCGGACCGGGCGTTGCAAACCCACGGCGGCATGGGTTACGCCGAGGAATACCACATCACGCGCTACTTCCGTGAGGCCCGGCTGATGAAGATCGCGCCCGTGAGCCAGGAGATGATTTTGAACTTCCTGGGCGCCAACGTCCTGAAGCTGCCGAGGAGCTACTAAGCACTGACGGCGAACGTGCAGCCACGGCGAATTTTTGGCGAGTTTTTCGCCCTCAGTACACGCTCGGCGATCATGGGATAGTTGGGCGCAGCGATCGGAGTAGAGATATGCGTGAAACAGTCATCGTCGAGGCCGTCCGCACTGCGGTCGGCAAGCGCAACGGCGCACTTTCCGGCATGCACGCCGCCGACCTGGCCGCGGTCGTCCTCAACGAACTCGTGGAACGCACCGGCATCGGCCCCGAGATCGTCGACGACGTGGTGTGGGGCTGTGTCTCCCAGGTGGGCGACCAGTCCAGCAACATCGGCCGCTATGCGGTGTTGGCCGCCGGCTGGCCGGAAAGCATTCCCGGGACCACCGTCAACCGCGCCTGCGGTTCCAGCCAGCAGGCGCTGGACTTCGCCGTGCAGGCGGTGATGTCGGGTCAGCAGGACGTCGTCGTGGCCGGCGGCGTCGAGGTCATGAGCCGAGTCCCACTCGGTTCGGCACGCGCCTCCGGCATGCCCTATGGCCCGAAAGTGCTTGCCCGCTATGACGATTTCTCTTTCAATCAGTGCCTGTCGGCGGAGATGATCGCCAAGAAGTGGGGCTTCTCCCGCACCCGGCTCGACGAATACAGCGTCGAGTCCCACGAGCGTGCGGCCGCGGCCCAGGACGGCGGCGCGTTCACCGACCAGATCGTGCCGGTATTCGTCGACGGGGCCGAGAACAACGTCGTGGCCGCCGACGAGGGCGTGCGGCGCGGAAGCAGTGTGGAGAAGCTGGCCGCGCTCAAGCCCGCCTTCGCCGAGGACGGCGTAATCCATGCCGGCAATTCCTCGCAGATCTCCGACGGCGCCGCCGCGTTGTTGGTGACCACCGCCGAGATGGCGGTCGAGCTGGGCCTGACCCCGATCGTGCGTTACCTGGCGGGCGCGGTGACCGGGGCGGATCCGGTGCTCATGCTCACCGGGCCCATCCCGGCGACCGAGAAGGTGCTGAGCAAGGCCGGCGTCGCGCTGTCCGAGGTGGGCGTGTTCGAGGTCAACGAGGCCTTCGCCCCGGTGCCGTTGGCGTGGCTGGCGGAGACCGGCGCGGACCCCGCCCGGATGAATCCGCTGGGCGGTGCCATCGCGCTGGGACACCCGCTGGGTGCTTCGGGCGCGGTGCTCATGACCCGCATGGCGTATCACATGCGCGACAACGGGATTCGTTACGGGCTGCAAACCATGTGCGAGGGCGGGGGCACCGCCAACGCGACGCTGGTCGAGCTCGTCAGCTAGCCACACCCACTCTCGCGAGAACCACTCCCGCGGTGACCCTTGTCACAGCGGCCAAACTAACTTACTGTGTGTTCACTAGGTTGGTTGAGCCCGCCGATCGTGCCCCATTGCTTCAGGAGTCCATTTGGCCGTCGCCCGGCGTTACGACACGCTCCTCGCCAAGGGTGAGGACCGCAAGCAGCGGATCCTCGACGTCGCCCAACGCCTCCTCACCCGCAACGGCTGGCGTAACACGACGCTCGCCCAGATCGCCGGTGAAGCCGGGGTCACCCCGGCGGGGCTGCTGCATCACTTCGAATCGAAGGAGCAGCTGCTGCACGCGGTCTTGGACGCGCGTGACCTCGACGACGATTCCCATGCCGACCGCGCCGGCGATCTCCTCGTCGAGATCACCCGGGTCGCCGACCGCTTCAGTCGGGCACCGGACATGGTGGGCACGTTCACGGTCTTGCTGGTCGAGAGCATTCTTCCCGAGGCGCCGTTGCATGACCGCATGCTGGCCCGCCACCGCGCCGCGACCGACATCGTCATCGACCTCATCCGTCGCGGTCAGGCCGAGGGCCGGTACCGCGAAGACATCGACCCCGCCCTCAAGGCGATAGAAATTCTCGCCTTTGTCCACGGAATGGAAACCACATGGTTGCTCGATCCTTCGATACCGCTACCCGAGGTGTTCAAGCAGTACGCCGAGACGCTGGCGCGGGACTTCGCGCCGCCGAAGAAAACCGCGACGACATGAGATACCGGCTCGACGTCGTCGCCGCCACCGTCATCGACGTGGTGAGATTCGCCGGCGGCTGGCTCTTCGACCGGTCGATGGCGGGATGGGACGTCACCGTGCTTTTGATGGATCTGGCGGACCAGCCCGACGCCCGGCCCCTGCAGATCGTCGGGGCCCGGGTGCTCGACCTTGAGGACGCGCTGGCATCGGCGCATTCGCGCCCCCGCCCGCAGGCCCTGGCGGCCGCGGCCGACCTGTTCGGCTGTGATCCGCGGGTGCGCCAGGGCGTCCTGCAGGCCCTCGATCACGGCGTCACCGAGGTCACGCTGTGGGGCGAGAACTGGCCGTCCGAACTCGACGACAGCGTCGGCCTGGTGCAACACCAGCTGAGCACGGCCGCGCAGACGTTCAAGGCCAAGGCCCTGGCGGCCGCCTCGAATATCGGAGGGGCGCCGCCGATTCCGGTGGGCCACGTCGAGACCTTCCGCAGTGGGCTGTTGGCGTGGCCGTCGGTCGCCGCCGATCTGGTGCCCGCCAGCTGACCGGCTGTCCCGGGGCAAAGCGCTCGTTTGGCCGTGCCGGGCCGGACCCGCGTTGACGATCACCGTGCCCCTATGGAAATGTAATACTCATCTGCGAGAGGCACGTTCTCACTCGCCGAGATTCAAGGAGCAGGGGATGACGAGGGAATTCTCCGAGTTGGATTTCTTCCGCGGCAGCGAGCTCATCGAAGACCCGTACCCCTACTACGAGGCGCTGCGTCAGCGGTGCCCCGTCACGCGGGAGAGCCATCACGACGTCACCATGATCACCGGCTGGGACGAGGCCTGCGCGGTGCTCAACGACGCCGAGACGTGGTCGTCGTGCATCTCGGTGACCGGGCCCTTCCCCGGCTTTCCGGTGCCGCTCGAGGGTGACGACGTCACCGAGCTGATCGAGCGGCATCGCGACGAGCTGCCCTTCAGCGACCAGCTGCCCACGCTCGACCCGCCGACCCACACCAACCACCGCTCCCTGCTGATGCGGCTGATCACCCCGAAGCGCCTCAAGGAGAACGAGGACGCGATGTGGGCGCTCGCCGACCAGGCGCTCGACGAGTTCCTGGCGCCCGGCCACGGCGAATGGATCAAGGGCTTCGCCGGGCCCTTCACGCTGCTGGTGATCGCCGATCTGCTGGGCGTCCCCATGGAAGATCGCGACAAATTCATCAAGGGCATCCGCGAGCACTCGGGTGGCGGCGTGGGCGGCACCGGCAAGGAATCGCTGGCGCACAGCCCGCTGGAATTCCTCTACGGCCTCTTCTCCGACTACGTGCGGGACCGTCGCCGCGAGCCCCGCGACGACGTGCTGACCGGCCTGGCGACCGCCACCTTCCCCGACGGCTCGATCCCGGAGGTCGAGGACGTGGCGCGCGTGGCGGCCAACGTCTTCTCGGCCGGCCAGGAGACCACCGTGCGGTTGCTCGGTGCCGCGCTGCAGACGTTGGGGGAGCGGCCCGACGTCCAGGCGCAGTTGCGCAAGGACCGCAGCCTGCTACCCAATTTCATCGAGGAGTCGCTGCGCCACGAGAGCCCGGTCAAGGGCGACTTCCGGATGAACCGGGTGCCGGCCACCGTCGGTGGGGTCGACCTGCCGGCGGGCAGCACCGTGATGATCGTGCAGGCGGCCGCCAACCGCGACCCGCGTCGCTTCGAGGACCCCGCCACGTTCGACCCGGCGCGCAAGAACGCCCGACAGCACATCTCCTTCGGCCGCGGAATTCACAGTTGCCCGGGCGCGCCGCTGGCGCGGGCCGAAACCCGGGTGGCGCTCGAGCGGCTGCTCGACCGCACGACCGACATCAGGATCAACGAGGACAAGCACGGTCCGGCGAATGACCGCCGCTACCAATATGTTCCGACGTACATCCTGCGCGGTCTGACCGAACTGCACCTGGAGTTCACGCTGGCATGAAGGTCTGGGTAGACGATCAGCGCTGTCGCGGTCACGGGATGTGTCTGACACTGTGTCCCGACGTGTTCAGCCTGACTGACGATGGCTACGCCGTGGCGATAGATGCCGATGTCCCAACGGAATTGGAAGCTGACGCCCGGGAGGCCATCCAGTGTTGTCCCGAGCAGGCGATCAGCGAAAAGTAACTAATACACAGGCAGGCAAGGAGATTCGGCGTGGCAAAAGGTTATGTCATCTTGACCGAGGCGATCAAGGACCCGGAGGGCATGAAGGCATACGCCCAGGCAGCCGGATCGGCGATGAGCGGTGCCACGGTTCTCGCGGTGGACACCGCCCCCAAAGTCATCGAAGGCGACTGGCACGGCGACCAGACCGTCGTCCTGGAATTCGAATCGGTGGATGCCGCGCGCGCCTGGTACGAGTCCGAGGGCTATCAAAAGGCGGCCAAACTGCGCCAGGCGGCGGCCGACTGCAACGCGGTCATCCTCTCCGGATTCTGACCGCTACTCTCCGACGATGGAGATCGCCTGCCGAGGGCACTGACGGACGGCCTCGCGCACGTCCGCCTCGTTCTCCGGTGTGACTTCTTCCTGGTGGACGGTCAACATGTCGTCGTCGCCGAGCTCGAAGATGTCCGGGTTGATGCCCATGCAGACACCGTTGCTTTCGCAGAGTCCCCAATCGACTTCGATCTTCTTCGTCATCGTGGCCCCCTCAGCGAAGTACCTTGACGGGCACGTTCTTCCAGCCCGCCACATTTTGCATGGTCACCCGTTTACATCCCGCCAAGTTGACCTCGTAACGCGGCATGAAGTCGAGCAGCCGCTCCAGCGCGATCCGGCTTTCCAGGCGGGCCAGCGCGGCGCCCAGGCAGCTGTGGATCCCGTACCCGAGCCCGAGGTGCTGCGCCTCGGTGTGATCGCGCTCGATGTCGAACGTGTCGGCGTCGGTGAAGGCCTCCGGGTCGCGGTTGGCCGCGGCGCCGCACAGGAACACCGGTTTGCCCGCCGGAATGACGCCACCGCTGACGTGGGCCTCTTTGAGGGTGTAGCGGACGTTGTATTGCACCGGCCCCTCGTAGCGCAGTAGCTCTTCGACCGCCCCGGGAATCTTGTCCCGGTCCTCCTGCAGCTTCTGCCACTGGTCGGGGTGGTTGGCGAAGATCACCGCGGCGTTGCCCATCAGTTTGGTGACGGTCTCCGCGCCCGCGCCGCCCAGAAGGGTTGCGAACCCGCAGATCTCGATGTCGTCGAGCTTGCGCAGCTGGCCGTCTTCGCCGGGAATCTCGGCGGCGATCAGCCGGCTGATCATGTCGTCCTGCGGCTCCAGGCGCCGCTCCTGGACCAGGCTGAAGTAGTACATCGCCGTGTCGATGTTGGCCTGCACGCCCGCTTCGCTGACCTCGATCTGGCCCGGCTCGTGGTGCAGGCTGGTGTCGATCCAGTGCCGGACCTGCTGGCGGTATTCCTCGGGCACACCGGCCATCCGGGTGATGACCTCCACCGGGAACGGCCCGGAGAAGTCCTGAACGACGTCGAAGTTGTCGGGGTCGACCGCGCCCAGGTACTTGTCGATCACCTCGATGATCGTCTCGCGCTGCGATTGGATCGCCCGGGGAGTGAACGCCTTGTTGAGCAGGCTGCGCATGTGGCGGTGCTCCGGAGGATCCATGAAGATGATCGACTTCTGCTCGGGGGCAATGCCCCGCCGCACCATCGCCAGGTCGCAGCCGCGCGCCGAGGAATACGTCTCGAAGTCCTTGAACGCGGCCGCCACATCTTCATGGCGGGTCAGCGCGTAGAAGTCCTCTTTTTCGTCGTAATACAGGGGCGCGTCTTCGCGCATCCGCCGATAGATGTCGAACGGGTTGTTGAAGTAGTCCTCGGAGTACGGATCGAAGACAACCTTCGGTTTTGTCACTGAATCCTCCTCAGCGGCGAGGTCGGGCTGAAACCTTTACAGCGGAGTCCCCGACTGTAACGCTAACGGTAATACCTTCGTGACGAACCGGAAAGACCAAAACGCTGGCATCTCAAACCTTCTTCGCGACGTCGATCGTCGTGAGGACGTCGTCCAGCGCGCCCAGTCCGCCGCCCAGTTCCGCGGCGATGTCGCGGACGACGGCCACGTCCTTGCCGACGAAGTCGCCGGTTACCTCGATGAACGACGCGACGGACCCGCTTGCCGCGACGAGGCTCAGCACGCGACTGCTCGCGCTGCCTCGGCCCAGCGCGCTCAGCAATGTCGATTCGGGCACGCCGAGCCGCTCGCCCAGCCGGACGGCCTCCGCGAGCAGCCCGATCTGTCCCGCGAAGAGAGCGTTGTTGACCAGCTTGACCTTCTGGCCGGCGCCGACGGGCCCGACGTGCAGGACCGGATCCCCGTAGCAGGCCAGCAGCGGTCGCACCCGGTCAACCGCCGCCCCGGCGCCGCCCACGAACAGCGTGAGCCGGCCGGCCGCGATGTCGTGCGGGCCTCCGCTGATCGCGGCGTCGACGACGTCGACGTGATCGGCGCGCGCGGCGATGGCCTCGACGGTGTTGGGGCTGGCGGTGGTGTGCACCACCAGCGCCGAACCCGGCGGCATGGCCGGCAGCAATCCGCTGTCCAGGCACACCTGGCGCGCCTGCTCGTCGGTGAACACGCAGAGCACCACCACGTCGGCGTGCGCGCCGGCGTCGGCCGCCTCCGGTACGGCGCGCGCGCCGAGTTGTTCTAGTTCGCGGCGCTTTTCGGCGGTCCGGCCCAGGGCGTGGACGTCGTGGCCGGCGGCGACCAGACGACTTACCATGGGGCGGCCCATCCGCCCCGCGCCGACGAATCCGACTCTCACCGTGGATTGCCCATGAGGCGCAGCGCCGCGTCGGCCGCCTCGAGCACGGCGCCGCCGTCGGCCCCGGCCTGCTCGGCAAGGTCGACGACCAGCCGGACGTCCTTCTGCAGCAGCCCGCCGGCCACACCGGCCAGCCGATCCAGCCCGCCGATGCCACCAAGGGCGTTGAGCGCAAAGCTATTTCCACTGCTGCGGGAGACGACCTCGGTGAGTCGCTCCGGGGTGACACCCAGCGCGTCCGCCAGCGACAGCGCGGTGGCCGCCGTGGCGAGGTTGGCGGTGAACAACAGGTTGTTGAGCAGCTTGGTGGTCTGCCCCGAACCGAGCTCGCCGAGATGAACGACCGGATCGGCATAGGTCTCGAACACCGGGCGGCAGCGTTCGACGGCCTCGGTGTCGCCGCCGGCCATCACCAGCAGGCGGCCTTCGGCCGCCGCTCCGCCGCCCCCGCTCACCGGCGCATCGACGATCGAAACACCGACCGCCCCAGCCCGCTTCGCGAGTTCTCGGCACGTCTTGGGGTGCACCGTGCTGTGCACCGCGATGATGCCGCCCGGCTGCATTGCCGCGAGCAATCCGCCTTCGCCGCCGGTGAGTTCGTCGATGTCGGCGTCGCCGACGACGCAGAGGCAGACCAGATCGCTGGCCGCGGCCAGTTCGGCCGTTGAACCTGCGATCGTGGCCGGGGTGTCGGCGAACGCCTCCAGGGTCACGGGCCTGCGCGCCCACAACGTGGTGGGGTAGCCGCCCTCGGCGATGCGCCGCGCCATGGGCCCGCCCTGACTGCCCAACCCGATGAATCCGACGCGCATCAACCGGCCTCCAAATCGGGTTCGTCATCGGGCGAGCGTGACACCACAGTCACGTTCGGGTCCGAAGGTGACTGTGCGGTCACGTTCGACGAGCCGGGCGAATCCGCACGGGCGCCCACGCATTCGTCCGCGAACGCCAGCACCTTGGCGTGGTAGTCGGCCGCCGTGTGGCCGAGGCTGATGTTGTGTCCCGCATCGGGCTGTCGGTGAACGGTGAACCGCGGCGCCGCGGAGAACAGCTCCGCGATCTCCTCCATCGCCGAAGTGTCGTTCTGCCAGACCTTTTCGTGCTCGGCGATGCTGAAGTGCACCGGTACACGCACGGCCGGGGCCAGCGCCGGGAAATCCCGGCGCGCCCAGTTCGACACCATCCGGTCCTCGTAGGACGGCGCGGTCGGGGAGACCGTGGCCCCGTTGAGAACCTCGGGCGGATACAGGTTTTCGGGTTGCCACAGCAGGTCACGCAATCCCGCGGGACGACGTTCGCGAGTCGCCGTCTTCAGGATGTCCCGGGCCGCGGGGTGATAATGCCGGCCGGTCCCGGCCAGTTCGATGCCGAGCAGATCCGCGCCGCGCCCGGCCCCGCCCTCGGCGGCCATCCGCATGACGAGTTCGCAGCCGCCCGAATGGCCCATCAGGAACAGCCCGGCACCGCGCGGCTTCTGCCCGAGGATGCGATTCAGCGCCCCGTACGCGAGATCAACCCGCTGCTCGGGTTCGGCCATCGCCTCCGGATAGGGGGCCGAACTGCCATAGCCCGGCCGGTCGAGGGCGACGACCGTGAATCCCGCTGCGGCGCCGGCCCGTAACAGTGACGACGAAGGGTGGCCGGGGCAATCGAAGTAGACGGCGGTGGTGCCGCCCCCGTGGATGGCCACGATGACGGCCTTCGGGTCGGGGGCTTCCGCGACGATCGCCGACATGGGCACCCCGTCGACGATGACGAGCCGGGGACGGGGGTGGGCACTCATGCGCCGCCCCTCATCGCTTCGCTCTGCATCGTCGCTGGCGGTGCTCACCGGTCTGCTCGCAGCAGGATCACGCCGCTGGGAGTGAGGCCGCCACTGCTGACGACGCCGACGCGGGCGTCGGCGACCTGGCGGTCACCGCCCTCCCCGCGCAGCTGGGTGACGGCTTCATGCAGCAGACCCATGCCGTGGGTGCGGCCGTGCGAAAGCTGCCCGCCGTGCGTGTTGAGCGGGAGTTGGCCGTCGCGCGCAATGTTCTTGCCGCCGTCCAGGAATTCCCTGGCCTCACCGATTCCGCAGAATCCGAGCGCTTCGATCCAGGACAGGCAGTTCATGGTGAACCCGTCATACAGCTCGGCCACGTCCACGTCGGCGGGTCGCAGCGAGGTCCGCGTCCACACGTGCGCCGCCTGGCCCAGCACCTGCGGCTCGTGGGTGAGAGTGCTTTGGTCCCAGTCGATTCGCTCGACAATCTGCGTTCCCACCGCCTCCACCAGCACGGGTGGCTTGGCCAGGTCGCGGGCGGCGTCAACGGCGGAGACGATGACGGCGATCGCCCCGTCGCAGGGCACGTCGCAGTCGTAGAGGCCGAACGGCGTGGTGATCGGCCGCGCGTCGAGATAGTCCTCCATCGTCATCGGAGACCGATAGACCGCGGTCGGGTTGAGTTCGGCGTTGGCTCGCTGGTTCAACGCGATCCAGCCCAGCGTCTCTTTGGTGGTGCCGTAACGGTGAAAGTGCCGCTGCGCGTTCATCGCCAGGGTGTGTGCCGCAGAGGTCGCGCCGAATGGCATCTGCCAGCCCGACATCCGGCCCATCGTCGGGGCGATCTTGCCCTGCTTCATCAGCTCGCCGTGGGTGGCTTCCCACAGCGTCCGGAAGCACAGCACGTGACGCGCCAATCCGCCTGCGACAGCGAGCATCGCGCCGATCACGGAGCCGCCCGGGCCGAACGTCTCCATGGCGCCGTTGTGCCATGTCGGCCGAATGCCCAGCGCGGCCTCGAGTGCGGTGACGCCGCCCTCCCCGAATCCGCCGACGTTGATCGCGCCGGGGTAGGTGGACAGGCCGTCGATGTCGGCGATCGTCAGTCCGGCGTCGGCGATGGCCGCCTCGCAGGCCTGCACGGTCAACGCCAGGGGCGGCCGCATCAGCCGACGCCCGATGGGCGACATGCCGATTCCCGTGAGGGCGACCTTGTCCTCGAACTTCTCGGTCGTGAGCATGGGCCGGACGTATTCGCCGAAGCGGTCGGGCGCGATCTCGTCGACCGGCAGCCGGCCGGGCTCGGCGTCGGTGACGGGCCGAAACAGCGGAAACCACACGTCTTCGACCTGCTCGAAGACGACCTCGACCTGCTGGCCGAGTTCGAGCTTGTCGGGATCGCATTCCACGATGTTGGTGGTCAGCCGAACCCGGGGGTCTTCATCGATCGCGACCTGGGCGACCACGTACGGCGCCGGCAAGCCGGGCAGGCTGAACCGGTGGTTGATGGTGAATCCGGCGAGGGTCGCCCTGCCCGAGACGGCCCGCACCCCGATATCCAATGAGCGGCAGTACCGGCAGACCGGCGCGGGCGGATGGATCAGCGATTCGCAGCTCTTGCATTCCTGCAGCCGTAGCTTTCCGTCGGCGCCCGAAGTCCAGAAGAACTCGTTCTCGGGCGTGACCAGGGGCAATGGGCGGCCGGGTGCTGCTGACACGTCACCTCCGGTGCGTCACACGGCCAACTCGGTAGGGCCGTTATACGAATCGGAGAATCACGTTATCACTTGCGAGCAGGCACGATCTAGACCGCAGCCTGCCGTGCGAGCACCGTCAGTACGGCACCCAGGTGCCGGTGAAATAGGTACCCCATTGGTGAAAGCCGGCATTCCACATCGGTTCGTTCGGTGACCACGACGGCCGCGGCGGAGGGGGCGGCGGCACATCCTGCGCCGCGAACGGCGGCGCGTATTCCGGCGGGGCGGCGTACCAGTCCGGCGGCGGCGGCGGCGGTTTGCACTCTTCGGTCGTCCGATTCCACGACATGTTGCGGTCGCACTCCGCCGAGCCGATCGCCGGGGTTGCGATCACCCCGACCGCCATCGCCGCGAAGGCGACCGCGATGACGGCGGTCAGGCGACGAACAAACCACTGCATGGGGGCCTCCCACTGGGCCATTCCGACCTTGGCGGGTTCAGCTTATGCCGTTGATACCGCCACGACCAGGGGAAAGTTCCTCCGCGGACGACACGACATCGAGCGCGCCCTGCCGTGGCATTTCGCTTCGGCCGAGAGTTATGCTCCAAGAGCGTTATCAAGTACTTAACATTCGGAGGCCTGGTTGCTCGAAGCGGAGAAGATCCTGATCACCGGGGCGACGGGCAAGATCGCGTTTCCCATCGCGCGCGCCCTGGCGGTTGCGGGAAACGAGGTGTGGGGCGCCGCCCGCCTGAAAGATGCCGCGGCCCGGGACAAACTCGTCGAGGCCGGCATCAAACCCGTCGCGCTGGACGTCGGTGCCGGCGACTTCTCCGGTCTCCCCGAGGATTTCACCTACGTCTTTCACGCGGCGGTCGACCCCGGCGCAGACGACTGGGGCCACTGCGTCGAAACCAATGCGCAGATGTCGGGCGAACTGCTCTACCACTGCCGCACCGCCAAGGGCTTCGTGTTGTGCTCGACCGGTTCGATCTACGCCTACCAGGGACAGCGCCCCTTGACCGAGGCCGATCCGCCGGGGGTGCCGCTGCGCGCCAACTACAGCTTCTCCAAGGTTGCGGCAGAGGCGGTTTGCACGTGGATCGCCAGGCATTTTCACATTCCGCTGACCATCATCCGGATCTGTTCGACGTACGGTCCCCAGGGCGGCGCGCCCGCCGACCGCCTCGATGCGATGCTGGCGGGCAAGCCCATTCGACTGCACCCCGAAAAGCCGAACAACTACAACCCGATCTATGAAGACGACTACGTGGAACTCGGCATCCGCGCCATGGAAGTGGCCGCGACGCCGCCGGTCGTGGTGAACTGGGCCGGCAGCGAAACGGTCAGCGTCGAGGATTACTGCACCTTCATGGGTGAGTTGATCGGTGTCGAGCCCATCTTCGAATACACGCCCGACGCGCACACGCCGTTATGGCCGGACGTCACCCACATGCATGAGGTGCTCGGCCGCACGAAGGTGCCGTGGCGTGAGGGCTTCCGCCGCATGATCGCGGCCCGCCACCCGGAAATACCGCTGCCCCAGCATGATTCGACGTGAACGTGAGGACGAACGCGATGCATCTACCCGGCACACCCTCGGATGAGGTCACCGAGGTCCTTGCCACCGGCGACGGCGGGATCAACACCCTGTTCGTGTCCATGGCGACCCGCCACCCCGACGGTAAGGATGCCGAGTACCTGCGCTGGCACACCCTTGACCACCGTCCGGAACAACACCGTCTGGCCGCGGTGCGCGCCTCGTTGCGCCTGGTGTCCACCCCGGCGTGCCGCTCCGCGCGTGCGTTGACCGACGGGCCGTTGAGCGCCGTCGACCACGTGATGACCTACTTCTTCGCCGACGCCGCCGGCCTGCACGATTTCAACGAATTGTCCACCGCCCTCGGCAATGCCGGCCGCAAGCTGCCCTTGCTGCCCCCGGTGGAGCGCGGCGTGTACGACGTCCAGCGCAAGGCGTCGGCGCCCGGAATCAAGGCCGGGTCGGACGTGCTGCCCTGGTTGCCCGCGCGGGGCGTGTACCTGTTGGTCGAACGCGGATCGGCACCGGCGCACCGGCTGCTCGAAGTCGACGGTGTCACCGGCGTCTGGTCCGCGCTATCGCGTCAGGTCGACGCCGAACTGGCCAGCGCTCAGGGCAATCAGTCGATCACGTACTGCTTCTTGGACGACGATCCGGTCGTCACCGCCGATCGGATGCGGGCGGTGCTGTCCGACCGCTGGGCCGATGGCAGTGTCGAACCGCTGTTCGCCGCACCGTTTTTCGCGGTGGTGCCCTACGAGTGGGACCGATATGTCCCTTAGGCAAGGGGAGTCGAGGGTCGCATGCGCATCGGGTTGATGATTGGCTCCGACAAGGAGCGCTCACGTGCCGACCGGCTCGCCGGGCTGATCGACGACGGCGCCGGCGCCGAAACCGCCGGCTTCACCGCGTTCTGGATCCCCCAGGTGCCCGGCTACCTCGACGCGATGACCGCCGTGACGCTGATCGGGCAAGCGACCGATCGCATCGAAATCGGGACGGCGGTCGTCCCGATTCAGACGCGCCATCCGATGATCATGGCGCAGCAAGCCTTGACCACGCAGATCGCGTGCGGCGGGCGGTTCACGCTGGGCATCGGTCCGTCACATCATTGGATCGTCAACGGTCAACTGGGACTGCCCTACGATCGCCCGGCGCGGCTGATGGGCGACTACCTCGAGGTGCTCGCCGCCTCGTTCGGCGGGCCCGGCACCGTTGAGGTGGACAACGAAAGTTATTGCGTCCATTCGCCGGTGGACGTCACGGACGCCTACGGCATGCCGGTCTTGCTGTCGGCGCTGGGACCGGCGATGCTGCGACTCGCGGGCGAGCGCGCGGGCGGCACCGTTTTGTGGATGGCCGACGAGCGAGCAATCGGGGACCACGTCGTCCCCCGCATCACCGCGGCCGCGACCGGCGCCGGCCGGCCCGCGCCACGAATTGTCGCCGGCGTTCCCGTCGCACTGTGCTCGGCCAGCGAGACGGCCGATGCCCGCGCCTACGCCAGCGAGGTGCTCGGGCACGCGGATTTCTCGCCGAACTACGTGCGGCTGTTGGAACACGGCGACGCCGAGGACGTCGGCGATACCATGGCGGCCGGTGATGAGTCGACGATCCTCGCGCGGCTGTGCCGCTACCGTGATGCGGGCGTCACCGACCTGGCGGCGCGAATTGTGCCACTGGGCAAGGATGTCGGTGAACGAGCCGAATCGCGGCGCAGGACCCAGGAGTTCCTGTCGTCGCTGTGTCCGGAGTTGTGATCAGCGTGCCGGCAGGCCCAGGACCCGCTGGGCGATGATGTTGCGCTGAATCTCCGACGTGCCACCGGCAATGGTGCCCGCGTAGCTGCTGATGTAGCGGGCGAACCAGCTGGCGGTGAAAAGGTCGGGGGCGTAAGGGTTGTACGGGGCCGTCAACGCCTTGGCGCACAATCCGTCGACGCCGGCCGCGTCCAGCGCGTGCCGCAGCGCGCTCTGCTCGGCTTCCGAACCGAAGACCTTCAGCACCGACAAAGCGGCCACGTCGACGTCCCCGCGGGCCGCGCGCCCCAGCGCCGCCGAACCGAGCAGCCGCAGCGCGTAGTAGTCCATCACGATGGTGGCGTAGTGGTCCGCGTTCACCTCGTCGGCCGGCCGGTAGTCCTCGAGCAGCTGCTCGAGCCGGTTCGCGAACGCCATCCACATCAGGGTGCGTTCGTGGCCGAGCGATCCGTTGGCGACCCGCCATCCGCCGTTGAGCGGGCCGACCAGGTTGCCCGCCGGTACCCGGACATCGTTGAAGAACACCTCGTTGAAGTCCAGCTCGTCGCGGTCATAGACCGAGGCGAAGGGGCGGCGCTCCACCCCCGGGGTGTCGGTCGGGATGAGCAGCGCGCTGATCCCCTTGTGCCGGGGCGCATTTGGATCGGTGCGAACGAACGTGAGAATGACGTCGGCGTCATGGGCGCCCGAGGTCCATACCTTCTGCCCGTTGACCACGAAGTGCTCGCCCACCAACTCGGCTTTTGTCCGCAGCCCGGCCAGGTCGGAGCCGGCTCCGGGTTCGCTCATACCCAGTGACGCGGTCTTGTCGGCCCGCAGAATCGGGACGGCCCAGCTCTGCTTTTGCTCGTCGGTCCCGAAGGACAGCAGCGACGCCGCGATGATGCCGACGCCTTGGGGGTTGAAGCAGTGATAGATCCGGCGCCGCGAGAGTTCTTCGCGGTGCACGAACTGTTGCAGGATGTTGGCCTTGCGGCCGCCGAATTCCGGCGGGTTCCCGGGCAGCAGCCATCCGTGGTCGAACTGGAGCCGCTGCCAGCGGCGCGACCATTCGGGCACGTGTGAGGTCGACGAAGGGCGCTCCGCGGCCTGCGCCTCTATGGGCAGATGTTCGGCGAGGAAGGCGACGAACTCCGCGCGGAAGGCTTCGACTTCGGTGTCAAAGGTGAGTTGCATGTTGCTAAAAACCGGGCCCGCAGAAGTTCATCGCGTGAAACCCCATTCCGCCTCGTTCTCTTCGGTTTTGAGATTCGCGGCCGGATCTGAGGCATCGGTGAGTGGCGGCTGGGGGGCGCGGGAGGTGCGCTGACCGATTTCGGTGATGGCGTGCACCGGGCAGTCCAGCAGCGCCCGCATGACCGCATCGCGGTCCGCCTCCGCCACCGTGCCGTCCCCGATGAGGGACGCGTACCCCCAGTCATCCAGCGAGAAGTATCCCGGCGCGTGTTTGGCGCAAATGCCGAAGCCGTCGCAAACAGTGCGGTCCAGACGGATTTTCATGCCTGCCTCACAGCTTCCGCCTCGTAGGGACGGTCGGCGTGGAATGCGCCGCGGGCGCAGTCCGGGCACGCGCCGTCGAGGTGCGCACCGACTTCGTCCGGGAACTGGTCGAGCAGGCTGGCGGCCACGTTGGTGGCGGCATCCAGGGTCGCGCAGGCCCCGCGCCCGCGCAGCACCACCGACCAGCGGCGCAACCGCTCGACGTCCTCTGTGGTCGCGGCGCCATCACGCAGGGCGCCGGCCGCCGCGGCCATCGCCGCCGTCCCGTTGAAGCAGGAGCCGCATTGGCCGGCGTTCTCGCGGTCGAAATAGGCCAGCACCGACGCCGCCACCGCCACGGGGCAGTCGTCCGTGATGACCGAGATCGCACCGCAGCCCAGGCCGCTGCCCACCCGTCGCATCGTCTCGTGGTCCAGCGTTGTCTCCAGCACAGAGCGGTTGAGCAGGCCGGCGAAATAGCCGCCCATCAACGCGCCCCGCACTTGGTCGGCCGGAACACCGTGCAGGGCAAGCAATTCGGTGAATGGTAGCCCATGGGGAAGCTCGTAGAGGACCGGCGGCCGCCCGGCCCCGGTGATGGTGGCCAGGAAGGTGCCCGGCGATAGCGGCGTGCCCTGCGCGCGGAACGCCGCCGACCCGTGGCGCTGTAGGTAGGGCAGGTTGGCCAAGGTCTCGACGTTGCTCACCAAGGTGGGCCGGTCATCGACGCCCGCCTCGAATGGGCGGGGCGGCTTGTCCGTTGGCTTGGCCGGGCCGCCGTTGATCGCGCGGACCGCGGCGGTCTCCTCACCGGCCACGTAGCCGGCCGGCACGCTCAGCATGGTGATCGTCACGCCGAGCGTGTCGGGACCCAGTTCGCCCAGTGCGGTTTCGACGCTGTGCGCCGATTCCGGGTCCGACACATAGATATAGGCGCGGTCGGCGGCGACAATGGTCGCGGCCGACCGCAGTCCGTCCAAGACCAGGTGCGGGCGGTTGCGCAGCAGCCAGCGGTCCTTGATCGAAGCCGGTTCTCCCTCTTCGCCGTTCGCGACGACGACGGGGCCGCCGGTGTCCGCCATCAGGCGCCCGTTCTCGCGGACCGTGCGCAATTTCACCGCGAGCGGGAAGGCCGCGCCGCCCCGGCCGACCAGTCCGCTGGCCTCCACCTCGCTCAGCAACGCGTCGGTATCGGTCAGCGGTTGATAGCCGCCGGTTTGCTGATAGGCGGCCAGGTCTTCCCGGCCGGACTGCTCGGGCAGCAACCGCGGTGAGCACCCGGCGGGCACGGCGGTGGTGGTTGTGGACTGAGTGGTGTTCAAAGCTGGCCTGCCATCGTCTTAGTTAGGCTTGCACACATGCGAACTGCCGTGGTGCGTGTCAACGTCGACCCGGAAAGCGGGCTCACGCCCGCACAATTACGTGATGGCATGGCAGCTCTCCACGAGCTCGCGGCCGCGGTGGGCGCCGAGGTGGTCAAAAACGACCTCGCCACCATGCCGGTAAGCCGACGCGAGGTCGAATTGCTCATCGCGGCCGAAGACGGTGGCGCCGCGCAAAAAATCGCAATCGATGTGTGCGCCAGAGCGTTTGGCACCGCCCCCAACCCGGGCGTCATCACCTTCGTCAGCCGGGGTACCGACGACGACGCGCACGGGGTGCTGTCCGCGTTCGGGCTCACCGGTGACATCGAGCGGACCCCGGGCGACGACGGCTTCGACATCGTTCACGTGACGCTTCGTGAGAAAGACCTCGAACGCATTCCGGAAAGCCGAGTGCACACGGCGCTGGAGGCGTCGCTCAATTGCGAGGTCCACATCCGCACCAGGTAGGAATCTCACAGAACGACGTAGCGCCATTACGAGCCCAGGAACTCGAGGATCGCCGGTGCCGCCTGCACCCACGTGTCGAACATGTTGAAATGCTGCACCCTGCCCGCGGCGCGGTCTTCGGACGCGCGCTCCCAGGCGTCCTCCGGCCAGGGCGGATCAATGAGCTTTGATCCCTTGATCAAGCAACTGACCTCCAGCGACGTCCGCTTGGGGTGATCCATGTCGTTCTCACCGCCACGAATGATCAACGTGGGCACCTGAATCCGGTCGAACATCTCGTCCTCGACACCCGGAATCGTCTGTCCCGGCTTCGAAACGAATGCGTTGAGCCAGCGCAGCATGACCTTGAGGAACTCGCCGGAGTCGAAGTCGAGGAACCGCTGTTTGTTGTCCGGGTTTTCCTCGATGCGCTCGCGCCATTCCTGGACCTTGACCACGCCGTCCATGCCGGTGCCGCGCACCGCGAGAATGCTGGGAACGATGTAGAAGGAGCCGAGCACGAAGGTCCCATAGATGCCACCGACGATGTTCCACACCACGAGCTTGGTGACCACCTCGGGGTAGAGCATCGTGGTGAGCATGGAATCCCGTGCCCCGCCGGAGCCTCCGGCGAGAATGCAGCGCTCGAAGCCCAAGCCCGTCACCAGTTTGTGCAGCGTCTCGGCGCGCATGTGGGACTCGCTTTGCCCGTAGAACTGCACGTCTGAGGTGCCGCAATTCGGCCGATCCCACAACAGCACCCGATAGCCGCCCGCGACCAGGGCATCGGCCAGCGGACGCAGACCGGGGATCTCCATGCTGAACCGGCCGCCCGGCGTCAGAGCAATGAGATCGCCTGAGTCACCGAGGATTTCGTAGACGACATTTCCCCCGTTGATCTCGATAGAAGGCACCCGATTCTCCTGTAGTTAGGCCTGTACCAAAACGTCGTTGCCGACGACGCGCACCGGATAGGTGCGGATGCTCCATTCCGGCTTGACCGCGGTGGTGCCGGTCGCGAGCTCGAAACCCCATTGGTGCCAGGGGCAATAGATGTATTCCAGGTCGCGCACCATCACCGAATCACCCGGCGCCGTCTCGTCGACGATCGTGCGCCCCCGGGCGCGTCCCGAACACAGCGGACCGCCTTGGTGGGGGCAATAATTCGCGATGGCGTAGAAGGTGCCGTTGACGTTGTAGACACCGACGCCGTGACGTCCGATCGGTACCAGTTTGTGTGTGCCCGGCGGGATTTCGTCCACGGTCGCGACGACATGCTCGCGGCCCTGGGCGAGACGGGGCTCGGGGCGCCTGGTGGTTGCCCCTTCTTCTTGCGTCGTCAATTCAGAGCACCCGGGTCTGACCCTCGAGGACCGGAACGGTCTCGGGCAGGTGATAGGTCGCGATGCCGTTCTTGTACATCACCGCGTCGCGGGCCGCCTTGGGAAGGTGCTTGACCAACCAGCGGGGGTCGTCGAACGTCCAGTGCGGGTAGTCCGAGGAGAACAGCAGGATCTTCTCGCACTCCATCCATTCCAGCGCCCGGGTCAGTTCGGTCTTGTCTTCCGGGTAGTCCAGCGGCTGGGTCGTGAACTTGATGTGGTCCTTGACGTATTCCGACGGCTTGCGCTTGATGTCCACCCACGACTTGCGCGCCTCGTAGATCGAGTCCATGCGCCACATCAGGGGCAGGATCCAACTGAAGGCATGCTCGACGAACACGATCCGCAGCGTCGGGAACCGGTCGAAGACGCCGTCGAAGATCAGGCTCATCACCTGGTTGGCGGCCAGCAGCGAGTAGGTCACCATGAAATCGTGGTTGTAGCTGGGGAACCCGACCGGCGGGATGGGTAGCTCGTCGAACTGGCTGCGCGACAGGTGGCAGCTCACCGTGATGTCGTGCTTGGTGGCGGCCGCCCAGATCGGGTCGTACTTCGGGTGGCCCCAGGACGGGCGCGGCTCGGCCTTGATCAGGATCTGCGCCATGTAGGGGTGTCCGGCCCAGCGCTCGATCTCGCGCACCGACTCTTCCGGCTCCTCGATGGCGAGGCAGATCGAACCGCGCCACCGCTCGTGCCAGTTGTTGTGGCTGTCCAGCCAGTGATTGGCCTGCCAGTCGTTGAGTGCGGCCGACATCGCATGTTGCGCTTCGGGAATGCGCGCCGGGTACGCCGCCGGCTCCAGGATCGCGATGTCGGAGCCGGCCTCCATGATCAGCTGTCGAAACGCCAAGTCCGGGTCGCTGCAAGGGAACTCGCCGTTGGCGGGGAAGGAGTCGACCCGCATGGCGTACGAGTGCGCGTAGTCCGGGGCGTCGTAGTAGATCTGCTCGCCCACGTTGCGGGTGAGGAAGTACTTGCTGCGCCAGGGCTCGGGGATGTACGGGAGGAGCTCTCCGCGCTTGGGTGCCGGGTGGACGTCCGAGTCGACGCACCGGACGGCGATGCGCTCGGCAGCGGGAAGCCGCTCCTGAGAATGGGTCAAACTCATCTGAAACTCCTCGTCTTTCTCGGTCCGCCCGCGTCCACTTCTACTGTGCGCCCACCCCGGCGGGAATGTCTATGCCGTACAGCTGCGCGGCATTACGCCAGCACAACTTCTCGCGCTGCTCGGCCGAGAGCGCGCTGGGCAGCTTCGTGATATCGCCGCACTGCCAGTGCGGATAGCTGGATCCGAACATCACCATGTCGTCCTTGCCGGTGAAGCCGAACCATTCGCCGGCGAACTCGACGTCGCCGGGGCCGTCGAGGCTGCCCTGGACGAAATACACGTGCCCGGGCAGGTAGTCGCTGGGGATCCGCGGGGACCACGGCGTCTGCTCCAGGTGCGGCCGGCCGAACGTGTCCATCCGCCAGATGAACGGCGTGATGAAGTCGGCGGCGCCATCGCCCCACACGAACTTGAGGCCGTCGAACCGCTCGAAGACTCCCTCGGCGATCATGTTCATCAGGTGATACAGGTAGTTCAGCGCCATGAAGCTGACGTACTGCTCGTAGGTGCGGGTGTTCCCATTCGGCGTCGGCGGAAACGCGATGCCCGACCCGACCTCGATGTGCGCGGCGACGGGCAGGCCGGCGTCGACGGCCGCTTCCCAGATCGGCCAGAACTGCGGTTTGCCGTACAACTCGCGGGACTGCAACGGGACGCCGATCTGGACCACGCGCGGATGGGAGCGCCATCTCTCGATCTCGCGCAAAGCGCCGGGGATGTCATCGGGGTTGACCCGGATGGTGCCGCGGAACCGCTCGCCGAACTCGCTGGATTCCAGCCAGTTCGACACCATCATTTCGTTGTGCGCGGCATGCAGCGCGCTGCCCAGATGCCGGTCCGGCATGATGCCGCGGGCCATCGGGTGCAGGACCGCCACGTCGACCCCGCGCTTGGTAAACAGTTCAGTGGCAACGAATTCCGGATCCGACCCGGGGTACTGACGGTCCGGCCCCTCGGTGTTGGGCGCGTACTCCCCGCCGGGGGCGCCGTACCAGTCCATCTCGTAATCGGGGAAGCCGCGGCTTTTGAACGGCTCGCGCAGCGTTTTCCGCAGCGCCTTGTTGGACGGAAAGAAGATGTGCACGCTCGCGTCGATCAGCGGTGTGCTCGTCCCGTCAGCGTGTGTGATCACGAGAGCCACCCTTCGGCTCCGGCGCCGGCCAAAGCGGGCCGTGCGAGGTCATATGATAGCCAATCTAACATTTTCTTGAGCGGTCAATCAATGGGTTTCCGGTAAGCATTTCGTTTAGTCATTAACGCTGGTAACGGACTTTTTGTAGGTTCCTGGGCAAGTGTGGTTCTTCATTCCGGATAATACCATTCTCCGGGTTGACGAGGGATGGGATCCGCGCGGCCTGCGCCGCGGACGCCCGGCACAAACCCGACGTGGGGCCTCGAGCGGCCTAGGCCGGGGACGGGCCCACCGTGACCCCGGCGGCCCTCTCGAGCGGTTTGATCACCGTCGTGAAGTCGGAATCGGGCCCCTCATCGCGGGCGACGGCCTCCCACAGGCGGGCGGTCGCCTCCGCAACCTCGGCGGGCACACCGAGCGCGTTGGCCTCGTCGAGGTAGAGACGCACGTCCTTGACCATCAGGCCGGTGGCAAAGCCGTAATCGAAGGTGCGCGGCAGGATCGCGCGCGGAAACTTGTCGCGGCTTGCGCTCGTCGCGCCCGAACCCGCGTTGAGCACCTCGATCATGACGTCGGGGTCGAGCCCGGCTTTGACCCCCATGACGACCACTTCGGCCGTCGCGGCCAAGACGTTGGCCGCCAGGATGTTGTTGGCCAGCTTCATCGTCTGCGCGGATCCGGGTTTGTACCCGACATACACCGGCCGGCCGAGGGCTTCGAGCGTCGTTCGGATGGCATCGAATTCGCCGCGGGGGCCGGACACCATGAGCGCCAGCGTCCCCTTCTCGGCGCCGCCGACACCGCCGCTGACCGGGCTGTCGATCCGCACGATGTTTCGTTCCGCAAGAAGCCCATGGATCTGCATGGCCATTTGGCTGCCGACAGTGGACAAGTCGACATAGCGCTTGATCCGTTCGCCCCCGATCACTCCCGCCGCGCCGGTGGCCACCTCCAGCGATACGTCCGGTGTGGGCAGGCTGGCCAGCACCGTCTCGGCGCGATCGGCGACCTCTTTGGGCGACGACGCCGGGCATGCCCCCAGGGCGACGATGCGCTCGAGTGCCGAGGCCCGCGTGTCGAAGGCGACGACGTCGTGTTTTTCCTGAATCAGGCGGCATGCCATGGGATAGCCCATGTTTCCCAACCCGATGAACCCGACCTGCATGACTAGTCCCGCTCCAGCTCGGCGAACGCCTCGCGCGCGATGCGAAAGCTGTCGACAGCGGCCGGCACGCCGCCGTAAATGGCCACCTGCAGAAAGATCTCGCGGATCTCTTCACGGGTGACGCCGTTGGTCAGCGCCGCCTTGACGTGCATCCGTAATTCGTTGGGCCGATTGAGCACCGAGATCATCGCAAGGTTGAGCATGCTGCGCGTCTTGCGCGGCAGCTCCTCGCGGCCCCATACCGCACCCCAGCAGTACTCGGTGACGAGATCCTGCAGGGGACCGGTGAAGTCGTCCGCGCCGGCCAGCGCGCGCTCGACGTACTCCGCACCCAGCACATCGGAGCGGATTTGCAGCCCCCGCTCATAGGTTTCGCGATCCAATGTCGTCCTCCTCCACTCCGGGTTGCGGCGGCCCCGGCGGTTGCCGATCGCGCCCGCTGAGCTCCCATTGCGTGAGCGCAGTCTTTCACCGCACCATATCCGCGAGGGCTACAGTCGAGGTTCACCTGGACCTGCCCGCTCGCCTGGTTGTTTCCGGCCCAAGGGCGCTACCGCCCAATTCACTTGCGGTGAACGGGAATACGAGCGGAACGACCCTCGACGTTGAGGAGAAGCGATGACCGGAGCAAGCGCCGACGTCTGGGAAGTGATGGCGACCGCCCGAACGATCCGGCGCTTTACCGACGAACCGGTGGACGACGCGACCCTGGCGCGGTGCCTCGAGGCGGCGCGGTGGTCCCCCTCGGGCGCCAATGCCCAGGGTTGGCGTTTCGTGGTGCTGCGGTCGCCCGAGCAGCGCGCCGTAGTGGCCAAGGCCGCCGCCCACGCGCTGGAGGTGATCGAGCCGGTCTACGGAATGAGCCGGCCCGCCGACGGCGACAACAGCCGCCGCGCCCGAACCTACCGAGCGACCTACGAATTGCACGACCGCGCCGGTGAATTCACGTCGGTGTTGTTCGCGCAGGCGCACTACCCGACGGCGTCGGAACTGCTGCTCGGCGGCTCGATCTTCCCCGCCATGCAGAACTTTCTGCTGGCCGCCCGCGCGCAGGGGCTCGGCGCCTGCATGACCAGCTGGGCCTCCTATGGCGGTGAACAACTGCTACGCGATGCCGTCGGTATCCCCGAGGGCTGGATGGTCGCCGGCCACATCGTGGTCGGGTGGCCCAAGGGAAGCCATGGGCCGCTGCGCCGGCGTCCGCTTGCCGAGTTCGTGAACCTAGACCGGTGGGATGGCGCCGCCGACGGGCTGTTGACCAGCGGCTAGTCGCCGGGTGCGATTCAGCTCGTCACGGACCCTCCGGTGACCTCATGCCCGGATTCAGAGATTATTACTTCCGGAACCGAGAATGATATTCTCGCCGTGACAGTCACGACGAGAGGCGGCGCGGATGCTGTTGGAGTTCGATGCTGATCAGCGGCTGTGGCAGGACACGGTGCGCGATGCCGTCACGAAGCAGTGCCCGCCCTCGCTGGTGCGCAGCGTGGCCGAAGAAGGCGTCGACCCGAGCCCGCTGTGGAAGTCCTACGTGGATCAGGGTTGGACCGAGCTGAACGACCCGGAGAGCACGGTCGAACTCGCCATCGTTCTCGAAGAACTGGGCCGCGCGACCGACCCCACACCGTTCTTGGCGACGATGAGCCAGTTCGCGCCGTTGGTGGCGGATCGGTTCGACCCGCACGAGTCGGGCACGGCGGTGTACGGCGGGATCGTGGCATACCGCGACGCCGAAGGCTGGGTGTTGGACGGCACCGCGCGCCATGTGCTCGACGGCGATCGCGTCGATCGCCTGGCAGTGGTGACCGACGCGGGCGTGTTCGTCGCCGCGTCCAGCCAGGTGTCGGCCCGCCGCTCGGCGGTCTTCGACCCGGTCCTGCACGTGGCCGACCTGTCGTTCAGCGAAGTCCGGGTCCCCGACACCGCCCGGCTCACCGTCGACCACGAGCGCGCGCACCATATTGCGTTGACGGGCATGGCAATCACCATGGTCGGCGCCTGCCAACGCATCCTCGACCTGGTGCTCGAGCACGTGAGTAGCCGCCAGCAGTTCGGTGTGCCGATCGGCTCGTTCCAGGCCGTGCAGCACAAGGCCGCCGACATGCACGTCGCGGTGCAACGGGCGAGGGCGTTGGCGTACTTCGCGGCATTGACGATCGCGGCCGACGATCCCCGTCGCCGGCTGGCGGCCGCGATGGCCAAGGCCTCGGCGGGGGAGTGCCAGTCGCTGGTCTTCCGCCACGGCTTACAGCTGCACGGCGCAATGGGATTCACGTGGGAGAACGACCTGCAGTTCGCGCTCAAGCGTGCCAAGGCGGGCGAACTGATGCTCGGTGGCGCGGCGGAGCATCGGGCGCGGATCGCTCAGGAATATCGTGCAGCTGACTTTTGATCCCGACGTCGAGGCGTTTCGCGCCGAGTTTTCGGCATTTCTCGACGAAAACCTGCCTCCCGCAAGCGAAACCGGGGAACGACCGCGATCGGTTTCGCACATGCCCCAGTGGGCTCGTCGTTGGCAACGGCTGCTTTTCGACAACGGCTGGCTGTTGCCCAGCCAGCCGCCGGAATACGGCGGGCGCAACGCGACGGTGCTGCAGCAGTTCGTCTACCTGGAGGAACTGAGCCGCCGCCGCATCTATCACAGCTTCAACCCGCAGGGTGTGAATATCGTTGCGGCATCGCTGTTGTCGTTCGGTAACAATGAGCAGAAGCAACGTTGGGCCGTGCCCGTCCTGCGCGCCGAGATCACCGCGTCGCTGGGGATGAGCGAGCCCAGCGCGGGGTCTGATTTGGCGTCGCTGCGCACCCGCGCGGTGCTGGACGGTGATCACTTCGTGGTCAACGGGCAGAAGGTGTGGACCTCCGGGGCTCACGACGCCGACTTCTTGTTGACCTTCGTGCGGACGGACCCAGATGCGCCCAAACACAAGGGAATCAGCGCCCTAATCATTCCTACCGACACCCCCGGCGTCGTCCGCCGCCCCTTCCCGTCGATCTGCTCGATCGACGATTTGGACTTCAACGAGGTGTTCTTCACCGACGTGCGGGTGCCGGCCGAAAACCTGGTGGGCGAACTCAACCAGGGATGGATGGTCGCCAACGGTTCGCTGGGCCACGAGCGCACCATGATGTGGCTCGGCTTTGCGGACCGTCTCGAGAACATGATCGACGACTTCCACCCCACAACCGACGTCGAGCGCGACCAGTACGCCACGACGATCATGGATCGACAGGCGCTGCGCCTGCTGGGCTCGGCCGCGCTGGCCCGCACCGCCCGCGGCGAAGACGACGTGGCCGCGATCTCGGTGCTCAAGCTGCTCGGCTCCGAAGCGGAGTTGCGCGGGATGGAACTGGCGCTGACCTCGGCGGGGGCCGACGGACTCGTGCAACCGGGCCAGACCGGGCCGTATGCGCACATGAACCTCGACCACTACTTCGCCAGCTGGTTCGAGCGTTTTGCCCGCAGCTTCTCGGGGACCATCGCCGGCGGCACGTCCGAGATTCAGCGCAACATCATCGCCCAGCGGGTGCTCGGCCTTCCGCGCGGCTAGCGCGTATCAGAGCGCCTGCCCAGATCCGGCGCCGAACGTGCGGCCAGCTTCACGCTCGGCGTCGAACGTGCGGCCAGCTTCACGCTCGGCGAGGAAGCGCCAGACGCCGCAACGGCATTCACCGTGTTTCTAGACGGGGTCGAATTTGGTGATCAGCCAGCTGCCGTTGACCCGGCTCAGCCTGACCAGCACGCTGCTGGAGGCCATCGCTGGGTCAGGGTTGTCCTTGCTCGTGGTGCTCTGATCGACCAGCACCAGCACGACCGCCGAATCCGGATGTAATTCCTGGACCCCGGCCCCCAACACCCGAGCTGTGGTCTTCAGCGATTTTTGTTTGGCCGCCGGAGCCACGATCTGCTCGGTGAACTGGTTGTAGTAGGACAAGAAGTCGCCGGACAGGTGCGACTTGGCGGCGGCGAAGTCTTTGTCGAGAGAATCGGGCGAGTAGGAGAGCAGCGCGACCGTTCCGTCGGACGCCGCATTGGCGACCGCGGTCGCGACGCTGGCGTCGGTCTGTTTATCGGGCCGGTACTGCTTGAAGTACAGCCACGTCGCCGCGCCGCCGGAGAGCAGGAGCAGCGTAATCAGAACCACCGGAACGATTTTCACCCCGCGCCGCGCGCGTGGGGCACTAGTTTCGCTCCGCTCGGTTTGTTCGACGGACTCGTCGGCGGTGTCCGTGCCGGCCTCGTCCTCGCTCATGGGATGAACTCCACGTTGGACATCTTGTATTGCCCGCCGTCGTTTTTGACGGTCACCTTGAGCCGCCAATTGCGCGGTTCGTCTTTGGCGCCCGCGGCATTGGTGATGTGCGATGTCGCCGCGACGAGAACCACCGCGAAATCGCCGTTCATGGTTTGCACGGCCGCCGCATTCACGGTTCCTTGCGTGACCACTTTGGACTGCTCGACGACGGTCGTGAAATCCTTTGCGCGCGCCTGGAAGTCGTCGTGGAACGGGCCGGTCGAGCTGTCGATCACCCGCTGGACGTCCTCCTTGGCCTTGTTGAAGTCCATGGAAGTCAAGTTGACGACACCTTGTCGGGCTCCCGCGACGAAGTTCGCGGCGCGCTGGTTGCGCTCGGTGACTTGATGGCGGTTCCACATCATGTATCCGCTGGCCGCGACAAAGGCACAGATGAGCAGGATGACGGCCGCTTTCCACGCCACCGACAGGGACGGCATCCGCAAGCGCCGCCGGGAGCGGGCCGGCTCGGATTCGGGTTCCGCGCCTTCGGGGGTTTCGTCCGAGACTTCTTCTTTTTCGGTCTCCGCCTCGTCGGCTTCGGTGGTGTCGGCGACGCCCTCGTCGGCCTTCTCCTCGGCGCCGTCGGTTGCGTTCTCGTCGGCGGCTACCGTTTCTTCGGCGTCCGAGGCCTTCTCCTCGGCGGCCTCTTTCTCGGCTTCGGCTAGCGCTTCGCGCCGGAGCCTGGCGGCCCGAGCGCGGGCGCGCGCCGCTGCGGCCAGCGCTTCGGCTTCGGCGGCTTCGGCCTCGGCTTCCTCGAGCAATGCCCTCGCATCGGCTTTCGAGGTGGCCGAATCGCGCGACGGTTCTTTGGCGTCAGCCATCGTGCTTACCGACTCCTGTACCTCTCACGCGGCTACCATCGCACGAGCGAGAACGGCCAACTGTCGGCGCCCCCCGGTCCGCCGCCGCAGCCGGTGTCGAACGTCGAGTCGACCTGGCCCGCCAGGGTCACCGGATCCCATGAGTAGACGTCATGCGAGGGAAAGAACTGGACCACGCACCGCACACCGTCGGGCACATCGACGGCCATGGTGTAGCGGCCGTTGGACAGGTGGGCTTCTCCGCGGTAGACCGCCGCCTGCCCGTTGGGCTGCGGAGTTGCGTAGACCTGCAGGCATCCCGGCGCGTTGGGGAAGCACGGGTTGATCGACCAGATCCAGCTGTGGCCGGGGTCCCGGCTCGTGTCCACCCTGTAGTTGGCATACAGCATGTCCGCGTGGGCGGTCGGCGTGACAGTCAGCGCGGCGGCGGCAAGCGCAAGGCTGACTGCGAAAGGCTTCACCGTTGCGTCTCCCATCTCTGTCTACGCGCTTGGGCCCAAATATAGGGGGCGGTCACGCTGAACAGGCCTACTCGGAAAAATTGCGCCAGTCAACGACTGGTACGTCCGGCCCTACCTAGTCGATGACCGCGGTCTCCTTGCGTTCGGTGATCGGCCTGGCGAGCTCTTGCTCGTCGCAGATCCGCTGGAGCTTTTCGAGCGTCTCGTCCAGGCCGGCTCCGATCTTGCGGCCGGGTGTGAAGGTCGCCGGCAGCTTACGCATGCCCTGGATGACACCGATGGTCTCGTAGTGGACCGTCCCCTCGGGATCGCACTTGTAGTCGGGCATCCGGTCGAGAACCGCGGTGAGCATGGATTTGAACACGGTGCGAGCGACATTCGACCCGATGCACCGGTGGACCCCGAGCCCAAAGCTGAAGTGCCGGTTACCCTTACGGTCGAGGATGATCTTGTCCGGGTCGTGGAACACCGCCGGGTCGCGGTTGGCCATCGCCCACGAAATCCAGAGCCGCTCGCCCTCTTTGAACTGGGTGCCGTCGAGTTCGGTGTCGTCGGCGAAGGTCCTGCCGTCCCCGGGTGCCGGGGTGAAGTAGCGCAGGAACTCTTCGGTCGCCGGGTCGAGCAGAGTTTTGCGCTCATCGCTGAGCAGCTGCCGTTGCTCCGGGTGCTCCGAAAGCCATTCCAGGGAGTGGGCGGTGAGCGCGGTCGTGGTGTCGAAGCCGCCGCCGATGACCAACCCGAGGTTGCCGAGGATTTCCAGCTCCGGGGCGGGCTCACCGTCGATGCGCATCTGGAGCAGACCGTTCACGATTCCGGGCCGCGGGTTGGCGCGGATCTCGATCATGTTGTTGACCATGTCGAGCCCCATCTCCCGGTGCATCGCGGTGACCCGCTCGATGTCGGGGGAGTGCTCGGGCGTGTAGACCGCGGCATGCACCGGCTCGCTGTACATGTTCCACTTCTTCAGCGGGATGCCGAGCATGGCCAGGGTGAAGACGGCGGGCACGATGTTGGCGAGGTCGTCGACGAAGTCGATGCTGCCGCCCTCGATCTTCTCGTCGAGGCAGGCGCGCGTCACGTCGTCGATGAAGGGCTCCCAGCGCTTGATCGCGGCCGGGGACAAATAGGGGTTGAGCACGGTCCGGTAGGTGCGGTGCTCGGGGTCGTCCATTTCCAGGATGCCGCCGCGAACCGCGCTGACGCGGCTGGCCGTGGGGATCGAAATGCCTTTATAGCCACGGCGTTCGCCGTGAAGGTCGTGGTCGTTGGAGACCGCCGGGCAGCGCGCCAGCTCGAAGACCTCGTGGCTACCGGCCGCAACCCAGTGTCCGCCATAGGTGTCCGTCCAGGCCATGGGGCACTTGGCGTGCATCTCTTCGGTGATCGCCTTGAACTGCGACCGGTACTCGGAAGAATGCCGATCGAAGTGGTATCGGTTCTTCTTGCGGTCGTTGTCATTGACGACGTCGTCGACACTCAACGCTCTGTCTCCCTCAGTGTTTCGCTGCTCAGGACTTCGGTGCCGGCTCAGTCTTCGGTGATCATGATGGCCTGCTCCGGGCAGGACTGCGCCGCTTCCCGAACCTGGTCCTCCCGATCGGCGGGCACCACTTCGTCGATTGCCGACGAGCTGCCGTCGATGTCGCTGAGCTGAAACGAATCCGGAGCGATCATCGCGCACAGGGTATGGCCCTGGCACCGCTGCGAATCCACCCAAACCTTCACGGCTGTCTCCTCTCACCTGATGCTGGTTGCCGGGCACCGTTGACGAATCGCCACCGCTCAGGTGTTGCGACCGCCGTTGACGCCCAAGATCTGACCGGTGATGTAGCCGGCTTCCTCGGACACCAGAAACGCGCATGCCGCGGCGATGTCCTCGGGCGTGCCGATGCGGCGGACCGGGGTCCGGGCGATGGTCTCGTCGATGTCGCCGAGGAAGCCGTTCTTCTCGGCGGCGCGCAGCATCGGGGTGTCGATGAAGCCGGGCGGCACGGCGTTGACCGTGATGCCCTTGGGCCCGTACTCGAGTGCCAGCGACTTCGTGAGGCCGTTGACCGCCGACTTGGCCGCCACGTAGTGACTCATGTAGGGCGCGCCGGAATGTGTGCTCGACGACGAGATATTGACGATGCGTCCCCACCCGGCCTCGACCATGTCGGGCAGCACCGCCTGGACGGTGTGGAAGACACCGTTGAGGTTGACGTCGATCACCCGCCGCCAGTCCTCGAAGGTGATGTTGTGGAACTTCTTGAAGCCGTCCAGCCCGGCGGCGTTGACCAGAACCGTCACCGGGCCGAGTTGGGCGCGGATGGCCGACAGCGCCCCATCCACCTGCGACCGGTCGGTCACGTCGGCGGTGAAGGTGAGGTCGGCGTCCGACGGTCGCAAGTCGATGGTGGCGACGTTCAAGCCGTCGGCGCGTAGGCGCTGCACGACGGCAAGGCCGATGCCGGATCCGCCACCGGTGACCACCGCAGTCTTCATGTTGAGGCCTCTACTCCGACGGGGGCCCATTTCAGCCACAAAGAATCTCCCTTACAATTATGAGAACCCTACTCTCCACGCGGAGTGGCGTGCAACACGCCCGCGAAACCGCGTTCGGCCTGCGTCGAGAGGGTCGCGGCGGCAGCTTCTGGCCGTTTGCGCCCCTGGTCAGCACCGGGATCTCATTCCTGAGACTTTCTTGAATTATCGAAACTCGAATGTAAGATTCGCCGGGGAAGAGAATGAAATTATCGTGATCGTCACCACACGAGGGGGTACCGGCATGCCTGCGCAGGACACGGCAGAACCCGCCGCTGGGTCAGTAGCGACCATCGCGGATGCCGCGCCTGCGCCGGGCCTGGAGTCAATCGCAGACCGCCGTCTGTTGATCGACGGCCGGCTCGTTGCCACCGGCAAGACGTTCCCTTCGCTCAACCCCGCGACGGGTGCGGTCATCGGGCAGGCACCGGACGCCGGAGCCGAAGAGGCCGAAGCGGCGATCGCGGCGGCGCGGCGTGCGTTCGACGACACCAGCTGGCCCACCGATGTCGAATTGCGCATCCGTTGCCTCGACCAGCTGCATCGGGCACTCGTCGAGCACGCCGACGAGTTGCGTGAGCTCACCATCGCCGAAGTCGGCGCCACCCGCGCGCTGACCCAGGGTGCCCAACTCGACGAGCCGATCGGCATCGTGCGCTTCTACGCGGACCTGCTGCGCACCTACCAGTTCTCCGAAGACCTCGGCGAACGGGAATCGCGGGGCATGCGGCACCACCGCTGGGTGGAAAAGGAAGCCGCCGGGGTGGTGGGCGCCATCATCGCCTATAACTATCCGAACCAACTCGCGCTCGCCAAGCTGGCACCGGCGCTGGCCGCGGGATGCACGGTGGTGCTCAAGGGCGCCCCGGACACGCCGCTGATCACCCTGGCGCTCGGCGAGCTGATCGCCAACCACTCCGACATTCCCGCCGGCGTGGTCAACGTGCTCAGTTCGTCGGATCCCGCTTCGGGGGTCGCCCTGACCACCAGCCCGGACGTCGACGTCATCACCTTCACCGGATCGACCGAGGTCGGGCGCAAGATCATGGCCGCCGCCAGCGAGACCGTCAAGCGCGTCTTTCTGGAACTGGGCGGCAAGTCGGCGGCGATCATGCTCGACGACGCCGACTTCGCCAACGCGGCGCTGTTCGCGGCCTTCAGCATGGTGACCCACGCGGGCCAGGGCTGTGCGCTCACGTCCCGGCTGCTGGTACCCCGGTCGCACCACGACGAAATCGTCGACCTGATCGCGCAGAACTTCGCCAAGGTGAGCCACGGCGACCCGGCCGACCCCAAGACCTACATGGGGCCGCTGATCAACGAACGGCAGCGGGACAAAGTCGATGGCATGGTCCAGCGCGCCGTGGCCGCCGGGGCGACCCTGGTCACCGGGGGCAAGCGGCTCGACCCCGGCTATTTCTACGCGCCGACGCTGCTGACCAATGTCGATCCCGACAGCGAGATCGCACAGGATGAGGTCTTCGGGCCGGTGCTCGCGGTGATCGCGTTCGACGATGACGACGACGCGGTGCGCATCGCCAACAATTCGATCTACGGACTGGCGGGCGCGGTCTTCAGTCGCGACCAGGACCGGGCGCTGGCCGTGGCGCGCCGGATCCGGACCGGATCGTTCTCGATCAACGGCGGCAACTACTTCGGCGCCGACAGCCCGTTCGGGGGCTTCAAGCAGTCCGGCGTCGGCCGCGAGATGGGGGTGGCAGGGTTGGAAGAGTTCCTGGAGCGCAAGACGTTTGCCGTTCCCGCGGTGCCGGCCAAGGGGGCGGGCGCGTGAGGCCGCTCGAGGGCATCCGGGTCCTGGAAGTCGCCATGTACGGGTTCGTCCCGTCGGCCGGCGCGGTGCTCGCCGAATGGGGCGCCGACGTGGTCAAAGTCGAGCACGCGGTGACCGGCGATCCGCAGCGCGGGCTCCGCCAGACCGGGATGTTGCGCGTCGAAGGCGATCCCAACCCCAACATCGAGCACGCCAACCGCGGCAAGCGCAGCATCGGGCTGGACATGTCGGTGCCCGAGGGCAAGGAAGTGCTCTACGAGCTGGCCCGCCGGTCTGATGTGTTCCTCACCAGCTTCCTTCCCGCTCATCGGAACAAGTTCGGCATCGACGTCGACGACATTCGTACGGTCAACCCGAACATCATCTACGCCCGCGGCAGCGCACTCGGCCCGCGCGGCGCCGAGGCGGAGAAGGGTGGCTACGACATGACCGCCTTCTGGTGCCGGGCCGGAACCGCGGCGACCATCACTCCCGCCGGGATGCCCGGGATGATCGCCCCGCCCGGGCCCGCCTACGGCGACACCATCTCGGGGACCAACCTCGCCGGCGGCATCGCGGCGGCGCTGCTCAAACGGGAGCGCACCGGCGAACCGTCCGTCGTCGACGTGTCACTGCTGGGCAGCGGGTTGTGGTCGATGGGGCACACCGTGGCGCTGACCAAGCATCTGGGGCAGCGGCTCGAGGCGCCCCCGCCCGGCGTGCACGGCGCCCCCAACAATCCGTTGGTGGGGCTGTACACGACATCCGACGGGCGCTACATCTCCTTTGTGATGATGCAGCCCACCAAGTTCTGGGCTGACGTGTGCCGGCACGTCGACCTGCCGGAGCTGGCGGACGACCCGCGCTTCGCCACGGTGGAGAAGATCGCCGCCAACACGGCGGATGCGGTGGAGCTACTGACCAAGGCCATCGCAGGCCGCACGCTGGCCGAGTGGAGCGAACGCTTCGCCACGCTCTCCGGGCCGTGGGCGCCGGTGCAGGACACCCTGCAAGCCGTCGACGACGCGCAGATCCGCTCGAACGAGTACATGGTGCAAGCGGGTGAGCTCGAGTTGGTTGCCAACCCGGTACAGTTCGACGTCGCAGCGCCACAGACCGGACCGGCCCCCGGGTTCGCTGAGCAGACCGACGAAATATTGATGGAACTCGGACTCGATTGGGACCGCATCATCGAGCTCAAGACGGCCGGCGCCGTCACCTAGGACTGGAGTTTGCCGATGCCGAAGATTGTTGTTGCGATCCAACCGCCCTGCGCCGGCGTTCTGATGTTGCGAGGTCCGATAACGGTTATGCCTTTTTCGTTCCCTCTGGACGCGGCATGAGTCATAATCGCCGGACGCTTCAAGACGTGGGGCCCCCCGTCTTGCAGCGCCAACTCCCGCAGCAGAACGGAGGACTGGCGTGAGCGAGGTCGCTGTCGGATCGGACGTCAATTCCGAAATGCGGCCGCCCGCTGAGCTTTTCGCCGTCGGCGGCACGCCCTTGTGGGGGCCGGTTCTGCCGAATCTACCGCAGGCCTTGCGCAGGAACAAGACTGGCAGTCTCGTAATGCCGAAAGGGCGTTGTTCCCATGGCGAGTAAAGGTGCTGACCGCTGGTCACCCGGGATCGTGTTGGGGCGCGGCTCCAAACCGGCGCAGGCGATCGGCGGATTGTTCGCGATGTCGGCGGACGCGGTCAAGTTCTTGTTCCAACGCCCGTTCCAGTGGCGTGAGTTTCTCGAACAATCGTGGTTCATCGCACGTGTCGCCATTGCGCCGACGTTGTTGGTGGCCATCCCGTTCACCGTTCTGGTCAGCTTTACCCTCAACATCTTGTTGCGAGAACTCGGTGCCGCGGACCTTTCCGGTGCGGGTGCAGCGTTCGGTGCCGTCACTCAGATCGGCCCCATGGTGACCGTTTTGATCGTGGCGGGCGCCGGCTCCACGGCGATGTGCGCGGACTTGGGGTCGCGAACCATCCGCGAAGAGATCGACGCGATGGAGGTGCTTGGCATCAATCCGGTGCAGCGCCTGGTGACTCCGCGCATGCTGGCCGCGGGGCTGGTGGCCCTGTTGCTGAACAGTCTGGTCGTCATCATCGGCATCGTCGGCGGCTATGCCTTCTCGGTGTTCATTCAAGATGTCAACCCTGGCGCGTTCGCCGCCGGCATCACCCTGCTCACCGGCGTGCCGGAAGTGATCATTTCTTGCGTCAAGGCAGCGCTTTTCGGCCTGATCGCCGGACTGGTCGCGTGCTATCGCGGGTTGACGATCACCGGCGGCGGCGCCAAGGCCGTCGGCAACGCCGTCAACGAAACGGTGGTGTATGCGTTCATGTCCCTGATGGTCGTCAACGTCGTTGTCACCGCTATCGGCATCCGGTTTGCGGCCAAGTAATTACGAAGGAGGTGTAAGGACAGATCGTGACAGCCCTACGCGCTACCTACCCGCGCCTGACGCGACAGCTGGGGAAGCCCGTCAGCACGCTGAGCCGGATCGGCGATCACACGCTGTTCTACGCCAGGGCGCTCGCCGGGGTGCCGTTCGCGGCTGCCCACTACCGCCGCGAGATCATTCGTCTCATCGCCGAAATCAGCATGGGTGCAGGGACATTGGCGATGATCGGCGGGACGCTCGGAATCGTCGGCTTCATGACGCTCGCCGCCGGTGGCGTGCTGGCTGTCCAAGGCTATAGCTCGCTGGGCAATATCGGCATCGAGGCGCTGACCGGATTCCTCTCGGCCTTCATCAACGTGCGAATCGCCGCACCGATCGTCGCGGGGATCGGTTTGGCGGCCACATTCGGCGCCGGCGTGACCGCGCAGCTGGGTGCCATGCGGATCAACGAAGAAATCGACGCGCTGGAATCCATGGCCATCCGGCCGGTTTCGTATCTGGTCAGCACCCGAATCGTCGCGGGGATGCTCGCCGTGACCCCGCTTTATTCCATCGCCGTCATCCTGTCTTTCATCGCCAGTCAGTTCATCACGGTGTTCATGTTCGGTCAGTCGAGCGGTTTGTATCAGCACTACTTCACCACGTTCCTCAACCCCATCGACTTGTTGTGGTCATTCCTGCAAGCCGTTTTGATGGCGCTGACCGTCTTGTTGATCCATACCTACTTCGGTTACTTTGCCTCCGGCGGCCCGGCTGGTGTCGGCGTCGCGACCGGCAACGCGGTACGCACCTCGCTGGTCGTGGTGGTATCCGTGACGCTGCTGGTCTCGCTGTCGATTTACGGCTCCAACGGCAACTTCAACTTGTCCGGGTAGGGGAGGAGACCTGACGTGACGAACCGCCTCGGGCCCGGCCCTATCGACCGTTCGGAAACAGCCAGCAGCGCAGCGCCTGTCGCGGCGTCACCGGGTGGCAACTTCGGGGCGCAATCGTATGCGCGCCCCCTGGCCGGATTGGCGACCGTCGTCGTGGTCGCCGTGATCGTCGCCGTTGCCATTGGTCTGTTTCGGGGCTCTTTCACCGAAACCGTGCCGGTGACCGTGATTTCGCAACGAGCCGGCCTGGTCATGAACCCGGACGCCAAGGTCAAGATGCGCGGCGTGCAGGTGGGCAAGGTCGCCTCGATCGACTCGCTGCCCAACGGCCTGGCGGCCATTCACTTGGCGATGGACCCGTCCCAGTTGCACTTCATCCCCGGCAACGTGCTCGTCGACATCGCGTCGTCAACGGTGTTCGGCGCCAAGTCCATCCTTCTCGTAGAGCCTGCCCAACCCTCGGCGCAGCGGCTCCGCAGCGGCCAGACGCTGCAGGGCCAGCACGTCATGGTCGAAATCAACACGGTGTTCCAGCAACTGGTGTCGGTCCTGAGTCACATCGACCCGCCGAAGCTCAACGAGTCGCTGGGTGCGCTGGCACAGGCGTTCAGTGGGCGGGGTCCACAGCTCGGCCAATCGCTGAGCGACCTGGATTCCTTTCTCGCCAAGCTGGAGCCGAGCCTGCCCGCTTTCAGGCATGACCTTTCGGTCTTACCGGTGGTGTCCAACGCCTATGCCGACGCGGCGCCCGACCTGATGAAGACCGCCTCCAACGCGACGCGGATCAGCAAGACGATTGTCGACGAGCAACGCAATTTGGATGCGTTGCTGATCAGCGCGATCGGCCTGGCCGACATCGGCAACGACGTCTTGTCGACGAACCGTCAACCGCTGACGGATGTGGTGCATCTGCTGGCGCCGACCACCGATCTGACCAACGAGTACGCCCCCGCGCTCAACTGCGCATTCGCCGGGCTCGTACAGATATCGCACGGGGCGCCGTTGTCGGAACCGAGCATCAATATCTCGGCGAGTCTCACGTGGGGCGCCGAACGTTATCGGTATCCGACGAACCTGCCCAAGGTCGCGGCGACGGGCGGCCCGCAGTGTGTGGGCCTGCCGAAGCTGCCGTTCAATACCGCCCCGCCGCAATTGATTGCCGATACGGGCGCCGACCCGGTGAACTATGGAAACCCACAGCTGCTGCTCAACTTCGACGGGCTGAAGCAGCTGTTGTACGGGCCGATCGCCGGCCCGCCGCGCAACCCCGCCCAGATCGGACAACAGGGATGAGAACGCGCGCAACGCTCATCAAGTTCGCGACCTTTACAGTCGTGATGGCGGTGCTGACCGCCTTCCTGTTCTTCATCTTCGGCCAGTACCGAACGGGTGCGACGACCGGGTATTCGGCAGTGTTCAACGACGTGTCGCGGCTGAAGCCGGGCGAGTCGGTGCGCGTCGCCGGGATTCGAGTCGGCACGGTCGACAGCGTTTCGTTGCGGCCCGACAAAAAAGTTGTGGTGAAGTTCGACGCCGACCGCAACGTCGTCCTCACCGAGGGCAGCAGGGCGGCGGTCCGCTACCTGAACCTGGTGGGCGACCGCTACCTCGAACTGCTCGATGGTCCGGGCTCGCCCAAACGCCTGCCCGCCGGTGGTCAGATTCCCGTCAGCCGCACCGCGCCCGCGCTCGACCTCGATCTACTGCTCGGCGGACTGAAACCCGTTACGCAGGGCCTGAATGCGCACGATGTCAACGCGCTGACCTCGGGTCTGCTGCAGGTCTTCCAGGGGCAGGGCGGGACTATCGACTCGCTGTTCACCAAGACGACGTCGTTCTCGAACGCCTTGGCCGACAACGATCAAACCGTGCAGCAACTGATCGACAACCTCAACGTCGTGATCGGCACGGTGGCCAAGGACGGCAAACAGTTCTCGGGCGCAATCGATCGCCTCGAGCAGCTTGTCAGCGGATTGTCGAATGACCGCGACACGATCGGGTCCGCGATTGACGCCCTGGACAAGGGAACCGCCTCGCTGGCGGATCTGCTTGCCCAGGCCCGTCCGCCGCTGTCCGGCACCATAGCTCAGTTGAATCGACTGGCACCGATTCTCGACAACGACAAGGACCGCCTCGAGACCGCAATCGCCAAGGCGCCGAGGAACTACCGCAAGCTGGTCCGACTCGGCGTGAACGGCGCCACCATCCCGTACTACATCTGCCAGTTCGCGCTCCGCGGTACGGATCTCAATGGCAAGACCGTGCGCGCCAATATCTTCAGGTCAGATGCAGGAAGGTGCACGGAACCCTAATGCTCAAGTATCGCGGAGTTGGCCTGGTCAAAGCCGGGCTCATCGGCGTCGTCCTGGCGGTGATGATCATCCTGGTGGGGCTGTCGCCCGACCGATTCGTCGCATGGGCGACGATGGTCAGGTACCAGGCGTTGTTTACCGAAGCCGGGGGCCTTACGGGGGGCAACCCGGTCATCGTGTCGGGGATGAAGGTCGGCACGGTGTCGGATGTGAAGCTGCGTCACGGCGACGCGCTGGTGACTTTCACGATGAAGGGCAACATCCTGCTCGGCTCGGAGACTTCCGCGCACATCCGCACGGGCACATTGCTCGGCGAGCGGATGCTGTCGGTGGAGTCCGCGGGCAGCGGCACGATGCATCCGATGGCTCTCATTCCGGTCTCGCGCACCTCTTCGCCTTACTCGCTGACGGAAGCGGTCAGCGACTTGACCACCGACACTGCGGGAACGAATACCGCAGCGCTGAACCAGTCATTGGACACGCTGGCGGCGACGCTCGATCAGATTGCGCCCCAAATGGGGCCGGCCTTCGACGCGCTCACCCGGTTATCGCGCACCCTCAACAGTCGTAACAAGAACCTGGGTGACCTTTTCAAGAGTGCCGGCGACGTCACCGGGGTTCTCTCCGAACGTAGCCAGCAGGTCAACAAGCTCATCCTCAACTCCGACTCCCTGCTCCAAGTCCTGGTGGCGCGGCGTCAAGAGATCGTGGACCTGCTGGCCAACACGTCGGTGGTGGCCAAGCAGCTGACGGCATTGGTGCACGACAACGAAAGCACATTGGCACCGACGCTGGAGAGATTGAATTCGGTGACGGCGATGCTGGAAAAGAACCGCGACAACATCGCCAAATCGCTGGCGGGCCTCAAGAAATTTCAGATCACGGTCGGTGAGGCCATCTCCGGCATGTACGCCTACCAGGCGTTCGCCCCGAACTTCCTTATCCCGCAACTCTTCCAGGAGTTGTTCGACTACCTCTGGGGATTCCGCACCTTCGATACGTTGAAGGGCCCCGGCTTCCCATCGCCGGTGCCTCGGGCGCTGACCCCCTGGCCCTACAACTCCATTCCACAGTGCCCTGGCTGCACGTTGGGCGGACGGATCGGAGGATCACAGTGACCTCCCGGACCTCCCGCATCCCGCGCACGCGGCTGGTGGCCGTGACGGCGGTTGTCTTGGTCGGGCTCCTGCTTGCCGGAGCTGCCGTGGTCGTCCGCAATACGTTCTTCGGGCAGAAGACGATCACCGCCTATTTCACCACCGCCACCGCGATCTATCCCCACGACGATGTACGGGTTTCGGGTGTCAAAGTCGGCACGATCAAATCCATTCAGCCGCAGGGCACCCAGGCCAAGATGACCCTCAAGGTCGACCACGACGTGCCGATCCCGGCGGACGCAAAGGCGGTGGTCGTCGCCTCGAACCTGGTGTCTGCCCGCTACGTTCAGCTCACGCCGGCCTATCGAGACAGTGGGCCGGTCATGCGCGACGGCGCAGTCATACCGGTCGAACGGACCGCGGTGCCGGTCGAGTGGGACGAGGTCAAAACCCAATTGATGCGGCTCGCAACGGATTTGGGACCCAAAAGCGGGGTATCGGGCACATCCGTCGGTCGGTTCATCGACAGCGCCGCCAACGCCCTCGACGGCAACGGTGACAAGCTGAGGCAAACACTCGGTCAACTGTCGGGCGTCGGCCGGATCCTCGCCAACGGCAGCGGCAACATCGTCGACATCATCAAGAACCTGCAGACCTTCGTCGGCGCGCTGCGCGACAGCAACGTCCAGATCGTGCAGTTCAACGACCGCCTGGCCACGCTCACCAGCGTCGTCAATGACAGCAAATCCGACCTGGACGCGGCGCTGACCGATCTGTCGACGGCGGTCGGCGAGGTGCAGCGCTTCATCGCCGGCACGCGCAACCAGACCAGCGAACAGATTGCCCGGTTGGCCGATGTCACGCAGAACCTGGTCGATCACCACATGGATCTGGAGAACATCCTGCACGCAGCGCCGAACGCGTTCGGCAACTTCTTCAACGACTACAACGCCGACACCGGAACCATCGTGGGAGGATTCGGGCTCATGAACATGGCGAATCCCACATGGGGCGGCCAGGTTCTGTTGGGCGTACCGGGCTGCACGCAAATCGGCGCCATCGAAAACATCACCGCGGTCGAATCGGGCAAGCTGTGCTCCCTGTTCATCGGTCCCGGCTTGCGGCAGACCAACTTCAACAACTCGCCGATTCCCATCAACCCGTTCATAGCCAAGTCGATTGACCCGGCGAGGGTTCTCTACACCGAGCCGCGCCTGGCGCCCGGCGGCGAGGGCCCGAAACCCACAGCACCCGAAATCCCGCCCGCGGTGTCGGCCTACACCGGCCTGCCGGGTGACCCGGTGGGACCGCCGGGGGCCGTGCCGCCGGCGCGGATACCGGGCGCGGCGATGCCGCTGCCGCCCCCGCCGTCGACACCGGCGCCACCACCGCCGGCGCCGAGCGCGTCGGAAATGCTGCTGCCGACAGACGGGCCACAACAATGATCGCCAGGATGGCGGCCCTGCGACGATGCGGGCCCTCGGCCCGCGGAGGAGTCGGGCCATCAGGTGTAGCACGGCGGGTGTTCACCGTCGGCTGTTGCGTGGTGTTGACAGCGACGGGATGCGCGTTCCACGGCCTGAATTCACTGCCCCTGCCCGGTGCCGTCGGACGCGGGCCGGGGGCCAACATCTACCACGTCGAACTCCCGAATGTCGGTACGATGGAGTCGAATTCGCCGGTCATGATCAACGACGTCGTCGTCGGCAGTGTCGGCACGATGAGGGTGCAAGGCTGGCACGCCGACGTCGAGATCTCCGTCAAGCGCGACGTGGTGGTCCCGGCCAACGTGGTAGCCACCGTCGGTCAGACCAGCCTGCTGGGCTCGATGCATGTGGAGCTCAATACTCCACTGGGCCAACAGGGGAGCGGACGGCTGCAGCCCGGCGCCACCATCCCGCTGAGCCGGTCCTCGGCCTACCCGTCGACCGAGCAGACGCTGTCGTCGCTGGGGGCGGTGGTCAACGGCGGTGGACTGGGACAGATCGGGGAGGTCATCCACAATTTCTCGGCCGCCCTGTCCGGGCACGAGGGTGCGGTGCGTGATCTGATCACCCGCCTGGACACGTTCGTGGGAACTCTGAACGACGAACAGGACAACATCGTCGCCTCCATCCAGGCCCTGAATCGGCTGTCGGCCACCTTCGCCGACCAACGCGACGTCGTCACCGACGCGCTGCGCAAGATCCCGCCGGCGCTCGAGGTGTTGATCAAGGAGCGGCCTCGTCTGACGGCCGCCCTGGATCACCTTCGCGTGTTCAGCAACACCGCCAACCGGCTGGTCAACGACGCCCAGGCCGACCTGGTGAGGAACCTCAAAAACTTGGAGCCGACCATCAAAGCGCTCGCCGACGTCGGACCGGATTTCGGCGCGGCCATCGCGGCGTCGTTCGTGTTCCCGTTCACCCAGAACTTCGTCGACCGAGCCGTCCGAGGCGACTTCTTCAACCTGCACCTCGATTTCGACCTGACGATCCCACGGCTCAAGAAGGGATTGTTCCTCGGAACCCATTGGGGGCAACTGGATATGCCCATACCACCGGTGCCCGGGGATCCGTATCGCCTCAATTACACACTCGATCCTTTGCATAACCCGCTGAGGCCACCGTGGGTCGATCCCGACGCGTTGCCACTGCCCCCGCCGCCGCCGGGAGCGGTACCGGCACCGGGACCGGGAAATTATGGGCCGCGCCCCGGGCCGGCCCCGGCTGAGGCGCCGGTGCCTGACGCGGGTCTTGGACAAACGCCGGCGCCGGCAGAGGCGCCGCCGGCGGGAGCGGGTGGATAGATGCTGACGCGCTTCGTTCGGATCCAGCTGGCGATTTTCACGGTCGTCGGGGCCATCGGCGTGATCGCGATGGTGCTCTTCTACATCCAAGCGCCGACGCTGCTGGGCATCGGTCGGATGACCGTGACGCTGGAGTTGCCGGCCACCGGCGGCCTCTACCGGTTTTCCAACGTGACCTACCGTGGTGTCCAGCTCGGCAAGGTCACCGCGGTGGGTTTGACGCCGACCGGCGCGAAAGCGACGCTGTCGCTGAGCACTTCACCGAAAGTGCCCGCCGACCTGACGGCCCAGGTCCTCAGTGTCTCCGCGGTGGGCGAACAGTACGTGGACCTGCGACCCAAAACCAATTCGCCGCCCTACCTGCACGACGGCTCGGTAATCTCCGTGCGCGACACGACAATTCCGCAGCCGGTCGCCCCGATGCTCGAGCAGGTCAACGCCATGGTCCAAAGCATCCCGAAGGCCAAACTCGGCCAGTTGCTGGACGAATCCTTCCAGGGCTTCAACGGCACCGGTTACGACCTGGGGTCACTGATCGATTCTTCGAAGACGCTGTCGCGCGACTCCAACGGCGTCGTCGACCGCACCCGGGCCCTCACCGAAGACACCGGGCCGCTGCTGGATACCCAGGCGCGCACCACCGATTCAATCAGAACGTGGGCGCGTAGCTTCGCCGGCATCTCGGATGTCATGGTGAACAACGATTCCCACTTCCGAACCATCCTGCAGAAGGGTCCTGACACCGCGAACGAAGCATCCCGCCTTCTCGAACAAATCAAACCGACGCTGCCGGTGTTGCTCGCCAACCTGACCACCATCGGGCAGATCGGCATCACCTACCATCCCTCGATCGAGCAGCTGCTGGTGTTGTTGCCGTCGGGGGTCGCCATCGAGCAGGCCGCCACGGGTGAAAACCATCCCGACGGTAAGGCTTACGGCGACTTCGCGGCCACCGTCGACGATCCACCTATTTGTACGGTCGGCTTCATGCCGCCCAACACCTGGCGATCCCCGGACGACCTGAGCGACATCGACACACCGGACGGGTTGTATTGCAAACTCCCGCAGGATTCACCGATCGCGGTTCGCGGCGCCCGCAACTATCCCTGCATGGGTCACCCGGGTAAGCGCGCGCCCACCGTCGAAATCTGCAACAGCGACAAGCCGTACATGCCGCTGGCGATGCGTCAGCACACCACCGGGCCCTATCCCTTGGATCCGAATCTGATTTCCCAGGGCGTCCCGCCCGATGACCGGATTACCGTCAATGACAGGATCTTCGGCCCGGTCGAGGGAACGCCGCTGCCGCCGGGCGCGGTGCCGCGCGGCGACGCGGCGGGGCCGCGGGGAGCAAACCCACCACCGGGCACGGTGGGAGCAGCTGTGCCCCCCGTGCCGTCGTCGGGACCGACGCTGGCGCCGATGTCGAGAATGTCGGCTGACATTCCGGCTTTTGCGCCACTCGATGTCGCTGCGCCGGACGAGCTTCCGGCGCCACCATCGCCGCCGCCACCACCGGCGCCCGCACCGCTGGATCAGGTCGACGGTGGGCAGCCCCAGGCCGCGCCAAGCTCGTTCGGAGCCAACGTATCTAAGCCCGCGCCCTCGGTCGTGGTGGCAAAGTACGATCCGCACACCGGTCGTTATGTCGGTCCGGACGGAAAGTTGTACCAGCAGTCGGATCTCGTTGCTCCGAAGGCGCCCAAGACGTGGAAGGACATGATTCCCACCTGAATCCGTCCTGAGGCAATGCGGAGCCGCGAAGCGGCGGGGCAGTGAAGTTACGACGCCCGGGTCAGGAAAGCTGATCCAGGCGCAACGGCATCGCGACGTCAAGCCACTGGTTCTGCCCGCAGGCACCGCTGGGGCCGACCGTCTTGTCCTTGCCCGAGAGGACTCGCGACCCGAGTTGCCATCCGCCGTTGTCGTTTACGGGGAAGAACATGTAGGTCTGCACTCCGGTGAACGTGGTGCCGTCTTCACACCGTTCCCAGTTCGGCACTTCGCGTCTCACCTTCCACGTCTCCCCATCAGTCATGTAGAGGGGCGCGGTCCAGCCCTGGTCGCTCGTCACCTGACCATGGCATTCCTGGGTTGAGTCGCACGTCGAACTGATGGTCCATACTTGGTAGACCGTCGGCTCACCCTTGTACTGATCGTTGGTCTGGGCATAATCGCCAATGGATGTGGCGCGGAAAGTTCCGTTGATCGCCACGTCGTCCTTGGTTATTGCCTGGGCCGTGGCGGCGGTGCTCAAACCGCCGAATGCAGTGGCAGCCACCAGCGTTGCGGTGGTGAGTGTTTTGGTTGAACGCATCAGGTGCTCCTCGAAGCGCGTAATCCGAGAGTGCCTATGGCACCTTTTCGCCGTCGGTCGCGGCGTTCTCGAGCGATGACGTTACACCGCTTCGCCCGGCCCGGTAACGGTTAGGACAACATCCGCCGTGCTCACCCGGAAGGGTCGAATTTCGAGATCAGCCAGGAACCGTCGACTTTTGTCAGCGTGACCAGGATGCTGCTCTGCGTCTTGTCGGGATCTTTCTTTTGCACGCTTGCCGTGGTCTGGTCCACGAAAACCAGCACGGTGGCCGAATCAGGATGCAATTCCGAGACTGCGGCCCGAATCACCTTAGCGGTCGCCGTCAATTGTCCCTTCTGCGCCGTCGGCGCGACCACCTCGTCGGCGAATTTGCTGTAGTAGGTGAGAAAGCCGCCGGTGAGATGGGATTTCGCGTTGTTGAGATCGCGGTTCAAATGCTCGTACGAATACGACAACGTCGCCACGGCACCATCTGACGCCGCCTGGATTGCCCGGTGCGCCGCCGCGTCGCCGACCTGCTGATCCGGCCGATACAGAAAGAAGTACACGCCGGCAGCGACTCCCACGGCGGCAATCACCAACGTTGCCGCGACGATCGAACGCCACCGTGCCAAATACCGGTGGGCGCGACGCCGAATCGCTGCCCGCCGACGCGGGCGTGCCGGTGCCTCGCCGGCGGGTGGCTTCGCGTCCTCGTCGGAGCCGTTCGGCGATGAGCCATGTTCGACGGTCATCGCAGGAAATCGACTTTCGACATCTTGAGCTGGCCGTCGTCGCGGTCCAGATTGACGCTGAGCCGGAACAAGGCCGGCGGCGGTTTGGCGTTATCCGGCCCAGTGGGAGTGGTTTTCGCCGCCACCAGCACGACTCCCGAATTGTCGCTCAATGACTCGACGGCGACGGCTTCGATGGTCACCTTGGTGCCGACCTTCGTTTCCTCGGCCTTGTTCACTATCAGGGGCGACAACACGGCTAGCTGGTTTTTCTGGTCCCCTGTGGAGGCATCGATCGAGCGCTGGACATCCTCCCTGGCATGATCGGGGTCAATCGACATCAGTGCCGTGACCCCTTGCCGGGCGGCTGCACTGAACTCCGCGGCGAGTTGGCGATTATGCACGTTGATGTGGTGCTGCCGCAGCATGTAGCCGCTCGCGGCGAGAGACGCGGAGGCGAGCACGATGCCGACGCCGACAGATAGCGTTTTCCGCCCCGGGCGCCGGAGCCACCCTGGACGTCGAAGCCACCCAGGACGCCGCAACCGTAACCGTTTCCGGGTCCCCTTGGCGGGGTGCTGCTCGACATCTTGGGCGTCGTCGTCCGCGCGCCCGGCTTCGGTTGCCCCGCGCAGCTTCAACAGGCGTGCCCGAGCCGCCTCGGCGCGCGCTTCGGCTTTGGCGACTTCGTCTTCTACGTCCGTTTCTGACGGGCCCGCCGCGGCGCCGGAGTTCGAGTGTGATTCGTCGGGAGCGGCACTCCTCGGGTCACTAGAATCGTCGGCGTTGGGCCCCTCCGGATCGTGCACGGAGAAGCAGCTTATCACTGGAGCCTGAGCTCAACGCCGCCGTCGGACGGCCGCCTTCGTGGCTCTTACATGCGGAAATGCGCGCCCGCCGGGGCGCGGAGCCGGGTGGCGTTCGGGATGGCCCGGCGCTGACCGCCTTTCGGTCCACGTGATCTTCTCCAACCAGGAGAATTTTCTTTTCAGGTGTGGCAGAGTAATCGGGTGCGATCAATCGTGCCTCTGGTTGCCGCGTTGCTCGGCGCCGGTGTGGTGGCGGCGCCGCCAGCCTCGGCCGGGCCGACTGTCTGCGACTACCCCGCCTGCACCCCGGGCATCATGCCCCATCAGGTTCTCGGTGCGCCGTGTGACAACACGACCTACTACGCCTTCGGCGTCGCCGACGGATACGTTTCCTTCGCCTCCGAGCCCGGACGGCTGATGTTCTGCGGCTCGCCGCGGAGATATCAGCCTCGCTGGTTCCGCTCGCCTCCGATGGCCGGGGTCAAGGAAGAAAACGCCGACTGCACGAACTATCTGAACTACGTCGCGCAGGCGCCCGATGGTCTGTTCCTGATTTGTATTGCTCACGACGGCATATCGAGCTGGGTCCGCGCCGACACGTAGCCGCGTCAGCCGCGGGTCTCCCGCGGTAGACCGAGCAGCCGGCGGCTTAAATCGGTAACCCGGTCGAGCAGTGTGTCGTCGTCGATGTCGGCGACCAACGGATGCATGACCGCGGTGCTGAGCGCGCCGGAGAACATCGCGGCCTCGATGCGCCCGTCGAGACCCGCATCGCTCAGTAGCACCCGATACAGGCGGTCCATGAAGAGTTGAAATGGCTTGTGCTCGGCCAGCAATCGGACGACGACGGGGTCGAATTGCAGCGTGCGCACCAATCGGCGGTCGCGAACGGCCATCTCAACCACGCCCACCAGCAAGGCATCTCGTGCCGCAGGCCCGTCGTCATAGGCCTCGGCGGCCTCGAGCGCCGGCGCGAGGCGGCCGAGTTCGCGCTCGGTCACGGCGATGACAATCTGCTCTTTGGTCCGGAACTGGTGGTAGACAGCGGCTTTCGTGATCCCGACGGCGTCGGCGATCATCTGCAGCGACGTACCGCTGACCCCGTGGGTGGCGAACAGATCCAAAGCGGCATCGAGTACCCGCGTCCGGGCCGGGCTGTGCGCGACGAGCCAGAATCGCTCACCGATGGCGGCCTGCCGTGCTGTTCCCACGCACCGAGACTAGACCACGCTATTGACCGAGGCTAGCCGATCGGCTAGCTTCGCTCACTAGCCGAGCTTTGGCGGCGATTCGTGCGGGGAAGGAGTACCGATGTCCGACGTCGGCGCAAACGATGCAAGCGGCGCCCAACAGGCGCGCACCGCGCCCCGGCGGACCGACGGCGAGCTGATCCTGCTCTGGACGCTGCCGGTGGCGCTGATCCTATGGATCGCCTCGTTCTTCCTGTTTCCGGGCTTCAATCCGCCGATGTCACCCTCCATGCCGGCGGATGCGGTCGCCGCGTTCTACCGCGATCCGGCCCACGTCCCGCAGATTCGCTACAGCATGATCCTGTTCAACTGGTTCGGGGTCTGCCTCGTCCCGATTCTGGCGCTGATCGTCCTGCAGATCCGCCGCATGGCGCATCGGACGCCGATCTTCTCGTATGCGATGTTGGGTTGCGTGGCCGGCGGTCCGACACTGTTTCTCGTCGCCAACGTCTGCTGGTTGCTGGCCGCCTTTCGACCGGAACGCAGCCCGGCGCTGACCCAGCTGCTCAATGATCTGGGCTGGATCACCTTCACCATCCTGGTCCCGTTCCTGATCGGGCAAAGCGTAATCCTCGCCCTGGCAATCTATTTCGACGATCAGCCGCGTCCGGTATTCCGCCGCTGGGTGGCTTACTTCAACCTGGCGGTGGCGGCCGCGCTGGTTCCCGCCGCCTTCGTCGGCGTGTCGTTGACCGGCCCACTGGCCTGGGACGGGTTCTTGTCCTTCTGGGTCAAAAACGTTGCGATCGCGGCCTGGATCGTCGTGATGGGCGTGGTGCTGGGGCAAGCCGTCTACCGGGAGCGCGCCGAAAACGCCGGGCGCGCAGAGGAACTGGTCGACGCATGAGCGCGGTGATCACACCGCCCGCCTTCCCGGTCACGCCGCCTGCCGGACCGCTGCGCCAGCGACTCGCCTGGCATCTACGGCACAACCCCAAGCGCGAACTCTGGTTGGCGTGGTGGACGCTCGTCGTGTTCTACAACATCTTCTTCCCGATGTTCTTCATCGTGGCGCAAGTCCAGCCCCCGCCGCAGCCCACCTGGGACCTTGCGACGCAGGCCCACTGGTTCTCCGAACGCCACCTCGGCATACCGTTTGGCTTCGGCGTCATCTTCGCCATCAGCGGCATGATCGCGATCAACAACGCCCTGATCGCGTATTCGATGCGGCGCATGTCCGTCAGCCCCGCGTTCGGGTACAGCTATCTGATCATCTACTCGCTCAGCGCCGTACCCGGCATGCTGCTGCTCAACATCGCGCTGATCGTCGGGACGCTGCGACCCGAGCGAGACCCCGAAGCTCTCGGATGGCTCTACGACTTCGCCTTCCTGTCTTTCGACGGGACCATGGGGGTGTTCCTCATCGGGTCGCTGATCTGGATGGTCGCCATCCTGCTCGACAAGAATCGCGTGTTCCCCAAATGGTTCGGCTATCTCAACCTGTGCAACGCGCTGACCGAGGTGGTCGTGGCGCCGTGCTGGATCTTTCGGCGGGGCGTCTTGGCCTGGAACGGCCAGATCGCCTGGTGGCTGGACATGGTGGTGTTCGGCATCTACCAGGTCACGTTCATCGTCATGCTGTTCCAGATGATCCGGCGCGAAGACTTCGGCACCGGGCCGCTGCCCGACCGCGCCCGCAAAGAGGTGGCCACCCGATGACGGACCTCGCCGATCGGAACCGACGCGCCGTACCGGGGCAGCCGGACATGTGGGCGTTCGTGTTGTTCGAAACGCTGGTCTTCACCGCGTATTTCGGGTTCTACCTGTTCTACCGTGCCCACAATCCCGAGCTGTTCTTGCACTCCCAGGCGCAGCTGGATTTGCGGATCGGGGTCTTCAACACCCTCGTCTTGCTGCTGAGCTCCTGGTCGGTGGCGCGCTGCGTTCAGTCGGCGCGCGCCGGCGCCTACCGGGCGGCGCTCAAAGACGTCTACATCACCGCCGCATTCGCCGCGGTCTTCCTCTTCTTCAAGGTGTTCGAATGGGCACGTCTGGTCGGCATCGGACACGGGTTCGACAGCGACGACTTCTTCACCTACTATTTCTTCCTCACCGGTATCCACTTCGTGCACCTGCTGATCGGCTTCGTCGCGCTCGGCGTCATCGTCTACCAAATCCGCAGAGCGGCGCGAAAAGCGCGGGGCGCCAACGACGCCCAGCAACTTGTCGAAACCTGCGCGACCTATTGGCACACCGTTGATTTCCTATGGGTGCTCATCTTTGCGCTGCTGTACGTGGTGAGGTGATCGGAATCAAGTTCAACAAGCGGTTGATGATCGTCTGGCTCGTCCTCTCGGCGCTCACGCTGGCCTACCTCTGGATAGATCATTCCGCCGGCGCACTGCTGAAGTCCAGCGCGGTGGTGACGTCGAGCGTCATCGTGATCGCACTCATCAAGGTGCGCATCATTTTTCGCGAGTTCATGGAGGTGCGAAGCGCTCCGGTCCTACTGTGCCGACTCACCGATGCGTGGGTGGCGCTGATCGGCGCCGTCTTGCTCGGCTGCTACTTCGTCGGCATGCAGGTCTGACTAAGCCACGGGTGCGACCGCATCGGCGGTCGTGAACGTCAGGTGCAGCTCGCTCAAACCCCGCAAGATATACGTCGGCTCGTAGCTGTAACGGCGCTCGGCGCTCGGTCCGTGATGGGCCGCGTCAATCTCGATGTGCGACATCCGATCCAGGAGGCGCTCGATCGAGACACGGCCCTCGACGCGGGCGAGCGGACCGCCCGGGCACGAGTGCACGCCGCGGGCGAACGCCATGTGCTCGCGCACATTCTTCCGGTTGATGTCGAACTCGTGCGGGTTGTCGAACCGGCGCGGGTCGCGATTGGCGGCGCCGGGCAAAATCATCACCACGGTGCCGGCGGGGATGTCGACGCCGCCGATGCTCGTGGCCTTACGGGCAAGGCGGGAATCGCTTTTCACCGGGCTCTCCATCCGCAGCGATTCCTCGATGAAAGCGGGGATCAGGCTGCGGTCCTCGCGCACCTGCCGCTGGATGTCGGGCCGGTCGCCGAGCACCTGCAGGGCGGCGCTGAGCAACTTGGCGGTGGTTTCCTGCCCGGCGGCGAAGAGGAACGTCGCCGAGCGAACCACGTCGATCACCTCGGGCGTCGACCCGTCCGGGTACTTCGCCTCCGCCAAGAAGGTCAGCACGTCGCCGCGTGGCTCACGTCGCCGCTCCTCGATGTAGTGACAGAACTTGTCGTCGAGCCATTCCAGCGGGTTGATGCCGACCGTCTCGTGATCCAGGGCGCCCACCCGCGCGCCGGGACGATCGGCACCCAGCACGGTGCGGAACTGCGTGTGGTCTTCCTCCGGGACGCCGAGCAGGTCGGCGATCACCAAGGTGGCGAACGGCTTTGAGTATTCGGCGATGAACTCGCACTCACCGTTGTGCAGGAACTCGTCGAGCTGGCGATCGGCGAGTCGCCACATGAACTCCTCGTTCTGCTTGAGCCGGCTCGGGGTCAGCAGCTTGGCCAGGACCGACCGGGCCTTGGTGTGGTCCGGCGGATCCATGGTGACCATGTGCTCGAACATCGGGAACGAACTGCGGTGCTCGTCGATCTGTGCGCTGATGTCCTCGCCTTCGGGGGTGAACGGCAGCGGAGGGAACGGCCCGCCGAGCGCGACGATGTTCGAGAAGGTGTCCGGGTCCTTGTAGACCTCGGTGGCTTCTTCGTAGCCGGTGATTGCGACGACGCCGTAGTGCGGCAGCCGCAGTACCGGGTTCTGGCTGCGCAGATAGTCGAAGTAAGGGTGCGGATCTGGGACCAGAGACGGATCGGTGAAGAAGTCGATCGACTCGAAGGTGCTCATCGGATTGCGTCTCCCTGGGCTGGGTTTACCGGTGGTATCGGCGGCAAGCGGTACCGCCGCGGTGATTTCGAAATCGGAAATGTGCTGAGCACCTGCTTAGCATGGCGGTAATGTCAGGGTCAAGATCGAGGGCGCCGCGCCACGATACGATCCGAGTGGTCGGCACGGGATGGCACACAGTACGGAGCAGGGACATGACATCTGCCCGCAGGATCGGGGCGCCGGACGCGAAAAATCGCGCGTTGCTGCTCGATGCCGCCGAGCAGCTGATGCTCGAAGAGGGCTATGCCGCGGTCACCTCGCGTCGCCTCGCGAACAAGGCGGGGCTGAAGCCTCAGCTCGTGCACTACTACTTCCGCACCATGGAGGAGTTGTTCCTCGAAGTCTTCCGCCGCCGCGCCGAGGAAGCGCTCGAAGTGCATGCGCGACTACTGCAATCGCCGCAGCCGCTGTGGGCGCTGTGGCGGTTCGGCACCGATCCCGCATTCACCCGGATTTCCATGGAATTCATGGCGCTGGCAAACCACCGAAAGGAGATGCGTACCGAAATTGCCTACTACGCTGCGCGCCTCCGCGAGGACCAGCGCCAGGCGGTGACGGCCGCGCTGGAGCGCTATGGGCAAGTCCGAGAAGACATACCACCCGTGGTCTGGACGGTCTTGATGAGCAGCCTGTCATGGTTCCTGGTGCTCGAGCAGGCGGTGGGCATTGACGGTGGCCACGCCGAAACCGTGGAGCTGGTCGAAAGTTATCTGCGTCGCTTGGAGGGCGAGCCGCGACCCATCGAAGGTATCCCGCAGACCTGGATGGTTCACCAATTCCGCAGCGAGCAGAGCACGCCTTTGGGGCCGTCCTTGGATACGACGACAGCTCCGTCTACCGCCAAGTCGCAGTGAAGGTTTGGCGCCCCGGGCTCGGTACCCGTGCTCGCCACGACCATCGCATACACGTCGGGTTTTGACAGGTCCAGCTCGTAACTCCACGGCTTGCCCGGTGCGAGGTCGATGTCGACGTGCGGCGTGAACGCGTAGGGGTTGTGGCTGTAGTCGGCGAAAATGGCCGGCTCATGATCCAGGTAATAAATGCTGGTGTAGATCGGATTCTGCGCGGACACCGTGTACTTGACGTGATGCATGACGGCCTCGTCGGCATGCGCCTGGCCACTTCCCGCCAGCACGCCGGCCGCCACCAACAGGGAAGCCGACGACACGACGGACCCGACGCCCATCGCCGTCCTCAGATTGATGGTCATGACGCTCCTCCGGCCGCCGGGCGAGGTTTGCTGTTGCGGGTCATGACCCGTTCCGCGGCCTGCCAGTGCGGGTCGGCAACCCATAGCCGTGCAAAGGATGCTATCGCCTCCTCAGGGGAAACTCCGCGGATTACGCGCTTTATCTCAGTCGCCGGGAGGCGGGCGAGCGACCGTGCCACAGCACGCCACCCTTCGTCGGGTGAGTCGAAGACGGCGCGCGGTAACACGCGGTCCACCAGGCCGATTTGCTCCGCGTCCGCCGCGCTCAGCGTGATTCCCGAGCCGGCCAGCAGCAGCGCCTTGCTCTTTCCGACCAGCGCGGCCAACCGCTCGGCACCGCCCCAGGCCGGCATGATCTCGAGCTGCACCTGGTTGAAGGCGATCTTGATGTCGTCGGCGGCCACGCGGATGTCGGCGGCGACGGCGACTTCGGCGCCCCCGCCGAACGCATGACCGTTGAGCGCGGCGACGACGGGAGCGGGGAAGTCCGCCAGCTGATCGCAGATCGACCGCATGCGCCGGGCCATCGCTGCGGCATCGGCTTCGGTCCGCAGCGCGCTCAGTTCCTTGAGGTCACCACCGGAGACGAAAGCGTGCTCTCCGGCGCCCTTGATCACCAGCGCCTGGGCGCCCGCCGCCGCGTCGATCGCCTTCTCCAGCTGGTCCATGGTGTCCAGGCCGATCGCGTTGCGGGCGTGCGGGCGGTCGATGGTGACCACCGCCAGCCCGTCGTCGATCTCCAGGTCCACCATGCGTCATCGCTCCTCGACAGCAACCCGATATTGGCATTCTCTTTTCGCGAGAATAACATCATCGCTGCAGGCAAAAGAATTTTCGCCTGCGGGATGGAGGTGGCTTGGTGCGGAACCGAACAGTGGCCGCCGCTGCGGCCCTTGCCGTCGCCTTGCTGGGGGCATGCACGTCGCATCCACCGACCCAGATCGCCAGCACGGCATCAGTCACCGTGAACGGGACCGATCGAAACTTCCACATCGTGAAGTGCGGTCAGGTGCAGTGGACTCGGATGATCGACATCGGCAGCGAATTCACCGGCGCCAAGGTCGTCGTCGACGAGAGCGCGCAACCGGCGACGGCCCAGTCTGTGCGCATCCGGAACGTGGGCGGGTTCAGCGGGATGTACTCCCAGGGTGGCGACGGCAACGCCGACATGAGCATGACGGGCGACAAATTCACCGTCACCGGCACCGCCAACGGCTACAAGACCGACAAACCCAGTGAACCGGCCACCGCCACGTTCAAAATCGTCGTGACGTGCTGACACCGCGCCGAAGCGGGCTCGGCGAGGCCCACGTTGCGGTTGGGCGCCTGTAGAGAATAGTATTCTCACAAATCAAGAAGGAGGATTCCATGGGCCAGTTGTCCCACAAGGTGGACGTTCCGTTCCCGATCTTTGACGCGGATAACCACCTCTACGAGCCGCCGGAGGCGCTGACCAAGTTCCTGCCCAAGGAGTACAAGGACTACGTCCAGTACGTGCAGATCAACGGTCGCACCAAGATCGCCATCCGCGGCCAGATCAGCAACTACATTCCCAATCCGACCTTCGAGGTCGTCGCCCGGCCGGGCGCCTGGGAGGAGTACTTCAAGTACGGCAACCCGGACGGCAAGAGCAAGCGCGAGCTGTTCGGTGAGCCGATGCGCGCGATCCCGGCGTTCTTCGAGCCCGGCCCGCGCCTGGAGACGATGAACGAGCTGGGCCTGGACAAGACCCTGATGTTCCCGACGTTGGCCAGCCTCCTGGAGGAGCGCCTGCGTGACGACCCGCTCGCCATCCACGTCCTGGTCCACGCGCTGAACGAGTGGCTGGACGAGGTCTGGGGCTTCAACTACCAGAACCGCATCTTCACCACGCCGGTCATCACCTTGCCGATCGTCGAGAAGGCGATCGAGGAGCTGGAGTGGGCGGTCAAGCGTGGTGCCCGCGCCATCCTGGTCCGCCCGGCGCCGGTCCCCGGCTTCCGCGGCCCGCGGTCGTTCGCGGTGCCCGAGTTCGACCCGTTCTGGGAGCGGGTCGTCGAGCACGACGTGCTGGTCGGCATGCACTCGAGCGACAGCGGCTACTCCCGGTACACCTCAGAGTGGGACGGCGCCGACCAGGAGATGCTGCCGTTCCAGACCAACGCGATGGGCATCCTCAACGAGTGGCGGCCGATCCAGGACTCGGTGGGCTCGTGGGTGATTCACGGCGCGCTCTACCGGCATCCCAAGCTCAAGGTCGCGATCGTCGAGGCCGGTTCGAAGTGGATGACCCCGTTGCTGGACGGCCTGGCAGAGGTCTTCCGCAAGGCCCCGGAGGCGTTCCCGAGCGACCCGGTCGAGATGGTCAAGAGCCGGATTCACGTCAGCCCGTTCTTCGAGGACGGCATCGACGACCTGGTCAACCTGGTCGGTGTGGATCAGGTGCTCTACGGATCGGACTGGCCGCACCCCGAGGGGTTGGCGGAGCCGACCTACTACATCGAGGCGCTGTCGCACCTGTCCGTCGATGACCAGGCAAAGATCATGGGCGGCAACCTCGGTCGACTCGTCACGGTGTGACGTCCTGGCGGACCATCCCCGAGATGGTCTTGAGCGCGGCGGACCGCTTCGGCGACGCGGAAGCAGTCGTCGACGGTCCGCTGCGCCTCACCTTCACCGAAGTTGTCGAGCGGATACGCTGTGCCGCGGGCTCTTTCGCGGAACTCGGCATCGAAAAGGGTGACCGAGTCGCGATTTGGGCGCCCAACTCGGCCGAGTGGATCATCGCGGCGTTCGGGTTGCTGACGGCCGGCGGCGTGCTCGTCCCGGTCAACACGCGGTTCAAGACCGAGGAAGCCGGCGACATCATCGTCCGCAGCAAGGTGAAGGCCGTCCTGGTCCAAAAGGGCTTTCTGGACCAGGATTACACCCTGTCTTCGAAGCCCTCCGGGCTTCCACCGGTCATCGATCTGAAGTCCGACTTTTTGTCCAGCGGTTCGCCGTTCGAGCGGCCGGTGCGCGGCACGGACATCTCCGACATCATCTTCACCTCGGGCACGACCGGCCGCCCCAAGGGGGCGATGCTCAATCACGGCCAAACGCTGCGAATGTACGAGGAGTGGGCTTCGCTCGCGGATCTGCGTGAGGGTGATCGCTACCTGCAGATCAACCCGTACTTTCACACGTTCGGCCTGAAGGCGGGGTTGGTGACGTCCTTCCTGCGCGGCGCGACGATGCTGCCGGTCGCGGTCTTCGACATCGACACCGTGGTGGATCTCATTGAACGCGAACGCATCACGATGCTTCCCGGCCCGCCGACGCTGTACCACTCGTTGCTCAGTGTCGGTGACAAGTCCAAGCTGTCGACGCTGCGGGCCGCGGTGACCGGCGCCGCCGACATCCCGGTCGAACTGGTCCGTCGCATCCACGGCGAACTGCCGTTCGAGACGTTGATGACCGGCTACGGCCTCACCGAGGCCGGCAACGTGACGCTGTCGCGGCCCGGGGATTCCTTCGAGGACGTCGCCACCACCGCGGGGCTGCCCTGCGACGGAGTCGAGGTGCGCATCGCCGACGACGGCGAGGTGGTGGTTCGCGGCTACGGGGTCATGCAGGGCTACCTCGACGACCCCGACGCGACGGCCCAGGCGATCGATGCTGAGGGCTGGCTGCACACCGGAGATCTGGGAAATTTCGACGACGCCGGTCGCCTGCGCATCGTCGGCCGCAAGAAGGACATGTTCATCGTCGGGGGGTTCAACGCCTATCCCGCCGAGATCGAGGGCTTCCTGCTCAATCACCCCGCCGTCGCGCAGGCGGCCGTCATCGGTATCCCCGACGAACGGATGGGCCAGGTGGGCAAGGCGTTCGTGGTCCGCAAGGGCGAGGTCGGGCCCGACGAATTGATCGGCTGGTGCCGTGACCGCATGGCCGGGTTCAAGGTGCCGCGCGCGGTACAGTTCCTTGATTCACTCCCACTCAACGCGACGGGGAAAGTGATGAAGGACCAACTTCGATGAATGACGGCGATATTCATTCGATGGTGATCGCGTCGGACTACCGTGTCCCGGATCCGTCGCGAGTATGGCCGTTGCTGGAACGCAACAAGGCGGCCCTGGCCGATATCGGCGCGCACCACGTGCTGGTCTACACCTCGACGCACGACTACGGCCGGGTCCTGGTGATGATCGGAGTCCACAGCCGCGAGCCGATCGTCGAGCTGCTGCGGTCCCGGGTGTTCTTTGATTGGTTCGACGAAGCCGGCGTGGACGACATCCCCGCGGTATTCGCCGGCGAGATCATCGACCGGTTCATCGCCCAGCCACCGCACACCCCGGCGGCCCCCGGGGTCGTGGTGGCCGCCATCGCGTCCGTCAACGATGTAGCCCTGCTGACCTCCGAAGTCAGCACGGCCATGGACAGATTCACCACGGCAGGCATCCGAAAGACCTGGGTATTTCAGGCTTTCGACGATGATCACGAGGTGCTGATCCTGCAGGAGTTCCCCGACGAGGAAAGCGCGCGGGAGTGGATCGACCACCCTGACGCCGCGGCGCAGTGGATGTCGGGAGCGGGCATCGGCGCCTACCCGCCGCTGTTCGTCGGGCGGTTCTCCGACATGATGCGCATCGAGGCGGACTGAGGGTCCGCCGGTGTTCGTGTGCCTGTGTAACGGGGTCACCAGCCAGACCGTGACCGAGGCCGTCGAGTGCGGGGCGTCGACCACCAACGAAGTCGCCCAGGCGTGCGGAGCGGGCACCGATTGCGGTCGCTGCCGGCGGACGGTGCAGGCCATCCTGCGATCGTCGGCGCCGGACCGGACGCCCAACTCGATCTGAGGCGGCCGGCGCGGCTGTATATCAGCGGCGCGGACTGCCGTCCGGTGACGTCGGCTGGACGAGTTCGACGAGCAGGCGAGGAATCTCGAGCCGCGGCAGCACCACCTCGACGAAAACCATGCGGTCTTTGTGTTCGGCGGCGGCGGTCAACGCCTCGTCGAGCTCCCCGTAGGTCTGGACCCGAAACGCCAGGTGATCGGTGACGCCCAGCGCGTGCGGAACGTCCGTCCACTTCCAACTGACGATGTCGTTGTACGGCGCCGTCTCGCCGTGGATGGCGCGCTCGACGGTGTAGCCGTCGTTGTTGACCACCACGATGACGGGGGAGAGCCCCTCGCGTGAGAACGTGCCGAGCTCCTGGACGGTCAGTTGCGCGGCGCCGTCCCCGATGAGCAACACCGTGCGGCGGTCCGGATGCGCCACGGCGGCCCCGAGGGCGGCCGGCAACGTGTAACCGATTGAGCCCCATAGCGGTTGACCGATGAAGGTGACCCCTTGCGGCAACCGGTGGTCGGCCATGCCGTAAAAGGAGGTGCCCTGATCGGCGAGCACCACGTTGCCCGGTGTGAGGGCCTGGCACAGCCGATCCCACACCATTTTTTGGGTCAGGGGTTGATCGCGCGGCGGGGGCGGCGGGAGCGGCTCGGCCGGCGGCGAGGCCACCGGGGGCGACGAGGTCCCGCGCCGGGCCAGGATGGTGGCCAACGCTTCCAGCGCGGCGCCCATTTCCAACGGCGCGAAGACTTCTCCGGCCACGCTGCTTTGGTACTGGCCGACGTCGATGGTCCGGGCCGGGTCGATCCGCTGGCTGAAGAAGCCGCTCACCATGTCGGTGAACACCACGCCGGCGGTGACCAACACGGGAGCCTCTTCGATCGCGGTGCGCACCGCCGGGGCGCTGGCCAAGCCCGCGTAGATCCCCAGGAAATTTGGTGAGCTCTCGTCGAGCAGGCTCTTCCCCCACATCAGCGTGGCATGCGGGACGACGTCCGCCGCCAGCAACGCCTCGAGTTCTTTGATCGCCTGCAGGCGGTGGACCAGCAGGTCGGCGAGGACGGTGAGCCGGTGGCCGCCGATGAGTTCGGTCGCGGCCTCGACGAACATCGCCAGCGCGCGGGGGCTGGTGCCGCCGCTGTAGCGGGGCAGCGGAGTCTCGGGCGGCTCGGTGGGGAAACGTGCCACGTCGGTGGACAGCAGGATGTATCCGGGGCGCTTCTGCTCGCGCACCTCGGACAAGACCCGGTCGATCTCTCGGCGGGCCGTTGCGGGCATGAGATTGGCTTGAGCGCAGGTGATTTCGCGGCTGACCCGGAAGAAGTGTTCGAAGTCGCCGTCGCCGAGCGAATGGTGCAGCGCCCGGCGGGTGCCCTGGGCGTCCTTGGACGGGCCGCCGACGATGTGGACGACGGGGACCTGCTCGGCGTAGCTGCCCGCGATCGCATTGGCCGCAGACAACTCACCGACGCCGAATGTCGTTACCAAGGCCGACATTCCGCGCAGCCGTCCATATCCGTCGGCGGCATAGCCGGCGTTGAGCTCGTTGGCGTTGCCGACCCACCGCAGGCGGGGGTGGGCGATGATGTGGTCGAGGAACTCCAGGTTGTAATCACCGGGAACGCCGAAGATCTCCGAGACGCCGAGTTCGGCGAGGCGGTCCAACAGGTAGTCACCGACGGTGTATGCGGGTTCGGTCGCAGCATCAGTCACAGGCACGACGGTACGCTCGGCCGAATCCATTCCGGGCGCGACGCCGTGCCAGTATCGTGCGGGCCATGGCACTCAAAGAATCCCGCGACATCGTGATCGAAGCCAGTCCCGAGGAGATTCTGGACGTCATCGCCGATTTCGAATCGATGCCCGAATGGTCGGAACCGCACCAGAGCGCGGAGGTCCTCGAGACCGGCGACGACGGGCGCCCTCGCAAAGTGAAGATGAAGGTCAAGGTCGCCGGGATCACCGACGAACAGGTGGTGGCCTACACCTGGGCGGACGACGCGGTGAGCTGGACGCTGGTCAGCTCCTCGCAGCAGAAGGCGCAGGACGGCAAGTACACCCTGATACCGCAGGGCGACAAGACCCTGGTGAAGTTCGAGCTGCTCGCGGACCCGAATGTGCCGCTGCCCGGCTTCGTGCTGAAGCGCGCCGTGAAGGGGACGATTGACTCCGCGACCAAGGCCCTGCGTGAGCGAGTGCTCAAGGTCAAGAAGGGCAAGTAGTCACCGTGAGCGGCGGTGGCCCGCTGGCCGGGGTGCGAGTCATCGAACTCGGCGGCATCGGACCGGGGCCGCACGCGGGAATGATGCTCGCGGATCTGGGCGCAGACGTGGTGCGGGTGCGGCGGCCCTCGGGCGGTCTCGAAATGCCGGCCGAGAGCCGGGACTTGTTGCACCGCGGCAAGCGGGTCGTCGACCTCGACGTCAAGTCGCAGCCTCAGACACTGCTGGACCTCGCCGCCAAGGCCGACGTGCTGCTGGACTGCTTTCGGCCCGGCACGTGCGAACGACTCGGCATCGGTCCGCAGGATTGCGCCGCGGTCAACCCGCGGCTGATCTTCGCGCGGATCACCGGCTGGGGGCAGGACGGGCCGCTGGCGCACACGGCGGGTCACGACATCAACTACCTGTCGCAGACCGGCGCGCTCTCGGCGCTCGGCTACGCCGACCGGCCGCCGATCCCGCCGCTGAACCTGGTCGCCGACTTCGGCGGCGGCTCGATGCTGGTGCTGCTCGGCATCGCGGCCGCGCTCTACGAACGGGAACGTTCGGGCAAGGGTCAGGTCATCGACGCGGCGATGGTCGACGGGGTCAGCCTGCTGGCCCAGATGATGTGGACCATGAAGTCCACTGGCGCACTGCGGGACCGACGCGAATCCTTCCTGCTCGACGGCGGCGCCCCGTTCTACGGTTGCTACGAGACCGCCGACGGTGGCTACGTGGCCGTCGGGGCCATCGAGCCACAGTTCTTCGCGGCGTTGCTCGATGGGCTCGGCCTGTCACCCGAGGACGTGCCCGGCCAGCGCGACCGGGACTCCTACCCACAGATGCGCGACGTCTTCGCGAAACGGTTCGCGAGCCGGACCCGTGACGAATGGGCGCGGACGTTCGCCGGCACCGATGCGTGCGTCACCCCGGTGCTGACGTGGACCGAAGCCGCTGCCGACGACCACTTGCGGACGCGGTCCACCGTCATCACCGCCCACGGTGTCGACCAGGCCGCACCCGCCCCACGCTTTTCGCGAACACCGTCCGGACCCATTGAGCGACCGCCGGCGGCGACCACACCGCTTGACGAAATCAACTGGTAGACCGTCGATTACATCGAACCTATCCACGCCTGGGCCGGCGTTGCTAAATTTGATCTCAGTGGCCGTAAAAGCATCACGCGAATTTGTCGTCAACGCGCCGCCAGAAGTGGTCATGGAGGCGCTGACAGATGTCGGCGTCCTCTCGTCGTGGTCACCGCTGCACAAACACATCGAAGTGATCGACCGGTATCCCGACGGCCGGCCCCACCACGTCAAGACCACCATCAAGATTCTGGGCCTCGTCGACAAGGAGATCCTGGAATATCACTGGGGCCCCGACTGGGTCTGCTACGACGCCAAGGGAACCTCACAGCAGCACGGCCAACACGTCGAGTACAACGTCAAACCCGAAGGCGTCGGCCAGACCCGGGTGCGTTTCGACATCACCGTCGAACCGGGCCGGCCCATGCCCGCGTTCATCGTCCGGCGGGCAAGCGAAAGCGCCCTCGACGGGGCGGAAAAGGGATTGCGCGACATGGTGATGCGCGCCAATCGTTCAGCCGAGCCGGAATAGAGGGTGTCTGTGGTTTTAGGGCCTCACCGGTTGCGGCGCTGTTGTTAACTTATTAGTAGTGGCTGTACAAGCATCGTCGGAAATCGTGATCGATGCGCCTCCGGAGGTCATCATGGAGGCGCTCGCCGATATGGACGCGGTGCCGTCGTGGTCGTCGGTGCACAAGCGGGTCGAGGTCGTCGACAAGCACCCGGACGGGCGGCCGCACCATGTGAAGGTCACGATCGCGGTGACCGGCATCCACGACACGGAACTGCTCGAATACCACTGGGGGCCCGACTGGATGGTGTGGGACGCCCACAAGACCGCCCAGCAACACGGGCAGCACGGGGAGTACAACCTGAGCCGGGTGGGCGACGACAAGACCAGGGTGCGGTTCACCATCACCGTCGAACCGTGGGCCCCGCTGCCGGAGTTCTGGGTCGCGCGGGCCCGCAAGAAAATCCTTCATGCCGCGCTGGAGGGCTTGCGCAAGCGGGTGATGGGCCGCGAGGGCTTCGGCCCGGCTAGGTAGCGCCGTCCTTGAGCGCGGACAATCGCTTGATCGCCTCATCGAGCGTGTCGTCGCGTTTGCAGAAGGTGAAGCGCACCAAGTGATTCCACACGTCGGCCGGCCCGTGCACGGTGTCCGGATCGCAGAAGGCCGACATCGGGATCGCCGCGACCCCGACCTTTTCGGGTAGCGCCGCGCAGAACGCGGAGCTGTCGTCGTAGCCCAGCGGGCGCGGATCGGCGCACAAGAAGTACGTGCCGGCGCTGTCGTGCACCTCGAACCCGATGTCGGTCAGCCCGGCGGCCAGCCGATCGCGCCTGGCCTGCAACGTGGCGCGCAGGTCGTCCACCCACGCGCCCTCCCGCTCCAACGCCAAAGCCACGGCCGGCTGGAACGGCGCGCCGCCGACATAGCTCAGATACTGTTTGGCCGCGCGCATTCCGGCGATGAGTTGCGCTGGGCCGCAAGCCCATCCGATCTTCCAGCCGGTGCAGTTGAACATCTTGGCGGCGCTGGAGATGGTGATCGTCCGCTCGGCCATGCCGTCGAAACCGGCCAGCGGCACGTGCTGGCGGCCGTCAAACACCAGATGTTCGTACACCTCATCGGTGATCACCAACAGGTCGGCCGCGACGGCGATCTCGGCGATGGCGGCCAGCTCGGTCGCGCCGAGCACCGTGCCGGTCGGGTTGTGCGGTGAGTTGACGATCAGCGCGCGGGTCCTCGGCGTCACCGCGCGGCGCAGTGCGTCGGCGTCCAGGGCGAAACCGCGGCCGTGGGGGACCAGCGGCACGGCGACCCGCCGCGCGGAGGCCATCGCCACCACCGGCGAGTAGGAGTCGTAGAACGGCTCGATGAGCAGGACCTCCGAGCCGGGCTCGATCAGGCCGATCACCGCCGAGGCGATGGCCTCGGTCGCCCCGACCGTCACCAGCACCTCGGTGTCGGGGTCGTACTCGATGCCGTATTGGCGGCGACGCTGGGCGGCGATCGCGTGCCGCAGCGGCGCGATGCCGATCCCCGGCGGGTACTGGTTGACGCCGTGGGCGATGGCCTCCTGGGCGGCCTTCAGCATGGCCGGCGGCCCGTCCTCGTCGGGAAATCCCTGGCCGAGGTTCACCGCCCCGATCCGCGCGGCCAGGGCCGACATCTCGGCGAACACCGTGGTCGCGTACGGACGCAGTCGCGAGACCGTCATGGTGGACGAGCTTAGGCCCGGCGACGATGCGCGCCGCGGTGCGGCGCGAGGAGGAGGCGGGCAATCGAGCTTAGGCCCGGCGGCGATGCGCGCCGCCCCGGGCGTGACTGCAGCGTCACGCTCGCCGCCGAACGTGACTGTCGCGTCACGCTCGAGGCCCTGACCTGCGCCGACCGGCTCAACCAACAGGTTGGCCGGGCCCTGCTGTTAGGGTGGTGCGGGACCTAGTCTTGAAGACGGGATTCGAACCCTATTCGCGAACAAGGAAGTCGTCATGTCCGAAGAAGCTTTCATTTATGAGGCCATCCGCACGCCGCGGGGCAAGCAGAAAAACGGCTCGCTCAACGAGGTGAAGCCGCTCAACCTGGTCGTGGGCCTGGTCGACGAGCTGCGCCGGCGTTACCCCGACCTGGACGAGAACCTGATCAGCGACATGATCCTGGGCGTCGTGTCCCCGGTCGGCGACCAGGGCGGCGACATCGCCCGCACCGCGGTGCTGGCCGCGGGCCTGCCGGAGACCACCGGGGGCGTCCAGCTCAACCGGTTCTGCGCCTCCGGCCTGGAAGCCGTCAACACCGCCGCGCAGAAGGTGCGTTCCGGCTGGGACGACCTGGTGCTGGCCGGCGGCGTCGAGTCGATGAGCCGCGTGCCGATGGGCTCCGACGGCGGCGCGTGGGCGACCGACCCCGAGACCAACTACCGGATCGGCTTCGTGCCGCAGGGTATCGGCGCCGACCTGATCGCCACCATCGAGGGCTTCTCCCGCGAGGACGTCGACGCCTACGCGTTGCGCAGCCAGCAGAAGGCCGCCGAGGCGTGGTCGGGCGGCTACTTCGCCAAGTCGATCGTGCCGGTGCGCGACCAGAACGGCCTGGTCGTGCTCGACCACGACGAGCACATGCGGCCCGAGACCACCATGGAGGGCCTGGCCAAGCTCAAGACGGCGTTCGACGGCGTCGGCGAGATGGGCGGCTTCGACGACGTCGCGCTGCAGAAGTACCACTGGGTCGAAAAGATCAACCACGTCCACACGGGCGGCAACAGCTCCGGCATCGTCGACGGCGCCGCGTTGGTGCTGGTCGGTTCGGAGGCCGCCGGCAAGTCGCAGGGGCTGACCCCGCGGGCGCGCATCGTCGCGACCGCGACCAGCGGCGCGGACCCGGTCATCATGCTGACCGGCCCGACGCCCGCCACGCAGAAGGTCCTCGACCGGGCCGGGCTGACCGTCGACGACATCGACCTTTTCGAGCTCAACGAGGCGTTCGCGTCGGTGGTGCTGAAGTTCCAGAAGGACCTCAACATTCCCGACGAGAAGCTCAACGTCAACGGCGGCGCCATCGCGATGGGCCACCCGCTGGGCGCCACGGGCGCCATGATCACCGGCACCATGGTCGACGAGCTCGAGCGCCGCAACGCGCGTCGCGCCCTGGTCACACTGTGCATCGGCGGCGGCATGGGTGTCGCCACCATCATCGAGAGGGTTTAAGGCCATGGCAGAGAACACAATTCAGTGGGATAAGGACGCTGACGGCATCGTCACCCTGACGATGGACGACCCCACCGGGTCGGCCAACGTGATGAACGAGCACTACAGCGAGTCCATGCACAACGCCGTCGAACGCCTTGTCGCGGAGAAGGATTCGATCACCGGTGTGGTGATCGCCAGCGCGAAGAAGACGTTCTTCGCCGGGGGTGACCTGAAGGGCATGATCAACCTCGGCCCCGAGAACGCCGGCGAGGCGTTCGACACCGTCGAGTCGGTCAAGCGCGACCTGCGCGCGCTGGAGACCCTGGGCAAGCCGGTGGTGGCCGCCATCAACGGCGCCGCGCTGGGCGGTGGCCTGGAGATCGCGCTGGCCTGTCACCACCGGATCGCCGCCGACGTCAAGGGATTGGTCGTCGGTCTGCCCGAGGTGACGCTGGGCCTGCTGCCGGGCGGCGGCGGGGTGACCCGCACCGTGCGGATGTTCGGCATCCAGAACGCCTTCATGAACATCCTGTCCCAAGGCACCCGTTTCAAGCCGGACAAGGCCAAGGAGATCGGCCTGGTCGACGAGCTCGTCGGCTCCGTGGAGGAATTGGTGCCCGCCGCCAAGGCATGGATCAAGGCCAACCCCGACTCGCACGAACAGCCTTGGGACAAAAAGGGTTACAAGATGCCCGGCGGCACCCCGGCCAGCCCCGCGCTGGCCGGCATCCTGCCGTCGTTCCCGGCGCTGCTCAAGAAGCAGCTGAAGGGCGCCCCGATGCCGGCGCCGCGGGCCATCCTGGACGCGGCCGTCGAGGGCGCGCAGGTGGACTTCGACACGGCCAGCCGCATCGAAAGCCGTTACTTCACCCAGCTGGTCACCGGCCAGGTCGCCAAGAACATGATCCAGGCGTTCTTCTTCGACCTACAGCACATCAACGGCGGCGGTTCCCGCCCCGACGGCATCGAGCCGGTCAAGATCAACAAGATCGGCGTGCTGGGTGCGGGCATGATGGGCGCCGGCATCGCGTACGTCTCGGCCAAGGCCGGCTTCGACGTCGTGCTCAAGGATGTCAGCCTCGAAGCCGCGCAGAAGGGCAAAGGTTACTCGGAAAAGCTTGAGGCCAAGGCGCTTCAGCGCGGCAAGACCACCGAGGAGAAGAGCAAGGCGCTGCTCGAGCGCATCACGCCGGCCGCCGACCCCGCCGACCTCAAGGGCGTCGACTTCGTGATCGAGGCCGTCTTCGAGAACCAGGAACTCAAGCACAAGGTATTCCAGGAGATCGAGGACATCGTCGAACCCAACGCGCTGCTCGGGTCGAACACCTCCACGCTGCCGATCACCGGTCTGGCGACCGGAGTCAAGCGGCAGGAGGACTTCATCGGGATCCACTTCTTCTCGCCGGTCGACAAGATGCCTCTGGTGGAAATCATCAAGGGCGAGAAGACATCCGACGAGGCCCTGGCCCGGGTGTTCGACTACACACTGGCCATCGGCAAGACCCCGATCGTCGTCAACGACAGCCGCGGCTTCTTCACCAGCCGCGTGATCGGCACGTTCGTCAACGAGGCGCTGGCGATGCTCGGCGAGGGCGTGGCCCCGGCCAGCATCGAGCACGCCGGTTCGCAGGCCGGCTACCCGGCGCCGCCGCTGCAGCTGTCCGACGAGCTCAACCTGGAGCTGATGCACAAGATCGCCGCCGCCACCCGCAAGGGCGTCGAGGACGCCGGCGGCACCTACGAGCCGCATTCGGCCGAGGCGGTGGTCGAGAAGATGATCGAGATCGGACGGCCCAGCCGTTTGAAGGGCGCCGGCTTCTACGAGTACGTGGACGGCAAGCGGACCCGCCTGTGGCCGGGCCTGCAGGAGACGTTCAAGTCGGGCAGCGCGGACATTCCGTTGCAGGACATGATCGATCGCATGCTGTTCGCCGAGGCGCTCGAGACGCAGAAGTGCCTGGACGAGGGCGTGCTGACGTCGACCGCCGACGCCAACATCGGTTCCATCATGGGTATCGGCTTCCCGCCGTACACCGGGGGCAGCGCGCAGTTCATCGTCGGCTACTCCGGTGCCGGCGGCACGGGCAAGGACGCCTTCGTGGCGCGCGCCAAGGAACTGGCCGCCAAGTACGGCGACCGCTTCCTGCCGCCCGCGTCGCTGACGTAAGCCCTACCGCGAGCAGACGCGGAATCGCACTGCGCGGGGATTCCGCGTGCGATTCTGCGTCTGCTCGCCGGTCAGGGGCGCCGCTGGAACAGGTAGTAGCGAGCCGGGGTTTTCTCCGCGCGGTCCAACTCGCGTTCGGCGCCCGCGGACAACAGCGTCCAGCTTTGCGTGAACCGCTGTTCCATCTCGGCGTGATCGACGCCGCGCACCCCGACCCGGCCGCCGGGCACGAACGCGACAATCAACAGCCGGGCACCCGGGGCCGCCACGGCGCTGATCTCCCGCACATAGGCGTCGCGGTCCGCGTCGCTCATGTTGTGCAGGCACCCGTTGTCGACGATCAACTCGAAGTTCGCACCGATTCCGGCCTGGCTCAGCTGCGTGACGTCGGCCTGGACGAAGTCCACCGCCGCGCCGGCCGCGCCGGCCTTGGCCCGCGCCCGTTCGAGGGGTTTGGCCACGAAGTCGACCGCGGTGACTTTCCAGCCGTGTTGGGCGAGGTAGATCGAACAGTCCCCGGTACCGCATCCGAGTTCAAGGGCGGACCTGGCGGGAAGCGCGACGGCGTCGCGGGTTCCCTCGACCAGGTCCCGGACGCTTTGGGCGAGCGGATGACCGTCCCACGGGGTGAAACCGATGCGGTAGAAGATCCGAAACAGCGTCTGCTTGGAAGCCATAGCTCACCCTAAGCGTGCCGGTCACCTTTTATCGGGTGGCGGCGGCGATCCGGCGCCATTCCTCCCGCGGGAAGGCCCTCGGATCGGCCCGCAGCACCTGCACGCAGACGTGATCGGCGCCGGCGGAACGATGCTCGGCGACCCTGCGCATGATGGCGTCTTCGTCACCCCAGGCGATGATCGCGTTGAAGAGCCGGTCACTCACCTGCGCCACATCATCTTCGGAGAAGCCGCTGCGCAGCAGGTTGTTGGCGTAGTTGGGCAACGCCAAATAGGACCGCAGCCACTCAATTCCGATCTGGCGTGCCTCGTCGGGGCTGTCGGTCAGGATCACCGTCTGCTCCGGCAACAGCAGCGGACCCTGGCCCAAAGCCGAACGCGCAGAAGCGGTGTGGTCGGGAGTGACGAGGTAAGGGTGGGCGCCCGCGGCGCGGCTCGCGGACAGCTTCAGCATCTTCGGTCCGAGCGCGGCAAGAACCCGGCGCTCGATGGGAACCGGCCGCGGCGCGGCATCCAGCCCGTCCAGGAAGGACGCCGTCGCCGCCAGCGGTTTGCGGTAGCGCCCGGGCTGGCCGGCATCGATCAGCGGTGCGTGGCTGACGCCGATTCCCAGCAGGAAGCGGTCCCCGTGCTCGGCGGTCAGCGTCGCATAGGATTCGGCGACGTCGCCGGGCGCATGCATCCACAAATTCAGGATGCCGGTCGCGATCACGGTCCGTTTGGTCGCGGCGAGCAGATGACCCACCGCGTCGAACACCGGGCCGCCGACGTCGGGTATCCACAGCGCAGGGAAGCCGAGTTCATCGAGTTCGGCTGCCGCGTCGGCGGATTCGGCCGGGTCGCCGTAGCGCAGCTGACTGCTCCAGATCCCAACACCGGTCAGTTCCATCTGAGACCTTCCCTTCTTGGCATGCGCTTCGGTCCGCGTCCTACCGGACATGCTGTCAGACGTCGCATCCGGTGTAGTCGGGGACCGGCATCGAATCGTGCATGCGGACGCCCTTGGTGTTCAGCTTGGCCAGCGACTGGGACAGCGACCCGGGCATCGCCGAGATCAGTTGGGCTCCACGGGTTAACGCCCAGACTCCAGCGCGGGAACCGGGAATGATCCCCTTGGCGGCGCCGCGGGCGAAGGACCGGCTCCGATGCACCGGTTCGCGCATCTGCAGTTCGTAGGCGGCGAAGGCGCGCAGGTGGTCGCCGTCGGCCCGGGCGAGCTCTCCGGCCAGCACGTAGGCGCCGAGGACGGCGAGGCTGGTGCTGCCGCCCACCGCCGGCCCGGGGCAGTATCCGGCGTCGCCGACCAGGGTGACGCGGCGGCGCGACCACCTGTCCGTGCGCAGCTGGGTGATGGAGTCGAAGTAGAAGGTGGGCGTGCGCTCGATTTCGGCCAGCCAGCCGTCCACCTGGTCATGCATCCCGGCGAACGCGTCGCGCAGTAAACCCTTCTGCCGCAACACATCACGGTGGTCGTAGTCCAAACCCTCCTTATTGCGAAACAGGAACACCACCCGCGCGTCGTCCAGGTGGTCCGCGGTGTAGATCCCGGCGAAGCGGCCGACGCCGAGGTGGCCGACCATCTCGCCGGGCTCGACCAGCGTCTTGGGCGCCGACAACACCGACAGGTATCCGCCGAGGAAGCGCGTCAGGCCGGCCTCCTCGCCGAAGGTGAGGCGCCGAACATTGGAATGCAGGCCGTCGGCGCCGACGATGACGTCGAAGCCGCGCGCCGGGGAGCGCTCGAATGTCACGGTGCCGTCGTGCTCGATCGCGGTGATCGAATCGCCGAACAGGTACTCGACCTCGTCGCGGGCGGCGTCGTAGTAAATCTCGCTGAGGTCGTCGCGCATGATTTCCACGTGCCGGTCGGAGCTGGCGGCGTAGATCTTGGTGAGGTCGATCTCGGTGGCCCGCGGCCGGCCTTCCCGGTACAACGCCATCCGGTTCGTTCCGGTGGCCAACGACTCGATGCGCGGCAGGACGCCCATCTTCGCCGAGATCTCCATCGCGGGACGGAACAAGTCGACGGCGTGGCCGCCGGTTTTGCGCAGTGCCGGGGCGCGCTCGACGACGGTGACGTCGAAGCCGTAACGGGACAGCCAGTACGCCAGGACCGGGCCGGCGACGCTGGCGCCGGAAATGAGTATCCGCACGATCCACCTCCCGACTTACTTAACGTTCGGTAAGCATAACATCCCACTTACCGATCGGTAAGTCAGGTAAGCTCTGGGGGTGAGCAGGCCCCGGTCGGACACGCGCGAGCGGATTCAGGAGGCCGCTCGCGAGCTGTTTCTGCAGCGGGGCGTGCAGCGCACCAGCCTGCAGGACATCGCCAACCAGTTGGGCATCACCAAACCCGCGCTGTACTACCACTTTCCGTCACGCGAGGACCTGGTGCGCAGCATCCTGGTGCCGCTGATCGACGAGGGCGAGCGATTCGTCGCCGACCACGAGGTCCGCGGCGCCGTCGATGCGCGCGAGTTGTTGGAAGGCTATTTCGATTTTCACTACCGGCACCGCCGGGATCTGGTGCTGTTGCTGACCGAGTTGTCGACGCTTATCGATTTGGACCTCATCGACACCGTGCTCGCGTGGCGCGAGCGGTTGGCGCGGCTGGTGTTCGGCGAGACGCCGACGCTCGCGCAGTCCACCCGCGCGGTCGTCGCGTTCGGCGGGTTGCAGGACTGCTGCGTGCAGTTTCCCGACGCGCCCCACGGGGAGTTGCGGGAGAAGTCCGTGGCGGCCGCACTTGACGCGCTGCGTGGCTGAGATCTGGCCGGGCTAAGGTCCGTTGGTATGCGCTTCGGTCTCTTCATTCCGCAAGGCTGGCGAATGGATCTGGTCGGCATCGAACCCGAGAAACACTGGGCGGTGATGCGCGACCTGGCCGATTACGCGGATCGGGGGAGTTGGGACTCGCTGTGGGTCTACGACCATTTCCACACCGTGCCGGTGCCCACCGGGGAAGCCACCCACGAAGCGTGGTCGCTGATGGCCGCGTACGCGGCCACCACGTCTCGGATCAAGCTCGGCCAGATGTGCACGGCGATGAGCTACCGCAACCCGGTGTACCTCGCCAAGGTGGCGGCGACGGCCGACATCATCTCCGGTGGCCGGATTCAGATGGGCATCGGTGGCGGCTGGTACGAACACGAATGGCGCGCTTACGGTTACGGATTCCCGTCGGCGGGCGTGCGGTTGGGCCGGTTGGACGAGGGCGTCCAGATCATGCGCGACGCCTGGCGTGACGGCAAGGTCAGCTTCGACGGCAAGCACTACCAGGTGGACGGCGCGGTCGTCTCGCCTAAGCCCTTGCAAGACAACGGAATTCCGCTTTGGATCGCCGGCGGTGGCGAGAAGGTGACCTTGCGTATCGCCGCACGGTACGCGCAGTACACCAACTTCACGCCCGAGCCGGAGACGTTCGCCCACAAGTCGCAGGTGCTGGCCGAGCACTGCCGCGACATGGGCACCGACTTCGACGCCATCGTGCGTTCGGCCAATGTCAACGCCGTCGTCGGCACATCGGAGGCCGACGTCAAAGACCGGCTGCAACGGGTCCGCGACCGCATGGTCGGTTACGTCGGCGAGGCCGCCGCGGATGCGATGATCGCCGGCACCAGCGGGCCGGATTCGGCAACGGGCACACCGGAACAGGTCATCGAGCGCCTGACGAAGCTCCGCGACCTCGGTTGCGAGTACGCGATCTGCTATTTCCCCGAGGCTGCCTACGACCGCTCGGGCATCGAGCTGTTCGAACGAGAGATCATTCCCGCGCTGAGCTAGTCGCGGCGCCGGCCTGGGCCGGGTGAGCTCGCCCGGGCGCGGGGTTGCCACTCGCGCGATCTACGTCAGCACTTTCGCCTCCGCCGAGGCGCTTCAGCAGGTGTTGGACATGGGCGTGGTCGAGGGCACCTCATCGGCAATCAGCCAGATCGACGACCTGGTTGCCTCCTGAATTCGCGCCGATGCCCGAACGCTAGCGGTAGCGCAGCCCTGTCAGCATCAGTGCGGCGCCGCGAGGTCAGACGTCGGTTGTGACGTATCTCGTCTTGACCGGAGGCGCGGCCAGCAACGGAGGCAGCTGGGTCAGCTTTCCTTCGCCGGCGCGAAACGCGCGGTACGCCTCGTCGTGCTCGACCGTCTCCCAGATCTCGTAGATGAGCCAGTGCGCTTCGTCGTCCTCGTCGACGAGCACGTCGGTGCGAACGTTGCCGTCGAATGCCCGGGTGTCTTGCAGCGCCCGGCCCATCAGCTCGCGCCCCGCGGCGACCTCGTCGGGCTTGAACCTGAGCTCGAGTATCACGGTGACCGTCATGGCGCCAACATATCTCCCCCGCGCTGCCGCCGATGTTCAGCCGTTGTGCGGCGACGAGAATGTGGTTTCCACTTTTCGGAAAGCTGTTATACGGTTCAGTGAGTTCTGTTGGCGGAATGTCGACGATCCTGGAGGATCCCCCGATGCAGAAGGCGCTAGCCCCCGAGATCTCTACCTGGCCCGATGAGAGCCCGCAGCTGATCGGCAGCCGATGCGGCAGCTGCGAGGCCACCACCTTCCCCGTGCAGCAGTGGTGCCCGCGTTGCAGCGGCGGCGAGATGTCCGACGTGTTGTTACCGCGCCGCGGGACGCTGGTGGCGTGGACGACGCAGGGCTTCCCCCCGGGAGCCCCCTACATCGGCCCGGCCGGAAAGGACTTCGTCCCGTTCGGAGTGGGTTTGGTCCAGCTCGGTGACGTCATCCGCGTCGAAGGGCGGTTGACCGAGAACGACCCGGCCAAGCTGCAGTTCGGCCAGGAAGTCGAACTCACCATGGTGCCCCTGGCCACCGACGACGAGGGCGCCGAAATCATGACCTTCGCGTTCCAGCCGGTCTAGCGGCGGGCCGCTGCCAGTTATCCGTGGCGATCGCGAGCGCGGCGGCGCCGGGCGAAGCGGGTCGCGACAAGTTATCCAGGAGGATTGAGATGACCAACGACGTCGCCATCATCGGCGTGGGCCTCCACCCGTTCGGCCGGTTCGAGAAGACCGCGATGCAGATGGGCGCCGAAGCCGTCCAGCTGGCGCTCAAAGACGCCGGAGTGGACTGGAAAGACATCCAGTTCGGATTCGGTGGCAGCTATGAGGTCTCCAACCCCGACGCCGTGACCCGCCTGGTCGGGCTGACCGGCATCACCTTCACCAACGTGTTCAACGCCTGCGCCACCGCGGCCAGCGCCATCCAGCAGACCGCCGACACCATCCGGCTGGGCAAGTACGACATCGGAATTGCCATCGGCCTCGACAAACACCCGCGCGGGGCGTTCACCGACGACCCCGCCAAGCTGGCGCTGCCGCAGTGGTACGCCAACAACGGGCAGTTCGTCACCACCAAGTTCTTCGGCATGAAGGCCAACAAGTACATCCACGACCACCACATCTCCCAGGAGACGTTGGCGCGGGTGGCCAACAAGAACTTCCGCAATGGTGCGCTGAACCCGAATGCCTTCCGGCGCAAGGAGATTTCCGTCGAGGAGATCCTCGCCTCGCCCGCGCTGAACTACCCGCTGACCCAGTACATGTTCTGCGCGCCCGACGAGGGGGCCGCGGCGGTCATCATGTGTCGCGCCGACATGGCCGAGAAGTTCACCGACAAGCCGGTCTATGTGCGCGCCTGCGAAATTCGGACGCGACGGTTCGGCGCCTACGAGGTGCACGCCACGTCGGCGCCCCTGGACGAGGACGCATCGCCGACGGTGTACGCGGCCAAGGCCGCCTACGAGGCGGCCGGCATCGGACCCGAGGACGTCGACGTCGCGCAGCTGCAGGACACCGACGCCGGCGCCGAGGTGATCCACATGGCCGAGACCGGCCTGTGCGCGGACGGCGAACAGGAGAAGCTACTGGCCGACGGCGCCACCGAGATCCACGGCTCAATACCCGTCAACACCGACGGCGGGCTGATCGCCAACGGCGAGCCGATCGGCGCGTCGGGGCTGCGGCAGATGCACGAACTGGTGCGCCAACTGCGCGGCGAGGCCGGGGAACGTCAGGTGCCCGGCGATCCCCGCGTCGGCCTGGCGCAGGTGTACGGGGCGCCCGGCACCGCGTCGGCGACCATCCTGTCTCGGTAGCGCCAGCAGACACAAAAGCCCCCGAAACAATGGAGTTTCGGGGGCTTTTGCGTTCCCTAGTCTAGATGGCCGGGCCCAGGAGGTCGTCGGCGTCGCGGATGATGTAGCCGTAACCCTGCTCGGCCAGGAAGCGCTGCCGGTGCGCGGCATACTCGGCGTCCAGGCTGTCGCGCGCCACCACGGAATAGAAGATGGCGCCGCCGCCGTCGGCCTTGGGCCGCAGTAACCGGCCCAGCCGCTGCGCCTCTTCCTGGCGCGAGCCGAACGTTCCCGAAACCTGCACGGCCACCGCGGCTTCCGGCAAATCGATGGAGAAGTTGGCGACCTTGGACACCACCAGCGTGTTCACCTCGCCGCGGCGGAAGCCGTCGAACAGCTCTTCGCGTTCCTTGGTCCGCGTCGAGCCCTGGATCACCGGGGCGCCCAGCTCGGCGCCCAGCTCGTCGAGCTGATCGAGATACGCGCCGATCACCAAGGTCTGCTCGCCCGGATGCTTCGCCAGAATCGTTTTGACCACAGCGATTTTGGTGTGCACCGTCGAGCAGAGCTTGTAACGCTCTTCGGGTTCGGCGGTGGCGTACATCATCCGCTCGTTGTCGGTCATGGTGACCCGCACCTCGACGCACTCCGCCGGCGCGATCCACCCCTGCGCCTCGATGTCCTTCCATGGCGCGTCATAACGTTTGGGGCCGATCAGGGAGAACACGTCGCCCTCGCGGCCGTCCTCGCGCACCAGCGTGGCGGTCAGGCCGAGGCGCCGCTTGGACTGCAAGTCGGCGGTCATCCGAAACACCGGCGCCGGCAACAAGTGGACCTCGTCGTAGATGATCAGTCCCCAGTCGCGGCTGTCGAAGAGTTCGAGGTGCCGGTACTCGCCCTTGGTGCGGCGAGTGATCATCTGGTACGTCGAGATGGTGACGGGCCGAATCTCCTTGCGCTCACCGGAATATTCGCCGATCTCCTCCTCGGTGAGCGAGGTGCGGGCGATCAGCTCGCGCTTCCACTGTCGCGCCGCGACGATGTTGGTGACCAAAATCAGCGTTGTCGCACCGGCTTTCGCCATCGTGGCGGCCCCCACCAGCGTCTTACCGGCGCCGCAGGGAAGCACCACGACACCGGAGCCACCGGACCAGAACGAGTCGGTGGCCATCTGCTGGTAGTCGCGCAGGTGCCAGCCGTCCTGGGCCAGGCTGATCGGATGCGCCTCTCCGTCGACGTAGCCCGCGAGATCCTCTGCGGGCCAACCGATCTTGAGCAGCATCTGCTTGACCCGGCCGCGTTCGCTGGGGTGGACGATGACGGTGTCGTCGTCGATCCGGGCGCCGAGCATCGGCGCGATCTTCCTGTTGCGCAGCACCTCCTCGAGCACCGCGCGGTCCAGGCTCACCAGGGTGAGACCGTGCGCCGGGCTTTTCACCAGCTGCAAGCGGCCGTAACGGGCCATGGTGTCGACGATGTCGACGAGCAGCGGCTGCGGCACCGCGTAGCGGGAGAAGGAGACCAGCGCGTCGACGACCTGTTCGGCGTCGTGGCCGGCGGCGCGGGCGTTCCACAGCGCCAGCGGCGTGATGCGGTAGGTGTGCACGTGCTCGGGTGCGCGTTCCAGCTCGGCGAACGGCGCGATGGCGGCCCGCGCCGCGCCGGCCTGCTCGTGGTCCACTTCGAGCAGCACCGTCTTGTCGGACTGCACGATCAACGGTCCGTCAGTCATTTAGGCGCCACTTCTCCTCATCGCTTCGCTCTGCATCGTCGTCGGCGCGCATCTAGGCGCCACTTCTCCTCATCGCTTCGCTCTGCATCGTGCCCGGCATGCCATTCATTATCGGCCGGGGGCCGACACCACCGACGTGATGCGGTGGATGGCGAAGTCGCGCAGCCTCCCCGAAGCCGAATCAAAGGCCACCAGCTGACCGCCCCGGACGGTGATCGGCGACACGACGCGCTGGGTCGCCACGCCGGCCGCGTCTAGATAACCGATCACCAGGGTGCCTTGTTCCCTGGCGGCGCGCTGCAACAGGGTCATGGTGGCCGCCGGGTCGACGCGGATGTTGCCGAACGGTGCGGCGGTGACCTTGCGCAGCACCGCGACGACCGCCTGCAGGCTTTCGCTGTTGGGACGCCGCACGGGGCGATACGGGCGGCGTTGCTGCGGCGTGGCCACCCGGGCGCCACGGGGCCGAACGTCGACGATGGCGCCCGTGGAGTCTTCGGCCGCCGGGGCGAAGCCGGCCGCCCGCAGCGCGGCGAGCACCTCGCCGATCGGCGCCGGCGACACCGCCACCGTGGGGGCCAGGGCGCGCAGCTGCACGTCTTCGGTCGCGGGAGCGGCCACGGCCTGGGCAAGCAGCGCCGGATCCTCGCAACGCACGAACGACGCGGCCATGCCGATCCGCAGCTGCCCGTGCCTGCGCGCGACGTCGTCGATGAGGTAGGTAAGCCCTTGGGGCACTGGTGTTTTGGAGTGTTTGGCGAACAGGGCGTGCATCCAGTCGCGGGTCTTGCCGACGTCGAGCGCATGCCGGATCGACTGTTCGCTGACGCGGTACACCATTGCCGTCCCGGCCGATTCGACGGTGGCCACCGTGGCGAGTTGCTCGGCCAGGTCGCGCTGCAGCGGGCCGGGCACGACAACGGTCAGGTCCGCCTGCACCAGGAAGTGATCGACCGGTTTGGGTAGCGCCCGGGCCATCGCGTCGATCGCGGCCTGCGGATCGGCGTCCACGTCCAGCAGCGCCCGGCCGGGCGTGCTGATCGCCCCGCGCCCCACCAGGCCCATGGCATGGCATTCGGTGAGCAGATCCCCGACGGGCCCCGGCTGTAACCGCTTGGCCCAGCGCGGCCGCCGCCAGATCAGCGCGGCCGATGCTTCCGCCGCGTTGACACCGGCGCCGGGCGGGAGCTCAGACAACATACCGAGCAACAGTCGGCGATCCAGCGGTGCGGCCGTGGAATACAGGGCATCGGTAAGAGCCCCATAGGGTTTGGCGTCGGGGCTGCGCGTACCGATCAGCGTCGGGCGGCTGGGAAGGTCGAGCCAACTGCCGGCCAGCAGCTGCCAGCGCTCGGCGGTGGACAGCGCGGCGAACCGGTCGGTGGCGACCGTCGGCGCCCAGTACGGTGCCTCACCGACGGTGGGTTCGGGGTCAGGCATGCCGCTGGCGATCAATCCGGCGGCCGCGGCGACTTCCAGGATCAACCCCAGCCGCGGCTCGTCGATGCCGGTCACCTTGCTCAGCCGCTTGACGTCCCGGATTCCCAGGCCCCCGCTGCGCAGCTCGGAAACCGGTGCGGCGGAAAGTGTTTCGAGTAGGACGTCGAGTTCGCGCAGCAGGTCGATGGCCGCTCCGGCGGCGGTCGCGTCGGCATCGTCGGCCGTGGCGGTCGACACAACCGGGTCGGGCGCGGTCAGCTGCATGGGACCGGGCTGCTCGCCGCGCAGCACCTGTCCCACGTAGCGGGGCAGGATCACGGTCTCGGCGTCGATGCGCCGCAACAGACCCATCGTCAGCAGCTGGGGCACCGGGCGGTCCGCCGGTGCGCCGGGCGCGGCGTCACGGGTGCGGCCCATCGGCGAACCTTCGAGGAGTTTCTCCAGCACCTCGAGCTGCGCCTGGTTGAGGTCGTCGATCAGGCCGGCGATCTGCTCGGCGCCGCGCGAGGTGTCCTCGAGAATGACCTGCCCCGGATGCCACGGCATTCCGGTCCCGGCGTCCGGGGCGACCCGCAGCGCGGTCTCGCCCCAGACCAGGACGCGTTGCCGGAGGTCGTCGACCGCGTCGAGGACGTCGCCTTCGGGGGCGCGGTCCCCGATGAGCGCCAGCAGCTTCGCGGTCGGCACCGGTTCCGCGTCGGCCTGCAGCACCAGCAGCGCGTCGAGCACCGCCAGCCGCAGGAAGTCGAGGTCGTCGGTGGCAGCCTTGATCGACTGGCGGGCCTGAGCTCGGGCCGCCAGCGCGGCGATGCTGCCGGGCGGGGGCTGGGCGAGGTCCGGCCGTAATTCCAGCAGTCGGATCAGGCGCTCGTCGGGCAACTCGGCCAGCCACGACCCCAGCGGGATATCCGGGGTGTTGTCGGTCATCGCTGACCAGCGTAAAGCAGGTGGCCGGTACCCAGCAGACAGCAAAGCGGCGGGCGCCCGGCGACTCGAACCTACGGTCTTGCGCCACGCGCGTCGGGGCCACCTGTCAGAATGGACCTCGTGGCTGACACTGCTGAGGGCAAAGCTCGCAAATCCAAGTATGTCGACAACGGCTGGCCGACGACGGACCCCGACGACCACGCGGTCAGTGAACTCGTGACCGACCGGACCGGTGCGCTGTCGCCCTTCGGCGAGCTGACGTTCCCGCTGCCCTCCACCGAGCTGCCCTACCTGCACCCGGTCACCGTCGTCAATCGGTAGGTCTCCCACATGGCTAGGGCCTCTGAGGCCTCGAAAGCCTCGACGACCTGGGCGTCGGGAGAATCCCACCCGGGTGCGCTGTCACACGTGGACGACCAGGGGGCGGCGCACATGGTCGACGTCAGCGAGAAGGTAGCCACCAAGCGGACCGCCGTCGCCGCGGGCGCCCTGCGCACGTCGGCCCACGTAGTCGCCCTGATCTCGACCGGGGGCCTGCCCAAGGGCGACGCGCTGGCCACCGCCCGGGTGGCGGGTATCCAGGCGGCAAAGCGCACCAGCGATCTCATCCCGCTCTGCCATCAGCTCGCGCTGACCGGGGTCGACATCGACTTCGACGTCGCGGAGTCGGACATCGAGATCACCGCGACGGTGCGCAGCACCGATCGCACGGGGGTGGAGATGGAAGCGCTGACCGCCGTCGGCGTCGCGGCCCTGACGCTCTACGACATGATCAAAGCGGTCGACCCGGCCGCGCGGATCGATGACATTCGAGTCCTGCGCAAGGAAGGCGGCAAAACCGGAATGTGGACGCGGTCATGAGCACCCGATCGGCCCGCGTCATCATCGCCTCGACCCGGGCGTCGGCCGGACAGTACGAAGACCGATGCGGGCCGATCATCACCGAATGGCTGACGCAGCGGGGCTTTTCGCCCGGGGAGCCGGAGGTGGTCGCCGATGGCCCACCGGTCGGTGATGCGCTGCGCAAGGCGATCGATGACGACGTCGACGTCATCCTCACCTCCGGCGGCACCGGCATCTCACCCAGCGACAGCACGCCGGACCAGACTGTGGCCGTCATCGACTACCTCATTCCCGGACTGGCGGAGGCAATCCGCCAGTCGGGCCTTCCGAAGGTGCCGACGTCGGTATTGTCCCGCAGCGTGTGCGGGGTGGCCGGGCGGACCCTGATCGTCAACCTGCCGGGTTCCCCGGGTGGGGTGCGCGACGGGCTCGGGGTGCTGGCCGACGTGCTCGACCACGCGCTCGATCAACTCGCCGGTAAAGACCACCAGCGATGACGTTGGTCGTGCGCGCAGCCATGACCGAGCACCCGATTTTTCTGGCTGAGCATGAGGAACTGGTCGGCCACCAGTCGGCCGGGGCCATCGTCGGGTTCGTCGGCATGATCCGCGACCACGACGTCGGGCGCCGGGTGGTGCGGCTGGAGTACTCGGCCCACCCGTCGGCCGCCCAGGTCATGGCCGACGTGGTGGCCGATGTGGCGGCGCAGTCCGGCGGCGTGCGCGCCGTCGCCGCCAGCCACCGAATCGGTGTGCTGCACATCGGAGAGGCGGCATTGGTCGCGGCGGTCGCCGCCGATCACCGGCAGGCGGCATTTACCACCTGCGCGCAGCTGGTCGACACCATCAAGGCGCGGCTACCGGTGTGGAAGCACCAATTCTTCGCCGACGGCACCGAGGAGTGGGTGGGTTCGGCCTGACGCCGTGGCGATCTCAGCCCCCAGGTAGCAGCCGCGCCATGCCCGACACGCCCCGAACAGGAGGGTTTTCGGGGCGTGCGGGGAATCTGGCGGTAGCGCCTCAGGCGTTGGGCGACGGCTGCGCCAGGGCGTCCAGCGCGTCGTTCCCCTGAACGTCCTGTGCCCGAATCGCTTCCCACAGCTGCTGGGTGTAGCTGGCGTCGGACGCGAGCTCCGGCATGCCGGCCGGGACGAATCCGCGGAAGTCCGCGTCCGCGACGGGCGCGTCCGCCGGAGGTGCGGGCGGCGTCGCTTCGGCCGGGGGCGCGGGGGGCAGATCGGCCGGCGGTGCGGCGTCCGCGGGCGCAGCGGGGGGCAGCTCGGCCGGAGGCGCCGGCAGGTCTGCCGGGGGAGCGTCCGGTGCCGGACGGTCGAAGGAGGCCAGCTGCACCGGAGCGGGCGGCGGGGCGTCCTGCGGGGGAGCGTCGGGCGCCGGTGCACCGTTGATGCCGGGGGCGTCCAGCGGGGCGTCCAGGCCGGCTGGGGCGGGTGCCTCGCGCGGGCTGGGAGCCGACAGCGGGCCGCCGCAGACGGGCCATGCGCCGCGACCCTGGGTCGCCAGCACCCGCTCGGCGACGGCGATCTGCTGTTCCTTGGTGGCAAGCTCGGCCGACGGGGCGTATTGGCCGCCGCCGTGTGCCGACCACGTGCTGGCGCTGAATTGCACCCCGCCGTGGTAGCCGTTGCCGGTGTTGATGGCCCAGTTGCCGCCGGACTCGCAACGGGCTACCTGGTCCCATTCGCCGTCGGTGGCCGCGGCCGCCTGGCCGGCTAGGGCGATGCTGCCGCCACCAAGGACTGCGCCGGTAAAGGCGATCTTGGCGACGTTGACACTGGATGCGGTGGGCTTACGGTGACGTCCGCTCATGCGCGCCGATGTATTCCTCTCTCGTCACGCGCCTGCGAGGTCAGCTGTCGGGTTCGGGTTGGAGAGGCCACCCGGCCGACGTGGTCAATCGAAACGACGACGCCGGCTTCACCCCTAGGAGCCGCGAGCGGCCCCAGTCCGATCACGGTGGACCGGTGGGTCCCCCGTCTCCATCCATGAGTTGGTTGCCCCCGCCTATTGGATGGAGCTCGGCGCGATAGGGAGGGGAGGTCCGCCAATCGGGATAGCTGGCGAGCCTTCGGAGACCGTAACGGTTTCTGTTGGTCGCGTCACGTGTCGCGACACCTGGCGTTTCGCTCTCGGCCATCTGCGAAAACCGCAGCAACACACGGTATTTGCGCAGGTCATTACACGCGAGATTGGACCGTGATCGCGCCGTTATCGTTCCGTTATGTGAGATGTTTCACAGTTTCAGCCGCCGGAAAAGGGCGGCAAGACATCGATCGTGTCACCGGATCGCAACGTTGTGGTCTCGTCGCGCACGGCGACCCCGTCGCACAGGTAGGAGCACCGGCTCAACACGGTGGCGAGGCTCGATCCCCGCGTGGCCAGCCGCTCGACCAGCTCGCCGACCGTGGTGCCGGGGCGCACCACCAGCGTCTCCGCCTCGACGCCCGCGGCCGCGTGGGCGGCCGCGAAGTAGCGCACCGTCACTCCGATGCCGGTTTCCTGGACGGGGGGCTGCCCCATGGGACTAGCCACCGATCGCGCTCATCGGGCGGTCGGGCTGGATGAAGTTCGGGTCGTTGATGCCGTGGCCCGCGGGCTTGCCCCACATCGCGGTGCGCCACGCCGCCTCGATCGCCTCGTCCGGCGCGCCGTTGCGCAACAGCCCCCGAAGGTCCGTCTCTTCCTTCGCGAACAGGCAGCTGCGGATCTGCCCGTCGGCCGTCAACCGGGTGCGGTCACACGTCGAGCAAAACGCGTGCGAGACCGATGCGATGACACCCACCTTGCCGCCCGGCGTGCCGGGGCCCCCGTCGACCAGCCAGAGCTCGGCGGGAGCGGACCCGCGCGGCGCCGGGTCGGGCCGCAGCCGGAAATGCGGGCGCAGCGCGGCCAGCACGTCGTCGGCGCTCAACGCCGCCTCGCGGCGCCATTGGTGCCCGGCGTCCAGGGGCATCTGCTCGATGACGCGCAACTGGTAGCCGTGCTCGAGGCAGAACCGCAACAGCTCCACCACGTCCTCGCGACCGGTCGCGGGGTCGAGCACGGCGTTCACCTTCACCGGCGCCAGGCCGGCCTCGTGGGCAGCAGCCAGCCCTGCCAGCACGTCGTCGAGGCGATCGCGGCGGGTGATGGCCGCGAAATGCTGCCGATCCACGGTGTCCAGCGACACGTTGACGCGGTCCAGCCCCGCCCGGGCGAGCCCGGCGGCCCGCCGCGCCAGCCCGACGCCGTTGGTGGTCAGGGAGATCTCGGGGCGCGGCCGCAACGCGGCCGCCGCGGCGATCACCTCTTCGAGGTGGCGCGCCAGCAACGGCTCACCGCCGGTGAACCGGACATTGGTGACCCCCAACCGGGTGACCGCGATGTCCATCAGCCGGGCCAACTCGCCGGCCGTCAGCAGTTGCTCGCCCGGCAACCAGGCCAGGCCCTCGGCGGGCATGCAGTAGGTGCACCGCAGATTGCAGCGATCGGTCAGCGAGATCCGCAGATCCGTGGCGACCCGCCCGTAGGTGTCCACCAACGGGCCCGCGGACGGTGCTTCGGCGACGACACGGTCGCCGGCCGGGCCGTCAGGGCGGCTCCGCACCGTCGGGAAACCCAACGCCGTCAGGGTCATGCGGCCACCGGCGCCGCGTGGTGAACCGGCGAGTCGAGGGGAACGATCTCCTTGCCCAGCGGCATCAGCGACACCGGAATCAGTTTGAGATTGGCCAGCGCCAGCGGAATGCCGACGATCGTCAGCGCCATCGTCACCGCGCTGACAAGATGACCGACCGCCAGCCACAGCCCGAACAGCACCACCCAGATGATGTTTCCGATCAGCGCGCCGGACCCGGAGGTCGGCTTGGCGACGATCGTGCGGCCGAACGGCCACAGCGCGTAAGAGGCGATGCGCAGCGACGCGAAGCCGAACGGGATGGTGATGATCAGCAGAAAGCTGATGAGCGCCGCAACGAGATATCCGGCGGCCAACCACAGGCCACCGAACAGAAGCCAGATGATGTTCAGGATCAGGCGCATATCTCCTCCGCGGGTAATACCAAGCGTACCGAGTGACGAATAACGGGGGTGCTCGTTAGGCACGCATCCGAGTAGGATCAGACTCTTAATACGGCGTCCTGCGCAGGCGGGACGCTTATTGTGTTGCCTATTTCTATTGATCCGTTAGACAAGCAGGTGAGACCAGTGCCGACCGGCAAGGTTAAGTGGTACGACGCTGACAAGGGCTTCGGCTTCCTGTCACAAGAGGACGGCGAAGACGTCTACGTCCGCTCGTCGGCGCTGCCCGCCGGGGTCGAGGGGCTCAAGGCCGGCCAGCGGGTGGAATTCGGTATCGCCTCCGGACGCCGCGGGCCGCAAGCGTTGAGCCTCAAGCTGATTGAGCCGCCGCCCAGCCTGACTAAGGCGCGGCGCGAGGCGCCTGCCGAACACAAGCACAACCCCGACGAACTGCACGGCATGGTCGAGGACATGATCACGCTGCTGGAAAGCACCGTGCAGCCCGAGCTGCGCAAGGGCCGCTACCCCGACCGCAAGACGGCGCGCCGAGTCTCCGAGGTGGTCAAGGCCGTGGCACGGGAGCTCGACTCCTAACGCGCCCGACTCGGCCAATTTGCCGGCGACGGCTCGGTGACGAGCCGCAGATGGGGTACTCCACACCCCATGACGGTCGTCTAGCAAGGAGGCTGCGATGGCACAGCAAGCGCAGGTCACCGAGGAACAGGCGAGAGCGCTCGCCGAGGAGTCTCGCGAAACCGGTTGGGATAAACCGTCCTTCGCAAAGGAATTGTTTCTCGGCCGTTTTCCGCTGGAGCTGATACACCCGTTCCCCACGCCCACGGAAGCCGACGAGACCCGCACCCGGGCGTTTCTCGACAGCGTGCGCGAGTTTCTGGAGACCGTCGACGGCAGCGTCATCGAACGCGATGCGCAAATTCCCGACGAATACGTGAAGGGACTGGCCGACCTGGGCTGCTTCGGGATGAAGATTCCGGCCGAATACGGCGGCCTGGGCATGTCGCAAGTCGCCTACAACCGGGCGCTGATGATGGTGACGAGCGTTCATCCCAGTCTCGGCGCACTGCTGTCGGCGCATCAGTCCATCGGGGTGCCCGAGCCGCTCAAACTCGCCGGGACCCCCGAGCAGAAACAGAAGTTCTTGCCGCGCTGCGCCGCCGGGGCCATATCGGCGTTTTTGCTCACCGAACCCGACGTCGGCTCCGATCCCGCCCGATTGGCGTCGACGGCGACCCCCATCGAGGACGGCCAGGCCTACGAACTCGACGGCGTGAAGTTGTGGACTACCAACGGTGTGGTCGCCGAGCTGCTGGTGATCATGGCCCGGGTGCCCCGCAGCGAAGGGCACCGCGGCGGCATCAGCGCCTTCGTCGTCGAGGCCGATTCACCCGGGATCACCGTGGAGCGGCGCAACAAATTCATGGGCCTGCGCGGCATCGAGAACGGCGTCACCAGGCTGCACCGCGTTCGGGTCCCGCGCGAAAACCTGATCGGCTCCGAAGGAGACGGTTTGAAGATCGCGTTGACCACGCTCAACGCCGGACGGTTGTCGATCCCCGCCAGCGCGACGGGCTCATCGAAGTGGGCGTTGAAGATCGCGCGCGAATGGTCCGGTGAGCGTGTCCAGTGGGGCAAGCCGCTGGCCGAGCACGAAGCGGTGGCCCGCAAGCTCTCGTTCATCGCCGCCACCAATTACGCGCTGGACGCCGTGCTCGAGCTGTCCGCGCAGATGGCCGACGAAGGGCGCAACGACATCCGGATCGAGGCGGCGTTGGCCAAGTTGTGGTCCAGCGAGATGGCCTGTGTGATCGCCGACGAGGTCATGCAGATCCGCGGTGGACGGGGCTATGAGACCGCGGAGTCGCTGGCCGCGCGGGGCGAACGCGCCGTGCCCGTCGAACAGGCGGTGCGGGACCTGCGGATCAATCGCATCTTCGAGGGGTCCAGCGAGATCATGAGGCTGCTTATCGCGCGCGAGGCGGTCGACGCGCACCTCGCCGCGGCCGGCGACCTCGCCAAGCCCGACACCGGCCTGCGGCAGAAGGCCGCCGCGGCGGTTGGTGCGAGCGGATTCTACGCAAAGTGGTTGCCGCAGCTGGTTTTCGGTGAAGGTCAGCGACCGCGGGCCTACCACGAGTTCGGCCCGCTGGCGGCACACCTCCGGTTCATCGAACGCTCCAGCCGCAAGCTCGCCCGGAACACGTTCTACGGCATGGCGCGCTGGCAGGCCAAGCTGGAGCAGCGGCAGGGATTCCTCGGCCGCGTCGTCGACATCGGCGCCGAGTTGTTCGCGATGTCCGCGGCTTGCGTGCACGCGGAGTCGCAACGTGCCGCCGATCCGGTGGTGGGCCAGCAGGCCTACGAGCTGGCCGAAACATTCTGCGCCCAAGCGACGCTGCGGGTGGAGACGCTGTTTCATGCGTTGTGGGACAACACCGACGGCAGCGATGTGCAGCTGACTCGCAACCTGCTGCAGGGCCGGTACAGCTGGCTGGAGGCCGGGATCATCGATCAGTCCGAGGGCACCGGGCCGTGGATCGCCCACTGGGAAGAGGGTGCGTCGACTGAGAACAACCTGGCCCGGCGATTCTTGTCCAGCGACCGCTCGGCAACGAGCCCGCGTTGAGCCACGATGGAAGACATGGCTTCCTACATCGCGCAAGCAGGCGAGTTCAACCGCGACACCGACTACATCACCACCCGCATCACCGCCGCCGGGCGCGACGGCTACCCGGTCGAGCCCGGCCGGTACCGGCTCGTCGTCGCCCGCGCGTGCCCGTGGGCCAACCGCGCCATCATCGTCCGCCGGTTGCTGGGCCTCGAAAGCGTGCTCTCCATTGGCTTTTGCGGCCCCACCCACGACGAGCGCAGTTGGACGTTCGATCTCGATCCCGGCGGTGTGGATCCGGTGCTGAAGATCCCGCGGTTGCAAGACGCCTACTTCAAGCGGTTCCCCGACTACCCGAAGGGGATCACGGTCCCGGCGATCGTCGACGTACCGACCGGCGCGGTGGTCACCAACGACTTCGCGCAGATGACGTTGGATCTGTCGACGGAGTGGTCGGCGTACCACCGCGACGGAGCGCCCGAGCTCTACCCCGAGCGGCTGCGCGCCGAAATCGATGAGGTCAACAAGAGGGTCTACACCGAAATCAACAACGGCGTGTACCGGTGCGGCTTCGCCGGCGCGCAGGAGGCTTACGAAGCCGCCTACGATCGGCTGTTCGCCGCGTTGGATTGGGTGAGCGATCGGCTGACCAACCAGCGTTACCTGGTGGGCGACACCATCACCGAGGCCGACGTGCGGTTGTTCACCACCTTGGCCCGCTTCGACCCGGTGTATCACGGGCACTTCAAGTGCAATCGCAGCAAACTGAGCGAAATGCCGGTGCTGTGGGCTTACGCGCGCGACCTGTTCCAGACGCCGGGCTTCGGGGACACCATCGACTTCGTCCAGATCAAGCAGCACTACTACATCGTCCACGCCGACATCAACCCCACCCGCATCGTGCCCAAGGGCCCCGACCTGTCCGGGTGGTTATCCCCGCACGGACGAGAGAGTTTGGGCGGCAAGCCTTTCGGGGGCGGGACGCCCCCGGGCCCGCCGGTCGAAGGGGAGCGGGTGCCCGCCGGCCACGGGGCGTAGCGTTCGCGGGGCTTGAAATTTTCTCGCCGAACGTCGACTTGTTGCGCGAAATCGCCTGGGGTTGTGCGACAACACCTCCACGTTGGGCGCGCTAGGGCTCAGAACGTCAGGCGCACAGACCATTCCGCATGCGGGACATCGCGGAGTTCGCCCGCCGGGTCCACCGCCAACGTCAGCAACTGCACGACGATCCCGGCCAGCCGACCGCGATGCGGGTCGACCGGGGGAATAGTCACGGCGAGCCGGGTGCCCGGCCGAAAGATGGTGCTGGTGCTGTTCGTTGGATCCTCATATACCTGCACCAGGCGCCAGGGCGCCCGGTAGATGGCATCGGGCACCGAGAGCTGAATCGGATAGCGCTCGCTGACGTGGAGCTCACCCTGGGTCTGCGGCGTGTCACAGTCTTCGAGGTTGAGCACGTTGCAGTAGAGGTAGGGCCCCACCCGGGCCAGGTGACCATGCGAATACGCGCTGATCTCGGGGCGTTGCGGACCGGAGCGCCCTACCAGTAGCCACGTGCCGACTCCGACACCCACACAGAGCAGAGCCATCAGGCAGGCCAGCAGCACGGCCACGCCGCGGTTGATTCGGGGTTTCACTCGGCGACCACCGCCGGACTGCCGACGCCGCGACGGGTGCCCTCTTGCTCGACCATGATGGGCCTATTACCTCCCAGGCCGGGAATCAGCGAGTTGCCGCGGAAGCTGACCAGCGTCTGCGCCAGGCCCGGGATGAGCAGGGCAGTGACCGCGGTGAATCCGACCCACAGTTCGGTGTACACCAACACACCCACGGCGCCGCCGAGGACCCAGGCCAACTGCAGCGTCGACTCCGAGCGCCCGAAACCCGATGCCCGGGATTCCTCCGGCAGATCGTTCTGCAACGAGGCGTCCAGGGACGCCTTCGCGATCGCGCTGGCCCCCGACGTCACCAGCGTGGCGATCGCGGCCAGCATCAGGTTGCCGGCCACCGAGGCCGCCAATGCGACCGCGCTCACCGCCAGCGTGCAGCGCACCACCAGCACGGCGGGCCGGCCCAGTTTGAGGCGCGCGCTGGTGAAGTTGCCGACGAAGTTGCCGATGCCGGCCGCCGCGCCGATCACCCCGAGTATGGCGACCTGCGCCCACCCGCTGGCGTCATGCGCCTTGGCGACGAATGCCGGATACAAGAACAGAAACCCCACCATGACCTTGATGGTGCAGTTACCCCACAGCGAAGTAATGATGTTGCGGCCCAACGGTTGCCGAAGTGCCCCGCTGACCTCTTTGTGCCAGCTTCGGCGCAGGGGTTCGCTGTCCTGGCGGTAGCTCAAGGTGGCGGGGACCTCACCGGCGGTCACCTCGACCCAGCGCGGGATCCGCATGGACAGCGCCGCGCCGGCGATCGTGACCGCGACGACGACGAACAATGCGCCGGGCAGCTTGAACAGGTGCGTGCAGACGAATTCGACGCCCCCGGCGATGGCGCCCCCGGCGATGGTGCCGCCCAGCAGACCGAACATGGTCAGCCGCGAGTTGACCCGCACCAGGTCGATGGTCGGCGGCATCACCCTGGGTGTCACCGCGCTGCGCAGCACGCTGAACGACTTCGAGAACACCATCATGGCCAGCGCGCACGGGTACAGCACCATCGACGGGTAGCTCCCGCTGGCGCCGTCGTAGTTCATGATCAGCACCAGCGCCAACGCCGTGCGTAGGGCGAACGACGCGGCGAGCGCGACGCGGCGCCCGTGCTGCAGCCGGTCCAGCGCCGGACCGATGAGGGGGGCGATCACCGCGAACGGCGCGATGGTGATCAACAGGTACAGCGCGACGCGGCCCTTGCTCTCCCCGGTCGCCGCCGCGAAGAACAACGTGTTGGCCAAGGCGACGGCCATCGCGGCGTCCACCGCGAAGTTGGCCACCGTGGGCCAGGTGAGCGCCGTCAGACCGGACTTGTCGGCGCCGTCGGCCGTGGCCGCGCGCTGCACCATCCAATACATCCGGGAACCCATTTCGCGGCTGCGCAGCGCCGCGGCGCGGGTGACGGTGATCCGCTCGCCGGGAGTCGGGGCACGAGGGGGCGCGCCGGTGCTGTGGTCCGGCTCCGCCTGGTGGCTCAGCGGGGGCAGATAGCGGTTGGCGCTCGGCATCGGCGGTGGGCGGCGCGTCCGGCGCTGGGCGCCGTCGCCGGCAGGGTAGTTGGCCGCGCCCGGATGTTGTGCGGCAACGCCATTGGGGGCCCGGCGGCCCGGCCTGGAGCCCACCCGGCCCGGATCGCCTTGCCGCCGCCCAGACACTCCCCGATTCTCCCCTATGCCGGCGACATGCGTCTGCAGGTAACGGGGCGTGGCTCGTCAACCTAGTATTGGAACCGCAATGCAGACAGAAGACAGCGTGACCAGACCCATCGAGGGATCGCCCGTGGCGACCGTGGGCGAGTGGCCCGAACGGTTGGCGGCGGTGCTCACGGGCGCGGCGGACCAGGCCAGGGCCGCCGTTGTGGAGTTCAGCGGGCCGGAGACGCTCGGCGACTATCTGGGCGTCAGCTACGAAGACCCGAACACCGCCACCCACCGGTTCCTGGCGCATCTACCGGGCTACCAGGGGTGGCAGTGGGCCGTGGTTGTGGCCGCCTATCCCGGCGCCGATCACGCCACCGTGAGCGAAGTGGTGCTCGTCCCGGGCCCGACGGCGTTGCTGGCGCCGGAATGGGTGCCGTGGGAGCAGCGGGTGCGACCCGGGGACCTCAGCCCCGGGGACCTGTTGGCCCCCGCCGCCGACGATCCTCGGCTGGTTCCCGGCTACACCGCCAGCGGGGACCCACAGGTCGACGAGACCGCCGCCGAGATCGGGCTGGGCCGACGCTGGGTGATGAGCGGCGAGGGACGTGCGGAGGCGGCCGAACGCTGGCACACCGGCGACTACGGCCCCGACTCGCCGATGGCGCGATCCACCAAGCGGGTGTGCCGCGACTGTGGCTTCTTCCTGCCGCTGTCGGGATCCCTGGGGGCCATGTTCGGCGTGTGCGGCAACGAGCTGTCGGCCGACGGGCACATCGTCGACAAGCAGTATGGCTGCGGTGCGCACTCGGACACCCCGGCGCCGGCGGGCACCGGGTCCCCCGCGTACGAGCCCTACGACGACGGGGTGCTGGACGTCACCCAGGCGCCGGTCGAGCCGACGGCGCCACCGGAGCCGTCGGAGCCGCCCGAAACGTCGGAGCCGTCGGAGCCGTCGGACACGTCAGAAGCTCAGCCGGAGGCGGTGACCGAAACGCCGGAGGCGGAATCCGAAACCGGGTCGGCCGAGTCCGAGCAGCAGCCCGCGCCGGAGAACCAGAGCGAGACCCCCGACTAGCCCCGTGCGGCGCCTTCTGCGGCGGCCTTGATGCGCGCCAAAGAGGCGTTCATGCCGTCGAGCAATTCGTGTTCGAAATTATCGGTGCCGCCGAAGAGCGCTTTGACCGACAGGTTCGAAAACGCGGTGACGCCGTTTTCGGCGTGGCGGCTCTCGATCACCCGGGTGCCCTCGCCGGCCGGCTCGAGCTCATAGCTCCAGATGGTGTTGTTGGTGTCGACGCGGAACGCGAGTTTGCGGTCCGGGACGATCTCGACCACCGTGCAGGTGGTCGGCCAGAACATTCGATTGCGACGGTTGAGGTTGAGGGTGCGGGTGCCCTGACGCACCGGGCCGAAAGGCTTCATCCAGCGGCACTGCGGACTCCATTCCGGCATGCGCCGAAGATCGGAAATCAATTCCCACACTTTGGCAACCGGTGCGTTGATGTCGACGTGCGCTTGCAATAGCGGGGCTACCATCGCTCCTCCAACAGGTCAGCGAATCATCTTTGGTCGAGGTAATTTTCGAGTCCGGCCTGGGCGCCGCGCGCGCCACGGCGGGCCGCCGCAAGCTGCAGCAAGAAAATGGTCGTGCCGAGCACCCCCACGCCCAGCCCGGCCAGCGTCACCGGGCGCCAGCCCGCCAGAGCGGGCACCAGGAACGCCGCGGCCGCCGCGATCACCCATCCCAGCGCTCCGAGCGCGATGAACGGCCAGGCGTGCACCAGTACCGCGGGCAGGGGCGGCGCCGTGCGGTTGTGGCCAGGTTCGGCGGACATCGCGATTAACATAGCCCGCCGCCGGCGCCCGCTGGCGCCGCGCCCATTTGCCGAAACGGACCGTCGAAGGTTCCGAGCAGGACGGGGTGGCGCGCAGCTAAGCGTTTCGATGAAGTTTCGTGCGGTTTAGTGAACGCCCGTCGTTCACCGGTTGGTGTCCCGGTTTCTCAGGCTTCCGTGTAACCTCGCGCCATGCCTGACAGCGATGCGCGGCTGGCCAGCGACCTGTCACTGGCTGTCATGCGGCTGGCCCGCCAACTGCGGTTCCGCAACCCGTCGTCGCCGGTGTCGCTGTCGCAGCTGTCGGCGCTGGCCATGCTGGCCACCGAAGGTCCGATGACGCCCGGCGCCCTGGCAATTCGCGAACGGGTCAGGCCGCCATCGATGACGCGGGTGATCGCGTCGCTGGCCGAGATGGGTCTGGTGGATCGCGCGCCGCACCCCGTCGACGGCCGGCAGGTCCTGGTCTCGGTTTCCGAGGCCGGGGCGGAGCTGGTCAAGGCCAACCGTCGCGCCCGTCAGGAATGGCTGGCCAAGCGGCTGTCGACGCTGGACTCCGAACAACGTGACATCCTGCGCAGCGCGGCCGATCTGATGTTGGCGTTGGTCGACGAAAGCCCGTGAGCGCCGGCGCCGATGTTGGCAACGTTCACGACGTCGACGACCCCGACGACCCGAGGCTCGACGATTTCCGCGACCTGAACAGTGTCGATCGCCGTCCCGACCTGCCGTCGGGAAAAGGGCTGGTGATCGCCGAAGGCGTGCTGGTGGTGCAGCGCATGCTCGCGTCCCGGTTCCGCCCGCATGCCCTGCTCGGCACCGACCGCCGGCTCGCCGAGCTCAAGGACGACCTGGCCGGCAGCGCCGTGCCGTTCTACCGGACGTCGGCCGACGTCATGGCCCAGGTGGTCGGCTTTCACCTCAATCGCGGCGTGCTGGCGGCCGCCCGGCGGGTGCCGGAGCCGAGCGTGGCCGAGGTGCTCGCCGGCGCCCGCACCGTCGCCGTGCTCGAAGGGGTCAACGATCACGAGAACCTGGGCTCGATCTTTCGCAACGCGGCCGGGCTGGGCGTCGACGCGGTGATCTTCGGCAGTGGGTGCGCCGATCCGTTGTACCGTCGCGCCGTCCGGGTCTCGATGGGCCACGCCCTGCTGGTGCCGTACGCGCGCGCAACCTGTTGGCCCGCCGAGCTGATGACGTTGAAGGAGAACGGATTTCGGCTTCTGGCGATGACCCCGCAAGACTCGGCGTGCCCGTTGGCCGAGGCGATGACGGCCGCGCGCGGCGAACGCGTCGCGGTGTTGGTGGGCGCGGAGGGTCCCGGGCTGACGCCGGCCACCTTGCGATTGAGCGATGTGCGAGCGCGCATTCCGATGTCGCGGGGCACCGACTCGCTCAACGTCGCGACCGCGGCCGCGCTGGCGTTCTACGAGCGGGCCCGGCTCGGTGACGTCGCGGGCCGCTCGGCGGCGAAAGGCGGGGATGGACGGTCAGGCTAGGCTTCGGCTGATGAAGGACCAGTCCGTGCCCTGGGCAACGGGTTTGACGGTGACCGCGTTTGTCGCGGCGGTCACCGCCGCGGCGATCGTGGTGCTCAGTCTGGGCTTGGTTCGCGTGCATCCGCTGCTGGCCGTCGGGCTGAACATCGTGGCGGCCGGGGGACTGGCGCCGACCCTGTGGGGGTGGCGGCGCACCCCCGTTCTGCGCTGGTTCGTGCTGGGCGCCGGAGTCGGCGTGACGGGAGCGTGGATCGCGCTGCTCGCGATGGCGGCCGCGGGTCGCGCCTAGTGGTGATCGCGAGCGCGGCGTAGCCGGGCGAAGCGGGTCGCCACCATTTGCTCTAGCGGGCTAGCGCTGCCCGCCCGAGCGCACGCCGAGCAGCACGTCTTCCCACGCCGGGATGACCGGCTTGCCCCGGCGGGTGTGTACCGGCTTCTCGTCGGGCTCGGGGGCCGGCGCTTCCGCGACGGGTGGCTTCGCGGGCTCTTCGAAGTCGACGTGGGCCACCCGCGCCACCGGTCGCAACGGACGCTCGAAGGTCGGGTCGATCAACGCGCTGGCGGCGTCGTCGATGGCGGTGACCGTTCCGCCGTGGGCGCCGGGGGCGAAGCAGAAATGCGCGAGGTTGTCCGAACGGCCGACCTTCCACGCGAGCTGCACCGTCCAGCGGTTGTCTTCGTTGCGCCAGGCGTCCCAGCTGAGTTTGTCGTGGTCGAGGCCCCGGGTCACCAAGGCGGTGCTGACGGTCTCCAGCAGGGTCAGCACGGCCGGACCGTCGGCCAGCATGGGGTGTGCGGCGGTTGCCAGTTCCGCGGCGCGGAACCGTTCCAACAGCACCGGGTGAGCAAAGCGGCGGATCCGCGAAACGTCCGAGCCCGACGCCGCGGCGACCTGCTCGACGGACGCGCCGGCGCGGATCTTGGCCTGAATTTCCTTGGGGCTGAGCATGTTGGTGACTTCAATCTCGAGCTGCGGTTGCTCGGGGTGCTGGGCCGCGTCGCGCAGAGCGGCTCGCAGGCGGTCGTCGGCCGCCAGCTTGAACTGCTCCGCGGGATCATCGCTCTCGCAGATGACGTATTTGCTGTCGGCGTCGAGCCCGACCACTTTGAGTTCCCGCATGGCTATCTCCTCGCAGGCTCCGTGCAGGTCAGCGACGGATCCGTCACGGCGCACTTTAGTCCAGCAACCGCCCATCATCTGTGCTGACACGCTGGGCGGTTGCGCGTGATTGCCGGCTGTTCCAGGGCGTGCGACTAAAGCCGCTCGACGACCCAGTCGACGCACTCGGTGAGGGCGCTGACGTCGTCGGGATCCACGGCCGGGAACATCCCGACCCTCAGTTGGTTGCGGCCGAGCTTGCGGTACGGCTCGGTGTCGACGATTCCGTTTGCCCGCAGGATCTTCGCCACGGCCGCGGCGTCGACGTCGTCGACGAAGTCGATGGTGCCCACCACCTGCGAGCGCAGCTTCGGGTCGGTGACGAACGGGGTGGTGTAGGGCCGCTCTTCGGCCCACGAGTACAGGCGTCCCGAGGAGTCCGCCGTGCGCTTGACGGCCCAGTCCAGCCCGCCGTTGCCCAGCATCCAGTCGACCTGCTCGGCCATCAGCGCCAGGGTGCCGACCGCCGGGGTGTTGTAGGTCTGGTCCTTGAGGCTGTTCTCCACCGCGATGGGCAGCGACAGGAAGTCGGGGACCCAGCGGCCGGATGCGGCGACCGATTCGACGCGGGCCAGCGCTGCGGGGCTCATGACGGCCAGCCACAGTCCGCCGTCGCTGGCGAAATTCTTCTGTGGCGAAAAGTAGTAGGCATCCGTCTCGGTGATGTCGACGGGCAGGCCGCCGGCCCCGGACGTCGCGTCGATGACGACCAATGCCTCACCGGAGTCGGTGGGTCGGCGCACGGGCACGGCGACGCCGGTCGAGGTCTCGTTGTGGGCCCAGGCGATCACGTCCACCGAGGGATCGCTCTGCGGCTCGGGTGCGCTGCCCGCATCCGACTTGATGACGATGGGATCGCCGACGAAGGGGTTCTTGGCGACCGCGGAGGCGAACTTCGAGCTGAATTCGCCGTAGGAGAGGTGCAGCGAGCGCTTGTCGATCAAGCCGAACGCCGCGGCATCCCAGAACGCCGTCGCCCCCCCGTTGCCCAGAATGACCTCGTAGCCCTCCGGCACCGAGAACAGCTGGGCGAGCCCCGACCGCAGTCGGCCCACCAGATTCTTGACCGGCGCCTGCCGGTGCGAGGTTCCGAACAGCGGCGCCGCGGTCGTGGTCAGCGCCTGGAGTTGTTCGGGCCGGACCTTGGACGGGCCGCACCCGAAGCGGCCGTCGCGGGGTTTGATGTCAGCGGGGATCTCGAGCTGGTCAGCCATGTTCATCAGGGTAGTGAGCCGCCCTGGCGGCCCGATTCAGCGGGCCGTCCGCCGACGCCTGCCGTCGGGGCAAAAGGCCTGCTCGGACCCGCCGCAACGTTTCGCTGGTTGTGATCCAGGGCATATGAATCGGATGACCACTGGTCAGGTCACAGTGCGCCGGAGGGGTCTAGGAAATATCCGGTACCTCCGGTACTGTCTGGACATAGCACGTCCAAATGTAAACCTCGTTGAGGAGGCCTGAATTATGGCTAGGACGCGATTGGTCCGGCGTTGGCGCCGCAACATGGAAGTGCGCGACGACGTCGACTACGTCAACATGCTTGCCACACTGTCCGAGGGGTCGGTGCGGCGGAACTTCAACCCATACACCGACATCGATTGGGACTCACCGGAATTCGCTGTCACCGACAACGACCCCCGGTGGATCCTGCCGGCGACCGACCCGCTGGGCCGCCACCCCTGGTACGCGGCGCAGTCAGATGAGCGCAAGATCAAGATCGGGATGTGGCGGCAGGCCAACGTGGCCAAGGTGGGGTTGCACTTCGAATCCATCCTGATCCGCGGCCTGATGAACTACACGTTCTGGGTGCCCAACGGATCACCCGAATACCGGTACTGCCTGCACGAGTCGGTCGAAGAGTGCAACCACACCATGATGTTCCAGGAGATGGTGAACCGGATCGGCGCCGACGTCCCGGGCATGCCGCGGATGCTCAAGTGGCTGTCGCCGTTGGTTCCGCTGGTGGCCGGGCCGCTGCCGGTGGCGTTCTTCATCGGCGTGCTCGCCGGCGAGGAACCCATCGACCACACGCAGAAAAACATTCTGCGCGAAGGCAAGTCGCTACACCCGATCATGGAACGAGTGATGGCGATTCACGTCGCCGAGGAAGCGCGCCACATCTCGTTCGCCCACGAGTTCCTGCGCAAGCGGGTGCCCGAACTGACCAAGCGGCAGCGCTTCTGGACCGCGTTGTACCTGCCGCTGACCATGAAGGCGCTGTGCCGCGCAATTGTGGTGCCGCCCAAGGCTTTCTGGCGGGAGTTCGACATTCCGCGCGAGGTCAAGAAGGAACTGTTCTTCCGGTCGCCGGAATCGCGGAAGTGGCTCAGCGACATGTTCGGTGACGTGCGGATGCTGGCCTACGACACCGGCCTGATGGAGACGCGCTCGGCGCGGTTGATGTGGCGGTTGTGCAAGATCAACGGAAAGCCGTCGCGCTACCGCAGCGAGCCGCAGCGCCAGCACCTCGCCGCGGTCCCGGCCGCATAACGGGTCCGGTTTGTAGGTTTCATGCCGCACGTTATTACCCAGTCGTGCTGCAACGACGGGTCCTGTGTTTTCGCGTGTCCGGTGAATTGCATTCACCCCACACCGGACGAGCCCGGCTTTGCCACCTCGGAGATGCTCTACATCGATCCGGTGGCCTGCGTGGACTGCGGCGCCTGCGTGAGCGCGTGCCCGGTCGGGGCCATCGCGCCCGACACCCGGCTGGATACCAAGCAGCTGCCCTTCGTCGAGATCAACGCGTCCTTCTACCCGAAACGGCCCGAGGGCGAGAAGCTTCCGCCGACGTCGAAGCTGGCCCCGGTTATCCCGGCCGCCGAAGTGCGTGCCCGCCGCCGGCCGCTGACCGTGGCCATCGTCGGATCGGGTCCGGCGGCGATGTATGCCGCCGACGAGCTACTCACCCAGCACGGCGTGTGCGTCAACGTCTTTGAGAAGTTGCCCACCCCGTACGGGCTGGTGCGGGCCGGGGTGGCGCCCGATCACCAGAACACCAAGAGGGTCACCCGGCTCTTCGACCGGGTCGCCGGCCACGAGCGCTTCCGCTTCTATCTCAACGTCGAGATCGGCAACCACCTCAGCCACGACGACCTGTTGGCTCACCACCACGCCGTGCTGTACGCCGTGGGTGCGCCCGACGACCGCCGTCTGGACATCGAGGGCATGGGACTGGCCGGTACCGGCACCGCGACCGAATTGGTCGCCTGGATCAACGGTCATCCCGACTTCGCCGATCTGCCAGTCGATCTCAGCCACGAACGGGTGGTGATCATCGGCAACGGAAACGTCGCCCTCGATGTGGCCCGGGTGCTCACCGCGGACGCCGACGACCTGGCCCGCACCGATATCGCCGACCACGCGCTGGCGGCGTTCCGCGGCTCAGCGGTGCGTGAGGTGGTGATCGCCGCCCGGCGTGGCCCGGCCCAGTCGGCGTTCACGTTGCCCGAGCTGATCGGGCTCACGGGCGGTTCCGAGGTCGTGCTCAGCGCGGCCGACCACGAGCTGGTCGCGGCCGACCTCGCGACGGCGTCGGATGCCTTGACGAAAAACAAGCTGGAAATCTTGAGCACGCTCGGCGACGCCTCGGCGCCGGCGGCACGCCCGCGGATCAGGCTGGCTTACCGGCTCACTCCGAATCGTGTGCTGGGGGAGCAGCGCGTCTCCGGTGTGGAGTTCTCGGTCACCGGCACCAATGACGTGCGCCGCGTGAACACGGGTCTGGTGCTGACGTCGATCGGCTACCGCGGCAAGCCAATTCGCGGCCTTCCCTATGACGAATCGTCGGCCGTGGTGCCCAACGACGGCGGGCGCGTCGTCGATCCCGCCTCCGGCACACCGGTGCCCGGCGCATACGTCGCGGGCTGGATCAAGCGGGGGCCGAGCGGGTTCATCGGGACCAACAAGTCGTGCTCGTTTGAGACCGTGCAGGCCCTGGTCGCCGATTTCAACGCCGGCAACCTGACCGATCCGGCGGCCAAGCCCGAGGCGCTGACCGCCCTGGTGCGCGCCCGCCAGCCCGACGCCATCGACGCGGCGGGATGGCGTGCCATCGACGCCGCGGAGATCGCGCGCGGCAGCGGTGAGGGCCGGCCCCGCAACAAGTTCACCGACGTCGCCGCGATGCTCGCGGCCGCAGCGACCGCCGAGCCGGCGCCGCCGCCGCGACGCCGGCTCTTGGACCGGCTGCTCGGCTAACCGGCTCCCTGCCCGGACATCGCCGCCGTGATCTCTTCCATGCTGACCTCGCGGACCGGCTGCCCCAGCGACCAATGGTGGCCGAACGGGTCGGCGACCACGCCGTAGCGGTCGCCCCAGAACTGGTCCTCCAGCGGGGCCACCACGGTGGCACCGGCGTCCAGCGCCCGCTGGAAGCCGGCGTCGACGTCGGTGACGGTGAGGTGGATCGTGACCGGGGTGCCACCCAACGAGGTCGGGGTCATCGACTTGCCGCCACACATCTCCGGGAAGTCGTCGTTGAGCATCACCGTGAAGCCGTTGATGCGCACCGCGGCGTGGACCAGTTTGCCGTCCGGACGCGGCACACGGCCAATCTCCTCGGCCCCAAAAGCCTTGACGTAGAAGTCGATTGCCGCGGCGGCATTGTCGACCACGAGGTGCGGGGACAATGCGGGTTCGATGTTGATCGCCATGCTGGTTCTCCTTGCTATCGGTTCCGTCGCCTGCCCACGGCAGGGCAGGCTCACGACGTATGACTGCGTCGGTGACGCAAACTCATCGCGCGACAGCGACCATTAAATCGCCGGGTACCGACAAGCTGGAAGGGCTCAGGCGTTGGTGAGGCTGCGGTCCCAGCCCTCGACGGATTCCGGGCTGCGCGGGGCGGGGCCCACGTAGATCGCCGACGGCCGGACCAGCTTGCCGAGCCGCTTCTGCTCGAGAATGTGGGCGCACCACCCGGCGGTGCGCCCGCAGGTGAACATCGCGGGCATCATGTTGGCCGGCACCCGGGCGAAGTCCAGGATGACCGCGGCCCAGAACTCGACGTTGGTCTCGATGGCCCGGTCGGGGCGCCGCTCACGCAGCTCGGCGAGGGCGGCCTGCTCCAGCGCGACGGCAACCTCGTGGCGCGGCGCGGCCAACCGCTCGGCGGTGGCGCGCAGCACCCGCGCCCGCGGGTCCTCCGCGCGGTACACCCGGTGCCCGAATCCCATCAGCTTGTCGCCGCTGTCCAGGATCTTCTTCACCAGGCCGCGCGCGTCGCCGGTGCGCTCGACCTCTTCGATCATCGGCAGCACCCGCGCCGGCGCGCCGCCGTGCAGTGGGCCGCTCATCGCGCCGATCGCCCCGGACAGCGCCGCGGCCACGTCGGCGCCGGTGGAGGCGATGACCCGTGCGGTGAACGTCGAGGCGTTCATGCCGTGCTCGGCGGCCGAAACCCAGTAGGCGTCAATCGCTTCGACGTGACGCGGGTCCGGCTCGCCCTGCCAGCGCGTCATGAAACGGGCAGTGACCGTTTCGCACTCGTCGATCACCCGCTGCGGCACCGCGGGCTGATAAATACCGCGCGCTGACTGCGCCACATACGACAGCGCCATGACGGACGCCCGGGCCAGCTGGTTGCGGGCGGTGGCCTCATCGGTGTCCAGCAGCGGCTTGTACCCCCAGATCGGGGCGAGCATCGCCAGGCCCGCCTGCACGTCGACGCGCACGTCACCGGTGTGGATGGGCAGCGGGAACGGCTCGGCGGGCGGCAGCCCGTGGCCGAACTTGCCGTCGACCAGCAACGCCCATACGTCGCCGAAGGTGACGTGCTGACCCACCAGGTCTTCGATGTCGACACCGCGGTAGCGCAGCGCGCCGCCGTCTTTATCCGGTTCGGCGATTTCGGTGGTGAAGGCCACGACGCCTTCCAGTCCGGGGACAAAGTCTTCTGGGACCACAGTCATGCCGAAAATTCTCGCACCCCCCGCTCGGGCCGACGCTACCGGCCGGTAGCAAGCGCCGGTAGCGTGGACGCGATGGCAGGACGAGACCCCGAGCCAGGAAAAGAGCACCTGCAAAGAATGCGTGTGGAATACGGATCGGTGGAGAAGGACGGCAGTCCAGACCTCGACGCGGACTGGCTCGCCGACGGTTGGGTTTCGTTGTTGCGCAGATGGATCGACGACGCCGAGGCAGCGGGTGTCGCCGAGCCCAACGCGATGGTGCTGGCCACCGTCACCGCCGACGGCCGGCCGGCCAGCCGGTCGGTGCTGTGCAAGAGCATCGACGAGACCGGAATCACCTTTTTCACCAACTATGGCTCGGCCAAGGGCGACGATCTGGCCGCGACGCCGTACGCCGCGGTGACGTTTCCCTGGTACCAGCTCGGCCGCCAGGTCCACGTCCGCGGCCCGGTGCGCAAGGTCACCGCGGAGGCCACCGAGGACTACTGGTCGAAACGGCCGCGCGGGTCACAGCTGGGCGCCTGGGCCTCGCATCAGTCGCACCCGATCGCCTCGCGGGCGGCCCTGCTGGGCCAGCTGGCGGAGGTGACCGCGCGCTTCGCCGACCGCGACCAGGTTCCGGTGCCGCCGGGCTGGGGCGGCTATCTCATCGCGCCGGAGGTGGTCGAGTTCTGGCAGGGACGGGAAAACCGCTTGCATAACCGCATCCGGGTCAGCGGCGATCGCGTCGAGCGCCTCCAGCCGTAGCGCGCCGACCGGCGGCTAACTTGGCTGGCGATGGACGAAACGGAATCGGTGCGCCGGCTCACGAAGTCGCTCGGGCTGCCAGGCATCGTCGACGTGCACACGCATTTCATGCCCAAGTCGGTGATGGACAAGGTGTGGCGATACTTCGATGATGCCGGTCCGCTGGTGGGACGGCATTGGCCGATCGCCTACCGCAGCGACGAACAACAGCGCCTGCGGACCCTCCGGGGCTTTGGGGCCCGGGCGTTCACGTCGCTGATCTATCCGCACAAGCCGCACATGGCGGCCTGGTTGAACCAGTGGGCGAGATCGTTCGCGGCGACGACGCCCGACTGCCTGCACACCGCGACGCTGTACCCCGAACCGGGTGTAAAGGACTACGTGGGTCAGGCCATCGCCTCGGGCGCCCGAGTGTTCAAGGCCCACATTCAGGTCGGCCGATACAGCCCCACCGACCCGCTGCTCGACGGCGCCTGGGGCCTCATCGAAGACGCCGCAATCCCCGTCGTCATCCACTGCGGCTCGGGTCCCGTCCCCGGCGACCACACCGGCGTCGCGCCCGTCGCCGCCCTGCTCGCGCGCCATCCCCACCTGCGGTTGATCGTTGCCCACCTGGGCATGCCCGAGTACACGGGCTTCCTCGACCTGGCCGATCGGTACGACGACGTGCGCCTCGACACCACCATGGCGTTCACCCCGTTCATCGAGGAGGCCATGCCGTTCCCGCCCGCCGAGTACGGACGGCTTCGCGACCTCGCCGACCGCATACTCTTCGGGAGCGACTTTCCCAACATCCCGTATGGCTACCTCGACGCGATCCAAGTCCTCACCCGGCTGCCTGGCGTCGACGACGTGTGGCTGCGAAAGGTGTTACATGACAACGCCGCTCACGTCTTCGGGCTGGCTGAACCGATGTCCACGACGGGGTGATGGCCGCCGCTTGCCCGGGCAAGGGCGGTGCGGGTGAACCCGTTGCGGTCTGCGCTTCGGCGGATCGCGTCGCACCCGCGGGCGAGCGCCGGGCGCGCAGTGGCGAAAGTCACGAGCCGCCGGGACGGTCACCGCGCTACCTGATGAAAGCTTAAGGAAGGTTCGTAGACCCGACCCCGGACGGGCGCCTCGTCGCCATAACGACTACCTTCAGCTGTAAGCACCCAAGTCAGGGGGCAGCCGTATCAGCCGGAAGCACGAAGGGGTTCTCGTGGCCGACACCGACGACACCGCCACTCTGAAGTACCCGGGCGGTGAGACCGACCTGGAGATCGTCAGCGCCACCGAAGGCGCCGACGGCATCGCGCTGGGCTCGCTGTTGTCCAAGACCGGCTACACCACATTCGACAACGGTTTCGTCAACACCGCGTCGTGCAAGAGCTCGATCACCTACATCGACGGCGACGCCGGAATCCTGCGTTACCGCGGCTACCCGATCGAGCAACTGGCCGAGAAGTCGACCTTCATCGAGGTGAGCTACCTCTTGATCTACGGCGAGCTGCCCAGCAAGGAGCAGCTGGCCGAGTTCACCAAGCGGATCCAGCTGCACACCATGCTGCACGAGGACCTGAAGCGGTTCTTCGACGGTTTTCCGCGCAACGCCCACCCGATGCCGGTGTTGTCCAGCGCGGTCAACGCGCTCTCCGCGTACTACCCGGACTCGCTCGACCCGACCGACACCGAGCAGGTCGAGCTGTCCACCATCCGGCTGTTGGCCAAGCTGCCGACCATCGCCGCCTACGCATATAAGAAGTCGGTCGGTCAGCCGTTCCTCTACCCGGACAACTCGCTGACGCTGGTGGAGAACTTCCTGCGCATGACCTTCGGCCTGCCCGCCGAGCCCTACCAGGCGGACCCCGAGATCATTCGGGCGCTGGACATGCTGCTCATCCTGCACGCCGACCACGAGCAGAACTGCTCGACGTCGACGGTGCGGTTGGTTGGGTCGTCACAAGCCAACCTGTTCACCTCCGTTTCCGGCGGAATCAACGCGCTGTGGGGCCCGCTGCACGGCGGCGCCAACCAGGCGGTCCTCGAGATGCTCGAGCAGATCCGCGAAAGCGACGACAACGTCAGTGAATTCGTCCGGAAGGTGAAGAACCGCGAGGCCGGCGTCAAGCTGATGGGCTTCGGCCACCGCGTCTACAAGAACTACGACCCGCGGGCCCGCATCGTCAAGGAGCAGGCCGACAAGATCCTGGCCAAGCTCGGCGGCGACGACGACCTGCTCAGCATCGCCAAGGAGCTCGAAGAGGCGGCGCTGACCGACGACTACTTCGTCGAGCGCAAGCTGTACCCCAACGTCGACTTCTACACCGGCCTGATCTACCGCGCCCTCGGGTTCCCGACGCGGATGTTCACCGTGCTGTTCGCGCTGGGCCGGATGCCCGGCTGGATCGCGCACTGGCGTGAGATGCACGACGAGGGCGACAGCAAGATCGGCCGCCCGCGCCAGATCTACACCGGCTACACCGAGCGCGACTACGCGACGATCGACGCGCGCTAGTTTCCCTGCCGAGCAGACGCAGAATCGCCTGCGGGCGGCGGGATTTATGCGATTCTATGTCTGCTCGCGAGGGAGGCGAGCACTGCCATCGCAGCGTTGTGCCCGCCGATGCCCGACACCGCCCCGCCGCGGCGAGCGCCCGAGCCGCACAACATGATTCGTTGGTGAGTGGTGGCCACGCCCCATCGCCGCGCCGGGGTGTCCAGCGGCTCGTCATCGTCGGCGAACGGCCAGCACAGCCCGCCGTGGAAAATGTGGCCGCCGCTCATGCGCAGGGCGCGCTCGAGGTCCGATGTGGTCGTCGTCTCGATGCACGGGCGCCCGTGCGCATCGTGCAACAGCAGCTCTTGAATCGGTTCGGCCAGAACGGAATTCAGCGACGCCAGCACCCTGTCGGTCAGCTGGTCGCGCAGCGCGTCGGGGTCGGCGTCGTCGAACAGCGCGTGCGGGGTGTGCAGGCCGAACACCGTCATCGTCTGGGCGCCCGAGCCGCGTAGGTCGTCGGACAGGATGCTGGGGTCGGTCAGCGAGTGGCAATACGCTTCGCACGGCAGGGGATTCGGCGCTCGCCCCGCGGCCGCCTGCGCGTAGGCGGTATCCAGTTGCGTCCAGGTCTCGTTGACGTGAAAGGTTCCGGCGAAGGCCTGCTCGGGTGTGACGCCGCGGTCGCGTAGGCGGGGCAGTCGCCGCAGCACCATGTTGACCTTGACCTGCGCGCCGCCGGCCGCCGGTGGCGGTTCTTCGCCGAGTAGCCCGGCCAGCACGGTGGGCGTGATGCCGGCGAGGACGAACCGGGCCCGGACCCGCCGCTCTCGCTCGCCGATGCGATAGCGCACTTCACCGCTCGGGTCGACGGCGTAAACGTCTGCGCCGCTGATGATTTCGGTGCCGTGGCCGACGGCCGCCGTGGCCAGGGCGGTGGTCAGCGCGCCCATCCCGCCGATCGGCACGTCCCAGTCCCCGGTGCCACCGCCGAGCACGTGGTACAAGAAGCAGACGTTCTGCGTCAACGACGGATCGTCGAGGCGGGCGAAGGTGCCGATGAGGGCGTCGGTGGCCATCACCCCGCGGACCAGATCGTTGCCCACCGCGCCGGCGATGGCCCCGCCGATCGGTTCCTCGATCATGGCTTCCCAGGCCGCCGCCGCGCGGGGGTCGTTGCTTTCCACGACGCGGCGGCGGGCCTGCCCGCGGCTGCGCAGCGGTTCGAGCAGTGTCGGCCACAGCCGTTCGGTCACCAGCCGGCAGCGCTGGTAGAAGGCGGCGAAGCCGGGGGCGTCGTCGGCCGCGCCGATGGCGGCGAAGGTGTTACCGGTCGCCCCGATCAGCAGTCCGCCGCGGCCGCCGGTGGCCGGGTCGGGCGTGTACGACGAAAAGGGCCGTCGCGCCAGCCGAACCCCCGCGCCCAGGTCCTCCACGATGCGGCTCGGCAGCAAGCTGACCAGGTAGGAGTAGCGCGAGACCCGGACGCCGACGCCGTCGAAGGGTTGCGCCGAGATGGCCGCGCCGCCGGTCTGTTCCAGCCGTTCCAGCAGGCGCACCCGCAGGCCCGCCCGGGCCAGATAGGCCGCCGCGACGAGGCCGTTGTGCCCGCCTCCGACGACGACGACGTCTACCGCGTCGACGCCCGCCGCCTGGCCGCTCAGCTCAGGTAGCCCTCGACCTCGTCGGGCGGTCGCACCTCCGCCTCGCGTGGGTCACCGCCGCTCTCGCGGAGCGCCCGGCGCTGCCGCAGCAGATCCCAGCATTGGTCGAGTTCGATCTCCATGCGCCGAAGGCGGTCGTGTTCCTCCGACGTGTCGATGTCACCGCGCTGCAGTTGGGCCCGCAGCGCCTTCTCCTCGGCGACGAGGTCGCGGATGTGTGCCAGGGTGTCGTTGTCGGTGGGTTTGCTGCCGTTGGCCATCGCTCCAGTCTGCCCGACGCGCAAGCGGGCTGATAGCCGCCGACGGCCAGCGGCTAACTGGGGCCGGGGAGCCGCAGCACCAACCGCGCACCACCCAGCGGGCTGCTTTCCAGCGCGGCGGTCCCGCCGTGCAGCTGGGCCTGCTGGGCCACCAAGGCCAATCCCAGGCCCGACCCGGAATGCGACGCCGTCGATCCGCGGGAGAACCGGGCGAACACCACCTGACGCTCGTCCTCCGGCACGCCGCGCCCGTTGTCGTCGACGGTGATCTCCACGCCGGCGCGCGAGCTGACCGCCGACAGCTCAACGCGCGTGGCGCCGCCGTGCTTGACGGCATTGGCGATCGCGTTGTCGACGGTGAGGCGCAACCCGGCCGGCAACCCCACGATGATGCAGGTGGGCGACGGCACCAGCGAGACGTCGACACCGGGATAGATCCGCATGGCGTCGTGGGCGGCCCGGTCGAGCAGCTCGGTGATGTCGACCGGCACGTGATCGTCGGACGTCGACAGTTCGCCCTGGGCCAGCCGCTCGAGGGCGCTCAGCGTGGCCTCGATGCGCGACTGGGTGCGGATGACGTCGCCCAGCACCTCTTTGCGTTGTTCGTCCGGCATGTCCAGGGTGGACAGCACCTCGAGGTTGGTGCGCATCGCGGTCAGCGGAGTGCGCAACTCGTGCGAGGACACGGCGGCGAAGTCGCGCGCGGAGGCGAGCGCCTCCTTGGTCCGGTCCTGCTCCTTCCAGATGCGCTGCAGCATGCCCCGCATGGCCTCGGCGACCTCGACCGCCTCGGTGGCGCCGCGCACCGCCACCTGTGGCCGCTCGTCGGCGTCGATCGAGCGGGCTTGCTGGGCCAGGCGCTTGAACGGCCGGACCGCGAAAGCCGCCAGGAGCCAAGCGAATACCGCCGCCGCGCCGATCGACAGCGCGCAGATCAGGATCACCCGGCGATGCAGGTTGTTGGTCTGGGCGATCGTGTCGTAATACGTCGCACCCACTGCCACCGTCGCCGGCTGCGGCGTCGCGACCTCCAAGGTTCGGACGCGATAGCGCACGCCGTTGATGTAGGTGTCGGCATAGCCCACGTCCAGCGGCGGCAGCGTGACGTCCGAGTTGGACTTGACCTGGCCGTCGCGCCGGACGGTGATCACGGTGTCCTGATCGTGGGGAGCACGCGGGATGTCGTCGAGCCCGCGCGGCAGGAAGGGGATGGCGAAGCCCGCCGCCTCGTCCAGGCGCCGGTCCAGGCGCTCTTTCCAGGCGCTGGTGATGCCGAACCACACGACCGCCCCCGCGATCACCACCACGATGGCGGTGCCGATCGCGGTCGCGACCGCGACCCGGGCCCGTAACGACGGCGTACGGGTCAGGATCCGGGACAGGATGTTCATGGCCGCTCGCCCGGGTTACTGCATGCGCAGCACGAATCCCACTCCGCGCACGGTGTGCAGTAGCCGGGGCCCACCGTTGGCCTCCAGCTTGCGGCGCAGGTATCCGATGAAGACGTCGACGACGTTGGTGTCGGCGGCGAAGTCATAACCCCACACCAGCTCGAGCAGCTGCGCGCGGGACAAGACCGCGGTCTTGTGTTCGGCCAGCACCGCCAGCAGGTCGAATTCCCGCTTGGTCAGGTCGACGTCGACGCCGTTGACGCGGGCACGACGGCCCGGGATGTCGACTTCCAGCGGCCCCACCGTGATGGTTTCCGAGGAGGAGGTGGCGGTGGCGCCGCGGCGCCGCAGCAGCGCCTTGACCCGCGCTACCAGCTCGGCCAGCACGAACGGTTTGACCAGGTAGTCGTCGGCCCCGGCCTCCAGGCCCGCCACCCGGTCGTCGACCGAGCTGCGGGCCGACAGCACGCAGACCGGGACGTCGTTGTCCATGGCGCGCAGCGCGGTGACGACGCTGACGCCGTCCAGCACCGGCATGTTGATGTCGAGCACGATCGCGTCCGGCCGCGTCTCGGTGGCGCTGCGCAATGCCTCGGCGCCATCGACCGCGGTCGACACCTCGAATCCGGACAGCCGCAGGCCACGTTCCAGCGACGCGAGCACATCGGAGTCGTCGTCGACGACCAAGACCCGCGGTGAGCTAGCTCCTGTGTCCATGCCGCCCATTTTGCCTGATTGCTGCTTTCGGCGGTGGGAGGCGCGACCTGGGGCGAGCAGACGCGGAATCGCATCAAACTCGCTGATTCTGTGCGATTCCGCGTCTGCTCGCCGGAAGTGTTTCAGCGCACACCGATGTTGCGGTAGCGCCGCAACCGGGCGGCCAGCCGCTCGGCGGCGGGCATCCCGCGCAGCGCCTGCACCTCGGCGGCGATGGCCCGCGACAATCGCCGCGAGAACTCGACGGGCTCGTCGGCGGCGTCGGGATGTTCCGCGACGACGACGTCGACAATTCCGGACTCCAACAGATCAGCCGACCGAATGCCTTGGGCCGCAGCGAGTTCGGCGGCATGATCGGTGTCGCGGAAGACGATCGCGCTGGCGCCTTCCGGCGGTAGCGGCGCCAGCCAGCCGTGCAGCGCGGCCAACACCCGGTCGGCGGGCACCATCGCCAGCGCCGGCCCGCCGCTGCCCTGGCCCAGCAGCACGGAGACCGTCGGGGTATCCAGGGTCACCAGCTCGGCCAGGCACTGGGCGATCTGCCCGGCGAGCCCACCCTGCTCGGCCTCGGCGGACAGCGCCGGCCCCGCCGTGTCGATCACCAGCACCAGCGGCAGACGCAATTCGGCGGCCAGCGCCATGCCGCGCCGGGCCTCGCGCAACGACGCCGGGCCCACGGTGCTTGCCCGGCCGCCCGCTATCCGCTGCTGGCCGAGCACCACCACGGGCTGGCCGGCCAACCGGGCCAGCGCCAACAGCGTGGTCGCCGCCTCTCCTCGACCGGTCCCCGACAACAGCACCTGATCAGTTGCGCCGTGCCGCAACAGAAGTCCGACGCCCGGCCGGTCGGGCCGCCGCGATGCGACCACCGAGTCCCACGCCGCGACGTCGGGTGTCGGTTCGGGTGGTGGCGGCGCGGGCAGCGGCTCGGGAGGGTCGGCGATGACGGTCATCGCGCGGTCCAGCGTGGGGCGCAGCTCGTCGAGCGGGACGACGCCGTCGATCACGCCGTGCCGCTGCAGGTTCTCCGCGGTCTGGACGCCCTCGGGGAACGGTTCGCCATAGAGCAGCTGGTATACGCGAGGCCCGAGGAAGCCGATCAACGCGCCCGGTTCGGCGAGCGTGACATGGCCTAGCGAACCCCACGACGCGAACACGCCGCCGGTGGTCGGATTGCGCAGATAGACCAGATAGGGCAGTTGCGCCTGGGTGTGCAGCCGGACGGCGGCGGCGATCTTCACCATCTGCAAGAACGCGACCGTGCCCTCTTGCATGCGGGTGCCCCCGGAGCTCGGCGAGGCCAGCAGCGGCAAGCCCTCGGCGGTCGCCCGCTGCACGGCGGCGGTGATCCGTTCGGCGGCGGCCACCCCGATCGAGCCGCCGAGAAAGCCGAATTCGCAGACCACCACCGCGACCCGGCGCCCGAAGATGCGCCCTTCGCCGGTCAGCACCGACTCGTCCAGGCCCGTGGCGGCGCGGGCATCGGCCAGCTCTCGCGCATAGGCGGTGCTGAGCGGCACGGCGAGCGGCTCAGCGTCCCAGCGGATGAAGGAATTCTCGTCCAGGACCGCGTCGCGTAGTTGACCAGCCGAGATACGACTCACGTGACGAGGCTATATAGGGTGGCTCCCATGATCGGTGTCAGCCAGGCCGAAGCCGTTTTGACCATCGAGTTGCAGCGCCCCGAGCGCCGCAACGCCTTGAACTCGCAGCTCGTCGAGGAGCTGCGGGAGGCCGTGCTGAAGGCGGGCGACGGCTCCACCCGGGCGATCGTGCTGACCGGCCAGGGCACGGTGTTCTGCGCCGGCGCGGACCTGAGCGGCGACGCGTTCGCCGCCGACTATCCCGACCGGCTCATCGAGCTGCACAGGGTGTTGGACGCGACCCTCATCCCGGTGATCGGCGCCATCAACGGCCCGGCCATCGGCGCGGGCCTGCAGCTGGCCATGCAATGCGACCTCCGGGTGGTCGCGCCGGACGCCTTCTTCCAGTTTCCGACATCGAAATACGGCCTGGCCCTTGACAACTGGAGTATCCGGCGCCTCTCGACGCTGGTCGGTCACGGCCGGGCCCGCGCGATGCTGCTGGCCGCGGAAAAGCTGACGGCCGACGCGGCGCTGCAGACCGGGATGGCCAACCGCATCGGGACGCTGGCCGACGCCCAGGCCTGGGCCGCCGAGATCGCCGGCCTGGCCCCGCTGGCGATCCAGCACGCCAAGCGGGTGCTCAACGACGACGGCGCCATCGAAGAGGCCGGGCCGGTGCACAAGGAGCTCTTCGACAAGGCCTGGAGCAGTCAAGACGTCGTCGAAGCCCAGGTCGCCCGCATCGAGAAGCGGCCACCGAAGTTCCAAGGAGCCTGACGAACCATGCGCGGGGCGCTACGGCTGGTCGCCGGCACGGCGTCGCTGGCGGGCGGGGGTTGGCTGGTGCGCGCGCTGCACGGTGCGCCGGACGCGCTCGGCGCCCATCCCGCATCGATCGCCGCGGTGACGGCCGGGTCCCCGCACTGTCGCGACGGCGTTTTCGTCAACCTCGAGCCGGCCTCGGACACCAAGATGGACCGCGAGCAACTGCGGCTCATCGCGTGGGAGCTGGTGGGAAACCGGGGTGGAAGCCGGCCGCGGGGGCCGATCCCGCTGACGGCCCCGGGGGTCTTCGGCGCGGATCCGAGCGGGCTGGCCGTCAGCTGGTTCGGCCACTCCACGGCGCTGCTGGAAATCGACGGCTACCGGGTGCTCACCGACCCGGTGTGGAGCGACCGGTGTTCGCCGTCGGACATCGTCGGGCCGCAGCGGCTGCATCCACCGCCGATTCAACTCGAGGGGCTGCCCGCCGTCGACGCGGTGGTGATCAGCCACGACCACTACGACCACCTCGACATCGACACGATCAGGGCGTTGGCCCGCACGCAGCGGTCCCCGTTCTTCGTTCCGCTCGGTGTCGGCGCCCACCTGCGCAGGTGGGGGATACCCGAGCACCGCATCGTCGAGCTCGATTGGCACCAGAGCGCGAAGGTCGACGAGCTCACCGTGGTTTGCGTGCCGGCGCGGCACTTTTCGGGCCGCTTCCTGGACCGCAACACGACGTTGTGGGCGTCGTGGGTGTTCCGTGGGCCGACCCATCGCGCGTACTTCGGCGGCGACACCGGTTACACCAAGAGCTTCGCCCAGATCGGCGCCGACCACGGACCGTTCGACCTGACCCTGCTGCCCATCGGGGCCTACAACACGGCGTGGCCCGACGTGCACATGAACCCCGAGGAGGCACTGCGGGCGCACCTCGACGTCACCGACGGGGGACTGCTGGTGCCGATCCACTGGGGCACCTTCCGGTTGGCGCCGCACCCGTGGGCCGAACCGGTCGAGCGGCTGCTCGCCGCCGCGGAGCCCGAGCGGGTGAACGTGGCGGTGCCGGTGCCCGGTCAGCGCATTGATCTCGCGACCCCGGTGAAATCGAACCCGTGGTGGCAGCTCTGATTCATGCGGCGCGCATCGTCACCGGGCTGGGCTCGAGTGCCCGCCTCCTCCTCGCGCCCCATGCGGCGCGCATCGTCACCGGGCTAAGGTCGCGCCATGACCAAACGCGCGGCCGCTGCCATCGCGATACTGCTCGGGTTGACGGGATGCGGCTCCGCGCAGCCGACCGCCGGGCCCCCGCCCACACGGTCTGACGTCCCGCCCAACCAGGTGTCCGGCGTGGCGATTCCGGCCGGCCGCATCGACGATGCCGTCGCCAAAATCGACGGCCTGGTCGGCGACCTGATGAAAAGCACCGGTGTCCCCGGAATGGCGGTCGCCGTTGTCCACGGCGGGAAGGTGTTGTACGCCAAAGGCTTCGGCATCAAGGACGCGAGCAAGGGGCAGGGGCAGGACAACAAGGTGGACGCCGACACCGTCTTCCAGTTGGCCTCGGTGTCCAAATCGGTCGGTGCGACGGTGATCGCGCACGAGGTCAGCGGCAACGTCGTCGGCTGGGACACCCCGGTGGCCGCCAAGCTGCCGTGGTTCACTCTCAGCGACCCCTATGTCGCCGGCCATGTGACCGTCGCTGACATGTATTCGCATCGCTCCGGGCTGCCCGACCACGCCGGCGACAAACTGGAAGACCTGGGCTACGACCGCCGTCAGACCCTCGAGCGGCTCAAGTACCTGCCGCTGGCGCCCTTCCGGATCAGCTACGCCTACACCAACTATGGGATCACCGCCGGTGCGGAGGCGGTGGCGGCCGCGGCGGGCAAATCATGGGAGGATCTGTCCGACGAGGTGCTCTACCGCCCCCTGGGGATGACGTCGACCAGTTCACGCTTTGCCGACTTCATCGCCCGGCCCAACCATGCGGTCAACCACATCAAGGTCGCCGACAAGTGGGAGGCCCGTTTCCAGCGGGACCCCGATCCCCAGTCACCCGCGGGCGGCGTCAGTTCATCGGCCAACGACATGGCCCACTGGCTGATGATGTTGCTGGGCAACGGAACTCACAACGGCCAGCGGATCGCCTCGCCGGAAGCCTTGCTGCCCGCGACCAGTCCGCAGATGGTGTCGGCGCCCGCGACGACGCCCAAGGCCCGCACCGGTTTCTACGGATACGGCTTCAACGCGTCGGTCGACTCCTCGGGCCGCACCGAATACAGCCACTCCGGCGCTTTCGATTTGGGGGCGGCGACGAACTTCGTGGTGATGCCCTCGGAGGACTTGGGCATCATCGCGCTGACCAACGGCGCGCCCTACGGCATCCCGGAGACGCTGACCGCCGAATTCATGGACCTCGTCCAGTACGGCCAGATCCGCGAGGACTGGCGCGCCTTATACAAAAAGGCGATCGGCTGGCTGAACAATCCGGTGGGCTCGCTGGTCGGGAAGCAGCCCCCGCCCAATCCCGCCCCGGCCAAACCGCTCGGCGAGTACGCCGGCGTCTACGCCAGCGACTACTGGGGTCCGGCCGTCGTGACCGAACGCGACGGCGCCCTGCAGTTGGCGATGGGCCCGAAAAACCGGACGGTCACCCTCACCCATTGGGACGGAGACACCTTCACCTTCCCGCTGACCGACGAAAACGCCCCACCCGGAACAGTTTCCACAGCGGTGTTCGCCAACAACACGGTGAACCTGGAGTACTACGACACCGAGAAGTTGGGGACCTTCACCCGATGAGCGCCGGCCTGACCGATGCCGAGGTGACGCAGCGGGTTGCCGACGGCCAGAGCAACGCGATACGGAAACGCGCGACGCGCAGCATCACCGATATCGTGCGGGCCAATGTGTTCACCCGGATCAACGCGATCCTTGGGGTCTTGCTGCTGATCGTGCTCGCGACGGGTTCGCTGATCAACGGGATGTTCGGCCTGTTGATCGTCGCCAACAGCGTCGTCGGCATGGTCCAGGAAATCCGGGCCAAGCAGACGCTGGACAAGCTCGCGATCGTGGGACAGGCGAAACCCTTGGTGCGCAGGCAATCCGGAACGCGTGCGGTGCCGCCCGAGGAGGTGGTGCTCGACGACATCATCGAGCTCGGACCCGGCGATCAGGTCGTCGTCGACGGAGAGATCGTCGAGGAGGCGAACCTGGAAGTCGACGAGTCGCTGCTGACCGGCGAGGCCGACCCGATCGCCAAAGCCGTCGGCGACCCGGTGATGTCGGGCAGTTTCGTCGTCGCGGGCACCGGCGCCTACCGGGCCACCAAGGTCGGTCCGGACGCCTACGCGGCCAAACTCGCCGAGGAAGCCAGCAAGTTCACGTTGGTGAAATCCGAACTGCGCAGCGGCATTAACCGCATCCTGCAGTTCATCACCTACCTGTTGGTGCCGGCCGGCCTGCTGACGATCTACACCCAGCTGTTCACCACCCACGCGGGCTGGCGCGAGTCCGTGCTGCGGACGGTGGGCGCCTTGGTACCGATGGTCCCCGAAGGGCTGGTGCTGCTGACGTCGGTCGCGTTCGCGGTCGGGGTGGTCCGGCTCGGCCAGCGCCGCTGCCTGGTGCAGGAGCTGCCCGCCATCGAGGGACTCGCGCGGGTCGACGTGGTCTGCGCCGACAAGACGGGCACCCTGACCGAAAGCGGCATGCGGGTCGCGCGGGTCGACGAGCTCGACGACGCCGGGCGGCGTGGCCGGATCGGCGACGTGCTGGCCTCCTTGGCCGCCGCCGACCCGCGGCCCAACGCGAGCATGCGCGCCATCGCCGAGTCCTATCCCGATCCGCCCGGCTGGACCGCCACGGCGACAGCACCTTTCAAGTCGGCCACCAAGTGGAGCGGCGTGTCCTTCGAAGGACACGGCAACTGGGTGATGGGGGCGCCCGACGTGTTGCTCGAGCCGGCGTCGGCGGCGGCCGAACAGGCCGAGCGAATCGGGGCGCAAGGTTTGCGGGTCCTGCTGGTGGGCGCCGCTGACGTGGCCGTCGACCACCCGGACGCGCCGCAGCATGTCACCCCTGTTGCGCTGGTAGTGCTCGAACAGAAGGTGCGTCCCGACGCCCGCGAAACGCTGGATTATTTTGCCGGTCAAGGCGTTGCGGTCAAAGTGTTGTCCGGGGACAACGCCGTCTCGGTCGGCGCCGTCGCCGACAAGCTCGGGCTGCACGGCCAGACGATGGACGCCCGCCAACTCCCCTCGGAACCCACGCAATTGGCTGACGCGCTGGACACCCACACCACCTTCGGGCGGGTGCGGCCGGATCAGAAACGCGCCGTGGTGCACGCCCTGCAATCGCACGGGCACACCGTCGCGATGACCGGCGACGGCGTCAACGACGTGTTGGCCCTCAAACACGCCGATATCGGCGTCGCGATGGGGGCCGGCAGCCCGGCCTCTCGCGCCGTGGCGCAGATCGTCTTGCTGGACAACAGGTTTGCGACGTTGCCGTACGTCGTCGGTGAGGGACGGCGGGTGATCGGCAACATCGAGCGAGTCGCCAACCTGTTCCTGACCAAGACCGTCTATTCGGTGCTGCTGGCGTTGTTGGTGGGCATCGAATGCCTGCTATCCAAAGCGCTGAAAGCCGACCCGTTGCTGTATCCGTTCCAGCCGATCCACGTCACCATCGCGGCGTGGTTCACCATCGGAATACCGTCGTTCATCCTGTCGCTGGCGCCCAACAACGAGCGCGCCGAGCCGGGCTTCGTGCGCCGGGTCCTGAGCTCGGCCCTGCCGTCGGGGCTGATCGTCGGCACCGCGACCTTCGCGTCGTACCTCATCGCCTACCACGGTCGTCACGCCAGCTTTCAGCAACAGGATCAGGCGTCGACCGCGGCCCTGATCACCTTGCTCATGACGGCGCTGTGGGTGCTGGCGGTGGTCGCACGTCCCTACCAGTGGTGGCGGGTGGCGCTCGTAATCGCCTCGGGCCTGGCCTATGTGGTGATCTTCAGCCTGCCACTGGCCCGCAAACAGTTCCTGCTGGATCCGTCCAATGTGACGGTGACCGCGACCGCTGTGGGGATCGGTCTGTTGGGTGCCGCCGCGGTCGAGGCCATGTGGTGGATCCGCGCCAGAATGCTGGGCGTGCAGCCGCGGTTGTGGCGCTGAGCACACCGAACTCGACTCCGGCCGGTTTCGCCGGGCAAGTACGATGCCGGGAAAAGGGAGGGCGCATGGGATTCCTGGACAAGGCCAAGGATCTGTTGTCGCAGAACGCCGACAAGGTCGAGATGGCCATCGACAAGGCCGGCGAGTTCGTCGACGAGAAGACGCAGGGCAAGTACACCGACACCATCCACCAGGTGCAGGAACAGGCCAAGAAGGCGACCGGCCCTGCGGACACGGGCGACCAGCAGAACTGAGCCATGGCCAAGCTTTCCGGATCCATCGATGTCCCGCTGCCACCCGAGGTGGCCTGGCAGCACGCTTCTGACCTGTCCCGGTACAAGGACTGGCTGACCATCCACCGGGTGTGGCGCAGCGCCTTGCCCGACGAGATCGAAAAGGGCTCGGTCGTCGAGTCGATCGTCGAGGTCAAGGGCATGCCCAACCGGATCAAATGGACGGTGGTGCGCTACAAGCCGCCCGAGGGCATGACGCTCAACGGCGACGGTGTCGGCGGCGTCAAGGTCAAACTGATGGCCAAGATCCAGCCCAAAGGGGACGGCTCCGTCGTCAGCTTCGACGTGCACCTCGGCGGCCCGGCGCTGTTCGGCCCCATCGGCATGATCGTCGCCGCCGCACTGCGCGGCGATATCAACCAGTCGCTGGAGAACTTCGTCGCGGTGTTCACCCGACCCGACCCGAGCACCAACGGGCATCGCTGATCGCCGGGGCCTGCCGATGAGTTTTGGGCACCGCAGCGGTCGATAGTTGTGAACCCCGTTGTCCAGGGGAAACACCACCAGGAGGTCACTGTGCCCATTCGTGACAGCGCGCCGCTGGGCGCCCCATGCTGGATCGATCTGACCACGTCCGACGTCGCCCGCGCCCAAGAGTTCTACGGCACGGTTTTCGGCTGGGCGTTCGAGTCCGCCGGTCCCGAATACCACGGATACGTCAACGCCGCCACGGACGGCCACGTGGTCGCCGGGATCATGGCGAACGGGCCCGAAGCCGAGACCCCGGACCGCTGGGTCACCTACTTCCACACCGCCGACATCGACACGACACTGACCGCGGCGAGCGGGGCGGGTGGTTCGGTGTGCATGGCGATCGAGGTGCCCGCCAAGGGCCGGATGGGCCTGGTGACCGACCCAACCGGCGCGATGTTCGGCTTGTGGCAGCCGCTGGAGCATCTCGGCTTCGAGATCACCGGCGCGGCAGGGGCCCCGGTCTGGCACCAGCTGACCACGCGCGACTATGGCGCGGCCCTCGACTTCTACCGCGACGTCCTGGGCTGGCGTACCGAGTCCGCGTCCGACACCGACGAATTCCGCTACACCACAGCGTGGTTCGGCGACGAGCAATTGCTCGGCGTGATGGACGGCGCCTCATTGTTGCCGGAGGGGACCCCGTCGAACTGGGTGATCTTCTTCGGCGCCGAAGACGTCGACAACACCCTGCGACTGATCGTCGACCACGGCGGCGCGGTGCTGCGCGGCGCCGAGGACACCCCGTATGGACGGCTGGCCGCCGCGAGCGATCCGACCGGCGCCCTCTTCAATCTGTCCTCGTTGCCGAGCTGACGCCTCGGATCGCCGGCGCCACGCTAGCGCGGCGCTCGGTGCCGCGGCACGGCGTCGGAGTCGGTTAACCTCGCTACCATGACCCGCCGACTGCGCCCCGGTTGGCTGGTGGCGTTTTTCGCCGTGGTGGTTTCGGCCAGCGCGTGGCTGCCGTGGCTGAGGACGGCGGTCAACGGCGGGGGCTGGGCCAACGCCATCGGAGGCGCCCACGGCAACTTGGAGCTGCCGCCGGGGTTCGGCGCCGGCCAGCTCATCGTGCTGCTGGCCTCGACACTGCTGGTGGCCGGCGCGATGATGGGCCGCGGCCTGTCGGTGAAGCTCGCTTCGGTTGCCGCGCTGTTGATTTCGCTGCTCATCGTGGCGCTGACGGTCTGGTATTACAAGCTCAACGTCAACCCGCCGGTGTCGGCCGAATACGGCCTCTACGTCGGTGCGGGCGGCGCGGTGTGCGCCGTGGCGTGCTCGGTCGTGGCTGTGATCGCGGCGCTGGCTTCCGGTCGGTCGCGGCGCTGAGCCCTCAGGCCGAGGGGAACTCGTGCTTTCCCGAGGCGGCGCTGGTGTCCGGTTCATTGACGCCGAATACGAAGGGCGCGAAGACGATTTCGCGCCCGTCCGGGTCCCGATAGGTGATCGCGCCGGTGGCCGCCCAGTAAGGGTGCTGCTCGACGGGCTCGACGCCCGCGTCGTGCAGGCGCGCGAGGGCGGCTTGCTGTGCCTGGGGGTCGGGGAAATACAGGCAGAGCTGTTCATGGTGGTCGACCGCGACGGCGTCGACGGCCTCCACGATCTCCATGGTGAGGTTCCAGCTGGGTAGCCCAAAAATCGCGCCGTTGCTGCCGTAGCTTGCTTCGAACGTTTCGTAGAGGGGCAGCCCCACCAGGTCGCGGTAGAACCGCACCGTTTCCGCGAAGTGCGACGAACGGCGCGCGAAGCGGATGGCACCGATCGGCGCCAACTGCGGTGGCCAGTGCGTTGCGCGGTGCTGCTTGTGCTGGTCGGCGCTCATCGCAATCCGATCGCGTCCGCGGCGGACTCGGCGCTACCCCAGCACCGCAATTCGGAGCCGGGCGCCCATGTCGAGTGTGTGCCGCTGAAAACCCGTTCCGGCAGTGGGAGTTTGCACACCGGCCCGTCGCCGAGGCGGGCGGCGTCGAACACCAGGCAATATGAGGCGTCGGTGTTCATGTCGGTGGTGAGGGTGACCAGGTAGCCGTCGTCTTCGCCGGTGGCGCCCAATCGCGGCGCCATCGCGGTCTCGCTGCCGTAGACGCCGTCCCCGAACGAGAACCCCTCCTCGGTGCCGGTGAGCAGGTCGTGTTTGACCAGGCCGTCGAACAGGAACCAGCCCGGTCTCCCGGTGGCGGCGTAGGTGTAGCGGTAGTGGGCGGCGGCGTGGTCGGGGTTGATGGTGCCGAACTCGGTGATGCATTCGGAGAGCTGCTCTTCGCGCACCGCACCGGTGACCAGGTTGAAGCGCCACCGGTGCAGGCGGGACTGCAACCGATCCAGGGCCAGGAAACGAAACAGCTTGTCCCACTTGGTCCCACCGGTGTCGAGCGGGGACGGGTCTCCTTCGAACAAGCCGTCGAGCACGATCTCGTCGCCATCCTCGTAGGCGTTGGTGAAATGCAGCACGAACGTGGGGTCGGCCTCGAACCAGCGAATGTCCTCGGTCGCACCGCGGCGCGGGATCACCGCGAACCGCGACGGGATCTCGGGGTAGAAGCGCGGCAGGTGCACGTCGTGCTCGAGCAGCTGCGGATCCCAGAACAACGGGAAATCGTTGAGAATGGCGTAGTTTTCGGTGAACGCCATGTCGTGGGGGAGACGCGGCCCGGGCAGCGGGATGTCGACGTAGTGGGTCAGTTCGTTGTGCTCGTCGACGACACCGTAATGCATATACGGGTCTTGTTTGCTGTAGTTGAAGAACAGCAGTTCGCCGGTCGTGTTGTCTACCTTGGGATGTGCGGACACGCCCCACTCGGTCGGGAAGCGCCCGTTCCAGGACTCCTTGCCGAGCGTGTCGGCCGAATACGGGTCGATGCGGTACAGGTCGCCGCACTGGTAGAAACTGGTCAGCGCGATGCCGCGGTGCACGATGACGTCGGTGCTCGAGGCGTCCTTCATCCTCGTTCGCGCGCCCCACCCGTTCCGGCGCCGGGCTAGTTGCACCGGCTCGGCCAGACCCGGCCACAGCGGCCCGCCCGCTTCGTTCTCGGCCAGGAACCCGTCGGTGCGGATAAAGCGGTTGCGGTAGAACGCCTTTCCGTCGCGAAAGCCGACCACGTGCAGCATGCCGTCGCCGTCGAACGGGTGATAGGTCTTGAAGGCGGGGTGCAGCGGGTTCTCTGTGTTGCGTAGGTAGACGCCGTCCAGGTCGCGCGGGATTTCACCCTCGACGGCGACCAGATCGTCGGCGTCCCACTCGGTGGTCTGGGGACGCCAGGGGCCCGTCCGGTAGGGGTGGTCGTCGTCCTCGGGAAGGGTGGACAGGAACTTGCCGACGATCTCAACGTCCATCATCAGATGCCTTTGCCGACAGCGAAACTCACGGTGGCGGCGGTGTTGCCGCCGAAATTCAGGGTGCCGAAGGTGTGCGCGTCGCCCAATCCGTGACGGCGGTCGTACGCGTCGGCCACCCGGGCGAACATGGACGGCCACAGATAGCGCGCGTCGGCCCCCTCGTGACCGGTCCAGGCCGCGGCCCCCAGATGCTGCGCGGCGGTGTCGCCCGGGACCGTTTTCTCCAACCCGATCCCCACCTCCAGCGCGCTGTCGTAGGCGCCCGAGCGCGGATCGGCCATCGCCGCCAGCACCGCCACACTGCCGGACGCGCGGGCGGCTTCGTGGCGCGAGGCCGGGGTGTCCCGAAGGCCGTCGCAGACCGTGGCCGGCATGGCTCCGAGGTGGCCCTGCCGGGCGGACATCTCGGCGAAGGCGTTGCCAACGTGCACCACCCCGATGCCGGCCGCGTCCACCTTGGCCGAGGCCAGCTTCAGCGCGGCGACGTCGCAGCCTTCCTTGATGAGGTGGCGAGCAAAATCGCTTTGGTAGCCGCCGAGAATCCACCCACCGGGCGAGCCATCCATACGCCGACGGTACCCCCGCGCGGATGGGTTGTTGAGGCCAATCGGCGTGACGTGCCCGTCGCGGGGACGGCCAAAAAAGGGCGGCCCCGTCGGCTCTCGGGCTGAACCGACGGGACCTAGGCGGGCGCGAAGGCCGGCCGACGCACTCGCCTACTGTTGGATCATTGCCCCCCAGGGGCGCCGACAAACATGCGGCCTCAATCTGTTTGACGCCCGGGCGCCCACGGCGCCGGGCCCGGTTAACGACGATTCATCTTTTTTGAGTGCGCGCGGGGCGTACTGGGACGCGGTCGGGTGGAAGTCTGAGCTGCGGCGATGCGGCGGGGTTGTGCCGGGATTCAGTGGGTCGCACCACCAACGGGTCGAGCCGCATCGTGGCGTCGCGCCAGTCTGGGAACAGGCCGATATACGCACTCGTGGTTGGTTCGTTTAGCGGCCGTCCAGCAAAGTAGCCAGGCCTTCACCCGCGGGCGGCGACAACCTCACCAAGGCCGACAGGCGCGTGTGAGGGCGCGGCCGGATCTCCCGCACCGGGCGGAACCCCGCGGGACGGGCGCCCGTCCCCGGGGTGGCGTTGTCTGCGGTCCATCGTGACATCCCCTCGGTCGGATTCCGACCCGGGCAAGCGCGGCGTCGGCAAAGCTAAAAACTCCGTTCAGCTGCTTGCATCAGCCGTCAGCTAATGGCGCAAGGGGGGAGGTCGGCCGCGGATCGGCGCGTTGCGACACGGTCACGGATGCATACCTATCGGCTCATCGTTGGTCACATATGCCCCGCAGATAACTATCGTCACAGAAGCCAACTACGGACGTCAGCGCGGTGTCCTACCCCTCGAAAGGTGTTACATGTCGGCGATTCTTCGAAGTGTGTCGCTATCGATGGCGTCGGCGGCCGCTGTCGGATTCGTCCTCGTGGTCGGGCCCGCGCCTACCGCCCACGCGACACCGTGCGGCGCTCCCGAGGCGAACGTCGATCCTCCCGCCGCGCAGCCGGCCATGCCCGCGCCTCAGCCGGTGGTACAGCCGCCGACCGGGCGCAGGCCCACTCACACGAATGACCAGGCGCCGCTGCCGAGGCTGGGTCCGCTGATCTCCTCGTTGCTCAAGCCCGCGACACCGGGGCAGCGCTACTCCGCACCCGTGCATCCGCGTGCCGAGGGGCCGACGCTCGGACCTGGCCCGTCGGCGCCGTTGCAACAGCAGGCCGAGGTGTTGCCGCCTGGACCCAACCCGCCCGCGCCCGCGGTCCCGCAACCGCCGAATGCCAACCCGCTGCGGCCCAACGCCGCGCCGGTGCCGCAACCGCAACCCGAGCCGGGACCGCCGCCTCCGTCGATCTCGGGCGCCCCGACATCCCTCGTCGATTGGGTGACCGGACCGGACGGCCCCAACAAGACTCTGCAACGTTTCGGCATCTCCGGTACCGACCTCGGGATTGCCTGGGACAACGGCGATCCCGTCAACCGCCAGGTGTTGATGGCCTTCGGTGACACCTTCGGCTACTGCAAGGTGCACGGCCAGCAGTGGCGCTACAACACCCTGTTCCGCAGCAACGATCGCGACCTGTCCAGGGGAATCCACATCGCCGACGGCGTGCCCAACGACAAGTACTCCGGCTCACCGGTGTGGGCGCCCGGACTTTCCAAGCAGGTCGTCAACACCATCCACAAGGCCGCGCACGAGACGGGAATCATTCCGACCGGGGCGATGTCGATGGGCAGAACCCAATACATGAGCTACATGTCCATCCGCCAGTGGGGCCGTGACGGCGAATGGACAACCAACTATTCGGCGATCGCGCGGTCCAACGACAACGGCCAGAACTGGGGGATTTTCCCCACCACGATCCGCACGGCGTCCGCGGATGCCATTCCGGGAGCCGGGTTTACGCCCGGAAATGAGAACTTCCAGATGGGCGCGTTCCTCAAGGGCAACGACGGTTACCTCTACCAGTTCGGGACACCATCGGGGCGCGGCGGTGCGGCCTTCCTGTCGCGCGTTCCACCGAACCAATTGCCCGACCTGACCAAGTACCAGTACTGGAACGGCGACAACGGCGGTCACTGGGTCGCCAACAACCCGGGTGCGGCGACGCCGATCTTCCCGGCGCCGGTGGGCGAAATGTCAGCCCAGTACAACAATTACCTCAAGCAGTACCTGGTGCTCTACACCGACGGCGGCAGCAACGACGTCATCGCAAGGACCGCGCCGGCGCCGCAGGGGCCATGGAGTCCCCCGCAACCACTGGTGTCGTCGTTCCAAATGCCGGGCGGCATTTATGCGCCGATGATCCATCCCTGGTCGTCGGGACGGGACCTGTACTTCAACCTGTCGCTGTGGTCGGCATACGACGTGATGTTGATGCACACCGTGTTGCCGTAAAAACGTCGCCGTCGAAGATACGATGGTTCTAGTGAGAGGAGGGCGACGATGATCGCCTTGGAGTATCACGACAACTGTTGCGGTCTTGCTGATCCGCTCACTCCTCTCGCCGCGGCCGCGCTACCCGATGATGTGCCCGCCTCTTCGGCAGGCGAACTCCCCCAGGGGGAGAACGTCGATGGCGTGGACGCCCACACGGTCTTTGACGGGCATCGCCCGGACTACTGGACCGTCGGCAGACCGGGGCTCCGAGACATCGAGGTGTGCATCGAGAGTGCCCGCGCGGACGGCGCCATCAGTCTGGGCCTGGTGGTCAACGGTTTGGATTGCAGCGGGCTCCCCATTGACCAGGCGCTTTCGCTCGCAGACGCCCGGGGGGATGCGGGCGTCTGCGGCGTTAGCTGCCGGGGAGGCGGACACCTCAAAGCCAGTTGATTGGCGGCTGAGGGGATTTCGCGGGGCGAGCTCACGCGGTATCGGCTACGGAGGCGGCGGGATCCACCGTTTGCCATCCGTTGTCCATCCGCACGGCAGGTAGTTCCAGTGCGCCGGTGGATTGGGGTCGAAAGACAAACACTTCGGTGCGTAAAAATCGGGCGCCGGAGAAGGCGGCGGTGGCGGCTGGTCCGTGGCGCGAGCGGTAGCCTCGCCGCTGAGCATCAAGGCCCCAACGGCCATCAGTGTCGCGACTAGCTTCCGCATCGCAGGCCCGGCAAGTGCTATGCCCCAACGAAGCGACGGTCGCTACGTTTCTTCCCTTACACGCACGGTATCGATGGTAGTCCGCATTCCCGCGCATTGTGGGACTTGATCGCATTCGCTCTGGGTATTTCGGGGTGCCGCTCTGGTGTGGGATCGTGAGCGGGTTTGCGCAGCCGCGGGCCGTGCCGACCTGCTGGTATACCGTGAACGCGAACTGGACACGGTCTGACCGGGATAAGTACGATCGTGGTCTGTCATTTTTTGTATGCAAGCAGGAGCACCGCGATGAGATCTGTCGATGGGGGTTCGCCGTCATCGACTGCGGTGAGCGCTCGACCGATTGTCCCGCGTGGCCTGATCCCCATGCCCGCCCGCACCCGAGCGCGGCTATGTCTCGCATCGGTCACCGTTGAGCAAACACGCCAAGATAGCTGGCGCGCAATTGAAGTCATCGCCGACCGGCACAACCGCCGCGTCGAGTCCTATCTGCAGCGTCGACGGCACCGCCCGTGGCGCAACCGGGGTTCCTAGCCCTCGACGTTGACCTTCATGTCGACGACGATCGGCGCTGTTTCACCGCGCCGATGAGGTGGGCACACCACAACGGTCGAAGAACTGCCTAGCTCACGAGGAAGTTCGCCCCTCGCCTCCTAGCAGCGCCATGTCGGCACTGCTGTGGAATGGATGTGCCCGTCGTTGAATGGCCCTGCGCTACAACGGTAACGGCACTTCGCCGCGGCTGCAGCGGTTGACGGCACTCACGGTCCGGCCGGTGGCATAGCGCCAGGGCGCGATTTCAAAATTCCGTTTATCAATCAGGCGATCCGGCGGCCGACTCACGCCGCCGTCGAGCGTCGCGCACTGAGTTATGAGGTATAGCAATGGATTTCGCAGTGCTTCCGCCGGAGGTCAACTCCGGGCGAATGTACTCTGGCCCCGGGTCGGGGCCGATGCTGGCTGCCGCGACGGCGTGGGATGGGCTGGCAGCCCAGTTACACTCCGCGGCAGCGTCTTACGAGTCGGTGATCTCGAACCTGACCGCCGGGTGGCGGGGTCCGTCGTCGAGCATGATGGCGGCCGCCGCGGCGCCGTATGCGGCATGGATGAGTGCGACCGCTGCCCAAGCCGAGCAAACCGCCAATCAGGCGAGGGCGGCGGTGGTCGCTTATGAGGCGGCCTTCCTCGCGACGGTGCCGCCACCGGTCGTCGCGGCCAATCGTGCGCAGTTGATGGGGCTGATCGCCACCAATTTTCTCGGCCAGAACACCCCGGCGATCATGGCCACCGAGGCCCAGTACGCCGAGATGTGGGCCCAGGATGCCGCGGCGATGTACGGCTACGCCGGTTCCTCGGCGTCAGCCGCACAGGTGACGCCGTTTGCCCCGCCGCCGCGAAGTACCAACCCGGGCGGGACCGCGGGACAGGCCGCCGCCGTCGCGCAGGCCACCGGCGGCTCGGTCGCGACGAACACGGAATCGGCGCTGCCGCAACTGATGTCCGCCGTGCCGCAATCGCTGCAGGCCCTGACCGCGCCCGCCGCCGCCGCCGATCCGCCGTCGCTGCTGTCGGCGTTCGACTCGGCGCTCACGGGCCCGTTGGGTCCGGTGTCGCTCTTCGGCATCGGTGGCAGCCCGTATCTGCTGGGCGTCGAAAACTACCTGGTGCCTCAGAACGTGGCGAATGTGAACAGTGCCCGCCAACGGCTGGACCGGGACCGCTCGACGCTGCGGCTGCTGGGCGGCGGGGCTGATTCGGGGACGCGAGTGGTGAGCGCACCGACGCCCGGCCGGGCCGGAATGCCGACGGGCATCGGCCGCGCCGGCGTCGTCGGGCGTTTGTCGGTGCCGCCGGGATGGGCGGCCGCCGCCCCGGAGATCCGACCGGTCGCCACGGTGTTTCCCCAAACCGCTCTTGCCGGCGCTCCGGCGGCTCTCGCGGCCGATGGAGAGGGATCACTGTTCTTCAGCATGGCCGCGTCGGGTCTGGCCGGGCGCGCGATGGCCGCCACCGGCGGTGGCTCGGCTCGGGCAATGGGCGTCGGTGGCGGCGCTTTCGGGCGCGCCGCGACCACGGCCACGATCATCGTCATCAACGCGGACGACCCGCGGGAATAGCACAGACCACTCATCGCGAACAATGGGGAGTAACAATGGATTTCGGAGCATTGCCGCCGGAGATCAACTCAGGTCGGATGTACGCCGGTGACGGTGCAGGCTCACTGCTGGCCGCGGCGTCGGCATGGGATGGGCTGGCCGCCCAGCTGCAGTCCGCGGCGACGTCGTATGAGTCGGTGATCTCGAACTTGATCAGCGGTTGGCAGGGGCCGTCCTCGCTGACCATGGCGGGTGCGGCCGCGCCGTATGCGGCGTGGATGAGCGCGACCGCCGCTCAAGCCGAACAGGCCGCCTCGCGAGCCAGGGCGGCGGCCGCGGCGTACGAGGGCGCGTTCACGGCGACGGTGCCCCCGGTGGCGATCGCGGAAAACCGCGGCCGCCTGGCCTCACTGGTGGCGACCAACGTTCTTGGGCAGAACACCGCCGCGATCGCGGCCACCGAAGCGGCATACGGGCAGATGTGGGCGCAAGACGCCGCCGCGATGTACGGCTACGCCGGATCGTCGGCGATCGCCGCTCAGATGGAGCCCTTCACCACGCCCCCGCAAACCACCAACCCGGGCGGGGCCCCTGGCCAATCAGCCGCGGTCGCCCAAGCCGTCGGCGCGGCGCCCGCCAACGCGCAGTCGGCGTTGTCGCAGCTGATGTCGTCGACGCCGCGAACCCTGCAAAGCTTCGCGTCGCCCTCCGCATTGTCGGCGGCCGATCCGTCGTCATTGGCGACGTGGTTGAACAACCTGAATTCCACGCCGTTGGCGAAGATCGCCGCGAACATCGAGTTCGTCACCAAAGGCATCCGCCCGGTCAACGACACGTTGCTGAGCCTCAGCTTGGGCCTGGTGGCAACGGCACGGACCTGGAGCGACACCGCGGTCGAACTCGAAGGGCCGCTGTTCGCGGCGCTGGGTTCGAGCGCCCCGGCCGTGGGAGCCGCCGGCGTGTCCGCGGTGACCGCGGGCCTCGGCAATGCGGGTCTGGCGGGGGCGTTGTCGGTGCCGCCGAGCTGGGCGGTGGCCAGCCCCGCGGTCAAGCTGGCCGCCACCGTGTTGGAGTACACCAGCTCGGGTGCCGCGCCGACGGTCGCGGCCGGCGCGGGGGCGCTCGGGCCGATGGCCGTGGCGGGCTTGGCCGGAGGAGCGCTGGGTGGTGCGGTGCCCCGAGCGGTCACCGCAAGCGCCGCCCGGGGGTTGGGCCGCCGCCCGTCGGACAGCGACGACAAGACCCCGGACAAACTGAAGACCGTCCTGGCGGAACTGCAGGAGGCGCCGGAGTCCGTCCAGCACTGGCACACCGACAAGGCGCATCTGGAAAGCCTTTTGGATCAGCTGTCGACGAAGCCGGGTGTCCACGCCGTGCACTTGTCCTCCGCCGACAAGTCCAAGGTGACCTCGCCACGGGCGACGTGGGGATAGGGAGAAGGAAGTCAGAACAGTCTGCCTACCATCCGGGGTGAGGCGCCACGACCCCCTCCGGGTGCAAGGCTTATCGGCTTTCAGCCTTGTGTATCAGCGGGTTTGGTCGTAACTCGATTCATGACGACAACCATCACGGCGAGCAATATCGCGTACGAGAGTATATAGAAAGGGATCAGAATCCAGATCGACGTGCTATGGAAGATCAGTTTCGTCAGAGCCTTCAGCCCGTCCTCGATGACGCCCGAATGAGAAGTGCAATAAGGAAACCCATGTACACGCGCTCACGTTTGGTAGGTACCTTCCCGCGAGATCTCTGCACGAGATACCAGGCCACAATCAGGACTACGAGCACGGCCATGATCGTGAATCCGATGACGAGCCATAGCGGCAGGTCGTTGCTGGTGTTCAAGCTGCTGGAGTTGAACAACAAATCCGTTCCGACCATCAGGGCGACATAGGCCGTAACAGCAGCACCGCCTCCAATTGAATGCGGAGCTAGGACTCGCAGGCGATACCGTCGTTGTCCCGGTCCAGCTTTTGTTGGTAGGCCGGATCGCCCCTTGGAATGTTGTACCGGCCATCTTGGCGCGCCGCGGTGCAGTTTCTATAGGGCGGATCTGCCTGTGCGGGGGGCGCGATGGATAAACCCACGCCAAGGAAAGCGGCAACTGTGGCCATTGCCGCGACAATGAGACGGGTCGTCATTACTAGGTCAAACCTCCTATGTGCGTGCCGGAGCGTAACAGTGGGCACCACGGTTCGAGGTCTGAATTGAAAAAGTTGCTTGGCCTAACCCTTTCGGATCTCGTGTG
>NZ_JAEKMI010000139.1 GCF_020217485.1 Mycobacterium sp. WUMAC-067 | reverse complement strand
AGCGGTGACGCGATCGTGGTGAACGATGTGGAAAAGGCGCGTGTGACGCGTCAGGTGGGGACCGGGAAGGCGAGCGCAAGCGAATCGCTGCTGACGTGTCGTAAGAAAAACAGGTGACATCAAAACCGGGGTGTTTATCCGATCCCGGGACGAGCTTGGCGGGTGCCCATTGATTGGCCAGGCGGTGTCCGGCATGAAGGCGACGCGAGCCCGGTCTGCGGCTTTTGCATGGAACAGGAGAAGGCCGGAACCGATACGTCCCGTTCGTGTTTGACGTGGGAGATAGGGAGTAGCCCATGCGCAGCATGGGTGTGAGTACCGTCGCGGGTCCGGCTGGCGGACTGGCTCGTAGTAGTGGTGAAGCTTCTGTAATGGGAGTGAAGCGAAGGGGCCAGGTCATCTGTGACGTGTTCGTTGGATCAACCGAGACCCGTTGGGGTTCGGGAGGAGTCGGGTGAACAAGTTGAAGTCACCAGGCAAGCCGTTCGAGATTTCGAAGTGGGCGGTTCAGGAGGCTTGGGAGAAGGTCAAGGCGAACAAGGGCGCGCCGGGCGTGGACGAAGTATCGATCGAGGCATTCGAGTCTGACCTGCAAAACAATCTGTATCGGGTGTGGAATCGGATGTCGTCGGGGAGTTACTTTCCGCCTCCGGTGCGTGCGGTGGAAATACCCAAGCCGCATGGCGGCGGGACCAGGATGCTGGGCATACCCACAGTGGCTGACCGGGTGGCCCAAACGGTGGTGGCCGAGGAGTTGAAAGTGAAGGCGGAGACGCTGTTTCACGACGACTCCTACGGCTATCGCCCTGGCCGCTCGGCGATCGACGCGGTGGGTGCGTGTCGGCAGCGCTGCTGGAAAACCAACTGGGTGATCGACTTGGACATCCAGAAGTTCTTCGACAGCGTGTCCTGGGATCTGATGCTCAAGGCGGTGGGGGCTAACACCGATTTGCCGTGGGTGATGTTGTATGTGCGCCGGTGGCTGCAAGCTCCGGTGCAACTGCCTGACGGCACCTTGCAACAGCGTGACCGGGGCACCCCGCAAGGGTCGCCGGTCTCGCCCGTGTTGGCAAACCTGTTCTTGCATTATGCGTTCGATGCGTGGCTGGCTCGGGAGTTTCCGACCGTGCGGTTCGAGCGCTATGTCGATGACGCGGTCGTGCACTGCGTCAGCGAGCGCCAAGCCCACCGGGTATTGACTGCGGTGCAAGACAGGATGGGTGAGGTCGGGCTGCGGCTGCATCCCGACAAGACCCGGATCGTGTACTGCAAAGACGGCAAACGGCGCGGTGACTATGCGCATACGTCGTTTACGTTCCTCGGTTTCACGTTCCGCCCGCGCGGGGTCCGGGACAAAAACGGGAGCATGTTCGTCTCGTTTTTGCCCGCGATCAGCAAGGACGCCTGGAAAAAGATCGGGCGGCAAGTGCGGTCCTGGCGGCTGCACCATCGCACCGGTCATACCTTCGCCGGTCTGGCCGACAAGATCAACCCGATCGTGCGCGGCTGGATGAACTATTACGGCGCCTTCTATCGGTCGGCGCTGTATCCCCTCCTGACTCGCATCAACGCCTACCTGATGCGGTGGGTCCGCAACAAATATCGCCGGTTTCGGGGCCGCTGGGCATTCAACCAAGCGTGGTCGCGGGTGATAAAGCAATACCCGCGGTTCTTCGCGCACTGGGCCTGGACCACCGCCGTCCCCGCCGTCTGGTGACCAAGGTGACAAGAGCCGTATGAATCGAGAGGTTCACGTACGGTTCCGTGGGAGCCGGAGGGTGCAACCCCCTCCGGCCACCCGACTGGTAG
>NZ_JAEKMI010000138.1 GCF_020217485.1 Mycobacterium sp. WUMAC-067 | reverse complement strand
TCAATGTATGGGCTCAGGACATTTTTGACGTTTTGCCGTCAGGAGATGCTTGACGATTTTGGGGGATGGCTCCTGCGCCGCTGACGTGAAACCGGGTGATGGGTTTGAGGTTTCGTCGGGGACGGACGGCGATCTCTTCCTCGCCGTGCAGTATGCGCAAGTGGGTGTCCTCGATGACGACGGTGACGATCTTGCCGCGGTGACGGGGACCGAGCTTGATGTTTTGGCCAGCGACCATGATCCGGCCGCTGTCGTGGACCTTGCGTTGAGCACGCAGCGATCCCGCGGGCATCGGTGGGGGTGGCAGCGGCGTGGCCGGTGGACGTGCGCCGCTCAGACGGCCCAGCTGCCCGGTGTCTATGGGGCAGGGCCAGGTGCCGACGAGGGCGTTGTCGATCACGGCGTGCATCAAGTGTCCGTCGAGGCGCAGCGTGACGCGCCGTCCGGCCCAGGCGAACCCGATTAGGTGGGTGGTGCCGGCGATCGAGACGGTGCCGTCTTTGGTGACGGTGCGTTCGATCTCCACCGCATCACCGGGCCGGATCACCGCGGTGCCGTTGGCGCGGCGTAACGCGGGGCGCTCGGGTTCGGGGCCGGCCGGCCGGGCCCCGCGCATCGCCATGTATCGCAGATCATCGGGAATGAGTCGAGAGCGCACCGTGCGCAGGACCTCGCCGTCGAGGCTGACGTGAATGCTGCGCAGATCGGCCCACACGTGCAGGGTTCGTCCGGCCAGGCTCTTATGCACGGCGACCGACTGGCGCCCGGAGCGGATCGTGACCTCTCCGCTGGGCGGGACCCGCACGTCGAACTCGAGGGCAGTGCCCGCAGCGGGCGGCAGCGGGGGTGGCTCGATCACATCGATCACCAGCGCCGCCGGGGCCGCAACCCCGGGAGCAGTGGACTGCTCGGCGTCGAGGCGAGTCGGGCCGTTGGGTCGAAACAAGCTGGCCGGCACCGCCATATCCAGCGCTTGATGCGGGCGCTGATGGTTATAGGCGGCGATCCAACCGTCGATCGCTTGCTGGGCGGCAACGATCGATTCGAACGGCGCCACGTGATCGAGGAACTCGGTGCGCAGCGTCTTGTGGAATCGTTCGATCTTGCCGGTCGTGGTCGGTGAGCGGGGCTTGGTCAGCCGCTGTTTGATGCCGTTGTCGCGGCAGATCTTCTCAAAGATCACCTCAACCGGCAGCGGCTTGATGAACCGCCCAGTGAACTGACCACCGTTATCGGTCAACACTTCGGCGGGCACCCCGTAGCGGCGCATCGCCGCGGTGAAAGCCTCAGCCACCTCCCGCGCGGACGGAGTGGCCAACACAGTGGCCACCACGACGAACCGGGAATGGTCATCGACGCCGGTCAATAGTTTGCACTCGCGCCCATCGGCCAACGGCACCCCGCCGACGATGTCGAGCTGCCACAGATGCATCGGCGCTTCGCGTTGCCAGCTCTTGTATTTGCGTTTGTGCTGCTGGGCTTGGGGATCGACCAGGCCATTGCGCACCAACACCCGATGCACCGTTGCCCGCGACGGCACTCGCTCCAGACCCTGACGTCCCAGTTCATGGCTGATCCGGCGAGCCCCCCAGCGCGGATGCTGCCGACGCATCTGACAGATCAGGGCCTCGACATCAGCGCACAACATGCTCGGGCTGGAATGCGGCCGACGAGACCGATCAGCCAGCCCATCCATGCCCTCCTGTTTAAACCGCGCCCGCCACGAGTCCAGCGACTGGCGCGTCGTGCCGTAGCGCAACGCGACCTCACCGATCGGCGAGCCACCCAGCACCTCGCACACCGCCCGATACCGGTACTCCACCAACCCCTGCTGATCCACAACCCCGCCCACCCCGACACCAACAAAGCCGGACCGAACAAGATCACGAATAAGGCCGAAACGTCAAGCGTCTCTTGAGAACAGACCGTCAAAGATCTCTTGAAACCAAACAC
>NZ_JAEKMI010000137.1 GCF_020217485.1 Mycobacterium sp. WUMAC-067 | reverse complement strand
TCCCACCATCATTTTCGCCCGACACCGACCTCAAAGACCTGTTGGTACCGCCGGCATCTGGACCACCGGCCAATGCCGGCCCGGCCCTGGCGCAACCCGGCCCGCCGGCCGGTGGAACGCTTCCCAACGCGGGTCCTGCTCTGGGCGCGCCGGCGCAGCCGCCAACGGCCGGCGAGCGGCCTGGTGCCCCACGACCAGTGACCGACCTGCCGATCCCGATCGATGACGGAGGTCGGTGATGCAAGTGACTCCAAGGCGCGTGCGTGGCCGGCAGGCGATACGGTGTGGCCTGTCGTGCGCGGCGGTGGGCTTGTTGCTCAGCGGGTGCCAGTTCGGCGGTCTGAATTCGTTGGATATGCCTGGAACCGCAGGGCATGGCCCCGGCTCTTTTAAAATCACTGTAGAACTTTCCGATATCGCCACTCTGGCGCAGAATTCCCCGGTCATGGTCGATGACGTCACCGTCGGCAGCATCTCGGGAATGGGCGTTGAACAACGACCCGACGGAACCTTCTGCGCTGCCGTCCAGTTGTCGTTGGATGCGCAGGTGAATCTACCGACGAACGCGGTGGTCAAGGTTGCACAAACCTCGCTGCTCGGCTCGCAACACATCGAACTGTCGCGACCCGTCGCCGCACCGGCGGTCGGACGACTGTCCAACGGTCAAGTAATACCGGTGAATGGCAACGACAGATATCCCACCACCGAAGAGGTGCTGTCCTCACTGAGCATCGTGGTCAATAAGGGCAACTTGGGGGCGCTGCAAGACATCACCGACGAGCTTTACCAAACGGTGGCGGGACGCACCGAGCAGTTCGCTGATTTCCTGCCCCAACTTGCCACGCTCGCTGCCGGGCTTGATCGCCAAACCGATCACATCATCGAAGCAGCCGACAAATTGAACCATGTCAGCTCAGTTCTTGCTGACGGCAAGGGAAAGTTGGATCTCGCCTTACAGGCGGTGCCCGAGGCGCTCCGCGTCCTCAACGCCGACAGTGGCCAGATTGTCGCGACATTCGATGCACTACGACGACTCGGTGTCATCGCCGCCAACGTCCTGTCGAAAACCAAACGCGATTTCACCGAGGACGTCAAAGCCGCCTACCCGGTCGTGAAAGCGCTCTCAGAAAAGGCCCGCGAACTCGTTAATGCGCTGCCGCTCCTGGTCACATACCCGTTGCCGCAGAAGGGAATCAAGCAAGCCGTCCGGGGTGACTTCCTGAACATCGACGCCACCTTCGACCTCACCATCAGACGCCTCGGGGAAACCCTTTTCACAACGTCGGCATTGGACCCGAACATGAAGCATCTCGCCGAGGTGGTCAACCCGCCCGATTATCTGCTCGGGGCACTGGCAAATCTGTCAGGTCAAGCAGCTGATCCCTTCAGCCTGCCGACACACGATTCACCTGCTGCGGCCAAGGAGCCGCACTAATGCTTTCCCGGCTTCAGAAGTGGCAGCTCTCGACCTTCGCCGTGATCACCGTGATCACCGTAAGCATCATCGCGGTCAACTACGTGCAGATTCCGGCCGCACTTGGCTTCGGGTCGTACACGGTGACCGCCAATTTCGCGGCCAGCGGCGGGTTGTACAAGAACGCGAACGTGGCGTACCGCGGTACCACGGTCGGCCGCGTGACCGACGTGTCACTGGCCTATCGCAACGGCGTGAATGCGCAACTGCGCATCGGCTCAGGCGCCCATATTCCAGCCAACGTCACCGCCACCGTCAAAAGTGTCTCCGCGATCGGAGAACAGTACGTCGACCTGGTACCACCAGATCAGCCCTCGCCGGCGTGGCTGCGCGATGGCTCACGGATCAATCGTGACCACACCATGCTCAACGGGGATGTTGCGGGCTTGTTGCACGAGGCGCAGCGGCTGGTCGATTCGATCAGCCAAAGCCGATTGCGAGATCTGTTGCACGACATGTTCAAAGCCTTCGACGGATCGGGACCCGAG
>NZ_JAEKMI010000136.1 GCF_020217485.1 Mycobacterium sp. WUMAC-067 | reverse complement strand
AATCCACCTGAAAGTCCGCCTCGAGCAGGAAAAACTCTGCCTGCTGGTAATGCTCGGGGTCCGCGCCGACGGCCGCAAGGAACTCGTCGCACTCACCGACGGCTACCGCGAATCGACCGAGTCGTGGGCCGATCTGCTGCGCGGCTGCCGCCGCCGCGGGATGCGCGCCCCGGCGTTGGCGGTCGGCGACGGTGCGCTCGGGTTCTGGAAGGCGCTGCGGGAGGTGTTCCCCGACACCCGCGAGCAACGCTGCTGGTTCCACAAGCAAGCCAATGTTCTTGCTGCGCTCCCGAAGTCGGCGCATCCGGGCGCGTTGGCGGCGATGAAGGAGATCTACAACGCGGAGGACATCGACAAGGCCCAGTTGGCGATCGCGGCGTTCGAACGCGACTACAGCGCGAAGTACCCGAAGGCGGTGAAGAAGATCACCGACGATGCCGACGTGCTGCTCGAGTACTTCCGGTATCCAGCCGAGCATTGGGTGCACCTACGCACCACCAACCCGATCGAATCCACCTTCGCCACAGTGCGATTGAGGACCAAAGTGACCAAGGGCCCGGGTTCGAGGGCGGCGGGGATGGCGATGGCCTACAAGCTGATCGAGGCCGCGCAGTCCCGGTGGCGGGCGATCAACGCGCCACACCTGGTCGCGCTCGTACGGGCCGGCGCTCTGTTCCACAAGGGCAAGCTCCTCGAACGGCCCGTCGATATCACCCCCGAACCGTCACCTGATTCGCCGGTGTCCGAGGTCGCCTGACGACCCTCGATCCACAGGATTTGACTATTTCTCAACCGCGTTCAATCACCCGGGCAGTCAAACCCATTCTTCGGGATTTGATGAGTTGGTACAGGCCACTGAAGCCGGCTCCGACGATCAGCATGTCGATGTACTTGGGGCTGTGCATAGTTGTTGTCCTCAGTGAGTGGTCGATTCGAGGGGTGCAGGTTACGCGGAAAGTGCAGTGCGCAGGCGCTGTCCGATCTCTGCGGCAACATCACGCGCAGCGCCGATGGCCGCGGGAAACGAATAGAAGCCATGAATCAGAGACGGATAGGGCAGGTGTTCGGCAGGGGTGCCGGATCGCTGTAGTGCAGCGACGTAGGCAAAACCTTCGTCGCGCAGTGGGTCGAAGCCAGCTGTGATCACCGTGGCGGAGGGGAGGCCGGCGTGGCTCTCTGCAAGAAGTGGAGACGCGTAGGGTTCACTTGCCCTGTCTGGATCGGGGAGATAGTGCGAGTAGAACCAATCAATGTCTGTTTTCTCGAGCATGTATCCTTCGGCATTGTCCACGCTCTTGGAGGGGTACTCGGTATCCGTTAGATCGACGTTGGGGTACAGCAGTGCCTGGTGCGCAATCTCGGGGCCGCCGCGGTCTCTCGCCATCAGAGTGACTACAGTGGCCAGGTTCGCACCTGCACTGTCGCCCGCCACAGCGAGTCTCTTGGGGTCGACGTTAACCTCCGCAGCGTGTTTAGCTACCCAGGTAATTGCAGCGAAACAGTCTTCAGGCGCTGACGGGTACGGATGCTCCGGAGCTAGGCGGTATCCAACGGATATGACCACCGCCCCAGCTTCGTTGGCAATCAGCCGACAGCCTTGGTCGGCAGTTTCGATAGATCCGATTACGAATCCTCCACCATGAAAGTAGACGACGGCGGGGAACGGGCCCACTCCCTGCGGGGTGTAAATCCTGACGGGAAGGTCTCCTGCGGGTCCTGGGATTGTGCTATCGATTACCGAATGCAAAGGCAGGCGCTCGCCCTGGGCGAAGATCGGGTCTGGAACTCTCAGACGAGCCTCCAGGACACTTCCTGCACATAGGGGAGGAAGGTTTTGACTGGCAACAACTGCCAGGATGGCGGCTGCATCCTTATCCAGCTTCACAGGTTACTCCTTGCAAGTTGTTCGTGTGGACAGCAACACCGACTCCGCTGTATGTCACGCGGAATCTGATGCTTGTCAGCGCTTCTGGACAGATCTCAAGGATTGGATTTCGACGAAACTGTAGTTTCGTACG
>NZ_JAEKMI010000135.1 GCF_020217485.1 Mycobacterium sp. WUMAC-067 | reverse complement strand
CTGAGCCAAGGTGAGGCGACTGTCATGGTGTCCTTTCGGTTAGGTGCTGCTGACGACGTTGGCGGCTTTTCGGGTTAGCCGCAGTACACGACCTGGTATTCGCCGGCGCCGTGGCGTGCTCTCAGCAATTTTTTGTCGTATTTGCCCACACTGGTTCGGGGAACCTCAGCAATGAACGCCCAGCGCTCCGGGATCCACCACTTGGCGACCGCGCCGTCCAGGAAGACCCGCAATTCGTTGATATCCAAGCTGGTTTCGGTCTTCGTGACGATCAACGCCAAGGGTCTTTCCTGCCACTTCTCGTCGGGCACGCCGATCACCACCGCCTCATGCACGGCTGGATGGGCAACGAGCGCATTCTCCAAGTCGACCGAGGAAATCCATTCGCCACCTGACTTAATGACGTCTTTTACCCGGTCGGTAAGCGTAAGGTAGCCGTGTTGATCGATGCGACCCACGTCGCCGGTGCGCAGCCATCCTTCGTCGAGCTTGTCGGAGTCGTTGTCGCCGAAGTACGAGCCGGTGACCCACGGTCCGCGGGCCTGGATCTCGCCGATAGACCGTCCGTCCCAGGGCAGGGTACGGCCATCGTCGCCACGCAGCCTAATCTCGACACCGCAGACGGGACGACCCTGACAAGCGCGTAGCTCCCATTGGCGCTCGCCGTTGGTCCCCTTCGGCGCGCGCGCCACGGTTGCCAGCGGCGAGGTTTCGGTCATCCCCCAGGCCTGCAGGATCGGGACACCGAATTCACTCTCGAAGTGCTCCATCAGTGACCTTGGAACGGCCGACCCGCCGCAGGCGACCAGGCGTAGCGACGAAATATCGTGCTCCGGTTCGGATTCCAGGAAATGCTGCACGTCATTCCAGATCGTCGGTACCGCACCGGCCACGGTCGGCTGCGTGTCCTCGATGATGGCAACCAACGGTGCCGCCTGCAGGTATCGGTCGGGCAGCACGAGGTCGGCTCCACACATCAGCGCGGAATAGATCAGCCCCCATGCGTTCGCGTGAAACATCGGGACGATCGCCAAGACGCGGTCTTCTTCACCGATGGACAGCACGTTGGGTGTGCAGCCAGTCAGCGAGTGCAAATAGGTGGAACGATGACTGTAGACAACACCTTTCGGGTTTCCGGTAGTGCCGCTGGTGTAGCACATCGCCGCGGCCGACCTCTCATCGAGCTCTGGCCAGTCGAATTCGCCGTCTTGATCAGCAAGCAGGTCCTCGTAGCGCAGCACGTTTTTACCGCTGGCCAGCAGCGGCTCCAGGTCGCCGTCGCCCGCTGCGATCACGGTGTGCACCGACGACATCGTCGGCAGTGCCTTCGCTAGAAGCGGTGCCACAGAGACGTCCGCGATGATGACCTTGTCGTCGGCGTGATCTGAAATGTAGCCAAGTTGTTCTGCGGTGAGTCGAAGGTTGAGGGTGTGAAGCACCGCGCCCATCGACGGCACCGCACAGTAGGCTTCCAGGTGTTCCTGATTGCTCCATTGGAAGGTGGCCACGCGCTGATCGTCAGTTATGCCCAGACTCCGTAGTGCGTTGGCCAACTGGCTGATTCGTCGCTTGAGCGCACCGTAGGTCGTTGTGCGGTAGCCCGATCCGGTCGGCGTGACGACTTGGCTGTCAGCGTGGATGGATGTCGCGTGCCTGACGATCGAGGCTACGGTCAAGGGGATATCCTGCATGGTGCTTTGCACAGGCACAATCCTTCAAACTGCTAGTTGGTGAATGAGTCCGGCACTGGAGGAGGTTCGTAGATGAGTTCGCCGTAATTGTCGCGCAGCGCGTCGATGATTTCCGTGAGGGGAAGGTCGTCGAAAACACCACGGTCATGGAGGTATTCCAGGTGTTGAGAGCCGTCGCCTGTGTAGGCGTGCAACATGGCGTCTCGCTGACCGTCGAATTCGATGGGAGCGACGCGGAAGCGCGCGCATAACTCGCGGTTGAATGCCGGTGTGGCCTTGACCCACCGACCATTCAGCAGTATTTGACTGTAGCCGTGGTAGACGAAAACGTCCGAACCACCCATCCGTTCACGGAGACTCGCGGTCTGTAGATGGTTGCGGACGTCGGCGAAACCCAACCGCGCCGGAATCCCCGCGGCGCGACAT
>NZ_JAEKMI010000134.1 GCF_020217485.1 Mycobacterium sp. WUMAC-067 | reverse complement strand
CCCAGATAGGTGTAGGGGTCGGACCGGGGCGCGGTGTCGGCATTTCTACCGATCCGTTTCCCCGGCCCGCCCTCCGAACCCGCCGAGCGAATTTCTCCGCAACGGGCTCTCCACGGATTCAGGCCACTGGTGCAGTGATGTCCGTCGGCCTCGCTGTCCAAGGGGTGATGATTTTCGTGCCCCGGTAGCGGTATCGGGTGACCTCTACCTTCTGCGGCCGAAACATCGCCGTCTTGCCTTCGCGGATTTGCCAATTGGGCAGGAACCGTCGATGGAAGACGCCCCACGCCAGCCCGTGGTGCCGTTTGCGCATCCAAGTCACCACCCGCCACCATGTGAAGTGGTCGAGGTAGTCGAAGGTGCGTTTGGACACCCCGTGCTGGAAGTAATTGCACCATCCCCGCAGGACGGGGTTGAGTTGGCGCAGCAGATCAGCGAGCGTTCGATGTTTGTGTCGCCGCGTCAGATTCCTGACTTTGTCGGTGATGGACATAAGTGCCTTCTTCGACGGCCAGGTGTAGACGTAGTGCTTGGTCGTGCCCCTTTTGATCTGCCGTTGGATGCGGAAGCCGAGGAACTCGAACCCCTCGTCGACGTGGCAGATCCTGCTCTTCTCGACCGACAGGCGCAGGCCCATCGGCGCGAGCACTGCTGCGATCTCGTCCCAAAGCGCTTCGGCATCAGCGCGAGTGCCGTGGACCATGACACAGAAATCGTCTGCGTAGCGGACGATTTTCATGGTCGGAACTCCGGCGCGTCGATGCTTGGCACGTGTCCATTCCGGGCCGAGCGCCTTCCACTTCGCGGCGAAGTGCTCGTCGAGAACGGACAGGGCGACATTGCTGAGCAGTGGTGAGAGGATTCCGCCTTGCGGAGTGCCGGTGATGGTGTCCCGGTAGCCGAGATCTTTCGAGAGAATCCCGGCTTTGAGGAACGACTTCACCAGGGCCAGAACGCGTTTGTCCCCGACACGTCGCCGCACCCGGCCCATAAGGGCCGAATGCGAGATTTCATCGAAGCACGCCGTGATGTCTCCCTCGAAAACCCAGTGATAGGCCCGTGAGCCGCTGGCGAGGTGATGGATCTCAGCGATGGCGTCCTGGGCTCGCCTGCCCGGCCGGAACCCATATGCGCACGGATGAAAGTCCGCCTCGAAAATGGGCTCCAGCACCAGCTTCAGCGAAGCTTGCACGACCCGGTCGGCGACGGTCGCGATACCCAGGCGGCGGAGCTTGCCGTTCGCCTTCGGGATCATCACCTCCCGCACCGGATCCGGCCGGAATATCCGCTCCTTGAGTTCCTCGCGGAGCCGCTGAAGCAGTCCGACCGCCTCTGCCGCACCGACAGACCGCGGTGCGGTCCCATCGGCACCGGCTGAGCGCGCACCCTTGTTCGTCCGCACCCGCTCCCACGCGAGGGTGAGGAATGCGGGGTCATAAACGAGGTTGTACAAATCATCGAAACAGCGGTCGCTTTCATCAACCGCCCAATGGTGCAGTTTGCGTTGCATCCTGCGTACCCGCAGCTCGGCCGTGTCCGGGTCGGGCCACAAAGCACTCGTATTCACAAGTGACCTCCACAGTCTGCGTACTCGCCGCGAACCCGCTGGAGCCCTTTGCCATGCGACCGGCTTTCCCGGCCTCGGACTACTACGGCTCCTCCGCCCCACCACACCGGCATCAGCCGACGACTGCCTACCCCTCCAGCCCGGCTGGCTGCCGGATCTGACCGGGGACCGGCGCGGTGGTTCCCGTGTTCACTGTCAACCGTTTGACGGGTGAGGTGTCCAGCTATGCCCCTGCGACCTCGTCACGGCTACGCCGCAGTCCTTCACCGTGACCTCCCGAACCGGCGACATCAACCGGCCCACGAGTTCCCCGCCCTCAGGGCGGGTGCGCGTCGCTGCCCAGCCCGCATCCGCCAGGTTGGAGCTGGTGGTCTTCTCTTAAGAGGCGTTCAGCCGCTGGTTCCTCGCGTACACCTTCCCGTCTCGCTAGCCGGACCCGACCCGTCTGGCAGTACCAGGCCGTCCCGGCGTTGTCGGGGCTGCTTCCCACCCTCACCAAAGTCTCTTTAGATCAGGCTGCCCCCAGCTTCTACCGGGCCACTGCGATGGCTCGGCGACGGTGGTCTCTCACCTCCGTTCGGTTGAACAGCGCCTCACGGCGCTCGAT
>NZ_JAEKMI010000133.1 GCF_020217485.1 Mycobacterium sp. WUMAC-067 | reverse complement strand
GTGCGCCACGAGGCGCTGTGTGACCGAGCGGAGGTGAGAGACCTGCGCCGTTGTGCTGTCGCAGCAGCGTAACGAAGCTGGGGGCAGCCTGGACCGGGAGACGCCGGCGAGGGTGGTAAGCAGCCCCGACAACGACGGGACAGGCCGGCACTACCGGATGGCCTGGGTCCGGCAAGCATGAGGAGAAGGTGTACGCGAGGAACCAGTGTTTTAACGCCTCTCAAGTCTCCCGCCAGCTCTAACCCGGTGGATTCGGGCTGGTCTGCGATGCGCACCAACACCACTGGCGTCTCGGTGTTGGGAACTCCGGCTGCGGTTTAGGTCGCTGCCGCTGGAGGCCACGGTGAATGCCTGCGGCGTAGCCGTGGCGATATCGCAGGGGCATAGCTGGGCACCTCCCTCCTCGAGCGGTCAGCAGTGAACGTGGGAACCATCGCGAGGCTCCCGTGTCGTCGTCCTCAGCCGAGGGCGCCGAATCCGGGTTGACGCGTCGTCTGTCGATGGCCACGCGGTGGGGCGGAGGGGCCGTAGTAGTCCGAGCGGGGGAAAGCCTCGTGCATGGCGAAGGGCCCCAGCGGAATTGATGCAGCGAACACGACACGAACGGAGGCACTGGTGAATACCGGTGAGCTGTCATGGCCCGATCCCGATCAGGCGGCATGGCAGGTACGACAGATGCAACGCAAGCTGCACCACTGGGCGGTCGAAGATTCCGACCGCCGCTTTGATGATGTGTTCAACCTCGTCCACCACCCGGACTTTCTCACCGTCGCGTGGGAACGGGTGCGGGGCAACAAGGGCGCACGCTCAGCCGGTGTCGACCGGCTGACTCCTGCGTCCATAACCGGAGATGCCGAGACGGTGGCGTTCCTGAGCCACGTTCGAACCGAACTGAAGGCACGGACATTTGCTCCACTTCCGGTGCGGGAGATACTCATTCCCAAACCAGGGAGCAGCAAACTCAGGCGGCTCGGTATTCCCACGGCGATGGACCGCACGGTTCAAGCGTCGTTGCTGTTGGTGTTGGAGCCGATCTTCGAGGCGGATTTCGAGCCGGTCAGTTACGGTTTCCGTCCCCGACGTCGCGCTCAGGACGCGATCGCCGAGATACATGCTTTGGGGACCCGGAACTATCACTGGGTCTTCGAGGCTGACATCGCGGCGTGTTTCGACGAACTGGCTCACTCCGCCATCATGGAACGAGTACGCACGCGGATCGTCGACAAGCGGGTCCTGGCCCTGATCAAGGCATTCCTGAAGGCGGGCATCATGTCTGGCGACGGAACGGTCAGGGAATCTGATACCGGCACACCCCAGGGTGGCATACTCTCACCGCTGCTGGCCAACATCGCTCTGACGGTGTTGGACGCACATTTCCGTGTGAAATGGGATGCCCATCGGACATCTCAGCGGCGAGATGCCCATCGCAAACGTGGCGGGGCCACCTATCGGATCGTCCGCTATGCCGACGATTTCGTGATCATGGTGGCCGGAACCAAAGCGCACGCGGACGCATTATGGGACGAAGTCGCGGATGTCATTGCCCCACTGGGGCTACGGCTATCCGTGGAGAAGACCCAGGTATGCCACCTCGACGAGGGGTTCGACTTTCTCGGATTCCGCATCCAGCGGCGCCGCAAGAAGGGCACGAACAAGGCAGCTGTCTACACCTACCCGTCGAAGAAGGCGCTGCTTTCGATCATGACGAAGGTGCGGGCGCTGACCAAGAAGGCACGTCATCATGGCCTTGCTGATCTCCTCGGACGCCTCAACCCGGTGCTCCGAGGATGGTGTGCGTATTTCCGTCACGGTGTGTCGAAGGCAACCTTCGGATACCTCGATTCCTTTGCCTGGCATCGGGTCACCCAGTGGCTGCTCAAACGGCACAAGCGGATCACGTGGGCGGAGCTCTACCGGCGGTTCCTGACCGGAAGGCCAGGCAATCGTCCGCAAGAGAATGGGATCGTCATGTTCGATACCACCACCGTTCCGATCACTCGGTATCGGTGGCGGGCGAGCAACATCCCCACACCGTGGACCAGCACAGCGGCGACCTCGGTCCCCGCATAACGGTGGCAGTCCGTGGAGCGCCGGATGCGACGAGAGTCGCACGTCCGGTGCGGAGGGCGGGCCGGGGAAACGGGCCAGGAGCAATCCCGGCACCGCGCCCCGGTCCGACCCCTAC
>NZ_JAEKMI010000132.1 GCF_020217485.1 Mycobacterium sp. WUMAC-067 | reverse complement strand
GCCGCCGCCGCCGTATTCCTGCGGGACGGACATGCACAACAGCCCCAACTCGCCGGCCTTGTTCCAGAGATCGCGGTCTACCTGGTGCTGTTCGACGAACCGTTCAGCATTGGGCGCTAGTTCTTTCTCGCAGAAGGCGCGAGCAAGCTCGCGCAGCGAGTCGAGTTCTTCGTCGAGCCAGGTAGGACGGTAGCCGGACATGTTTCTCCTAGTGGTGAGTGAGCAGAGACTTCGAACCTTGGGTACAAGCTGTTCCCAATATGGGTACACAGTGTACCCAGACTTTGGCGGGCGCAAGCTGCGACCCGGATACGCTGATCGCATGGTGTCGATGGGAGGAAAGACGGACAGCCTCAGTGCGCGGCGTGCCTCAGGTCGCAGCGATCGCGGTGAACAACGTCGCCGCGCCATCATCGCGGCCGGGATCCGCGCTATCGAAGAAGCCGGCCCAGGCGCGAACACCGGGGACTTCGCCGATCGCGCAGGGCTCAACCGCGCGCACATCTATCGCCACTTCGCAAGCAAAGAAGAACTCGACCGCGAGATCGCGCTCACCCTGTACCACGAACACAAAGCACGAATCCGGGAAGGAATTCGCGAGCGTGCAACGCCACAGGAGGCCGTACGCGGCCCGATCGTGCACCACGTCACCTGGGCTGACGAACATCCGAACCTATTCCGATTCCTATCCAGCCGGCGCTACGCCCGCACAGATGACACCGTCGGCAACGAGCCGAGCGGTTTCGCGTCAGAGATCGCCGCGGGCGGCGCGCTGTACTTTCCCGGCTTCCACAAAGATAAGTACGCAGACGATGGCTTCATCATCGCCATACATGGTCTGATCGACGCCTCCATCCAATGGTGGCTCGACCATCGGCAAGAGACGCGGGACGAACTCATCGAACGACTCGTCTCGCAAACATGGTTGCTGTTGCAACAGCGACTCGCAGAGACGGGCATCGCCATGGACGCAACTAGTTCGGCTGGTGTTTCTACGCCTGCGCAACAGAATGCAATGCCCTAACTGACGCCCCGTGCCGATACGCGCAGCTGAATCGCACAGACAAAACGCACAGCCGGGGGCAGCGTCGGGCAAGCGCGCTGCGGGAGCGAAATGCGTGCCGTAGATACAGCGAATCGGTGTTCGCGGTGGCTACCAGCCTGCAGGAGAACGTGTTCGAGACGTGCCGCGCGAAGAATGGCACAGTCTTGAGAGAAACATCGCGCGACATCCGGCGAGAACCGAGTCATCATCAGAGTTCGGGAATGCAACTCATGACGTCGTGTTCGAGAACTGACAATGGAGGCGACAGCCTCGCCGTGAAACTGTTGTTGATTCATGGGATCGTCGTGAGCGTTCCATACTGGTGTATGCGATCGGAATGGCCGAGGGCAGATAGCGATACGACCCGCGAGCATCAGCGATGACTGACAAGCACTTCCCTGATCTCACCGATCAGCAGCGAGCCCGTATCTGGGCAGCTGGGTCGGATATTAGTGAAATGGCGGTGCGGCTACGCGCGGGCACGGCGACACCCGACGACGTGGCCGGTGCACTCGGGCGCCTGTTTTCGACCGACGACAACCGAGACGCCCTGCGTCTTCCTCCGGACGCCGGCGTGCATGCAGAGTGCTTGGAGCGGATTCTGCGGCGGATCCCGGACGGTTGGGGTCGGTGGTTCCGGCACGACGCGGGCTGGTACCCGATCAGCATCGCCTGCGACCGGCAACTGGCGGCTCTCGACGGCGGCTACGTCGTCTACCAAGTCAAAGAGAAGTTCGGAACCCTGCGCTACTACTGTGAGCCCAGCACCGAGCGGCGTACTGAGCTGTGGGAGCGGTTCACCGCAATCACCGATGCGGCCGAACGTGAATCGGCCATCACCTGCGAGAGATGCGGCCAACCCGGCCGCCCGCATCGACAGCCATTCTGGGTGAAAACGCTGTGCGCTATGTGCGCAGCGGATCTCAGGTGCGTGCCGGAGTCATAGCGACGGAAAACCGGGACGAGGTTGCCTTCGGTGCAGTAAATGTTCCATAGCGGCACGGGGTCCTCCTTCGAGTTCCGGTGTACGGGCGAGCGATCGCCGGGCTGAGGCCCCGCTTAGAGCGGCTGACTCATGCCGAAACGGGCATAGGCTACGTGTATGCGCGGCGACACCAATGTTGAACCCGACGACCTAGCAGAACTGTTTTGTAGCAGTGATTTATCAGCCACATCTCGGCGGGCGGCATTCGAGGCGATTGTCAGTTCCTTACT
>NZ_JAEKMI010000131.1 GCF_020217485.1 Mycobacterium sp. WUMAC-067 | reverse complement strand
ATCGTCGGCAAGAACCAGCGCTCGGCGATCGGGACCCTGGTCGAGCGCCAGACCCGCCTGATTCGGCTGATGCACCTTCCCACCCGTGACGCCGACTCCCTGCGTATCGCGATCGCCACGACCATGGGTGGCCTGCCATCGAACTTGATCCGATCGATCACCTGGGATCAGGGCATCGAAATGGCCCGACACACCGACATCACCGCAGACCTCGGCGTGCCGGTCTACTTTTGCGACTCCCGCTCGCCGTGGCAGCGCGGCAGCAACGAGAACGCGAACGGGCTGCTACGCCAATATTTCCCCAAGGGCACCAGCCTAAGCACCTACACACCCGACCATCTGCGCGCTGTCGAATACGAGATCAATAACCGCCCCCGCCACACCCTCGAAGACCGCAGTCCCGCCGAACTTTTCACCGCGCTGCTAACCTCACCAGACCATCAACTGTTGCGACGTTGACTAGAAGCCACCCCGCCGTTGACACCCGGGATTGCTTAGTGGTTGTTTGGCTCGGCGGGCTCGGTGCAGGAGGTACCAGATGGTGTAGCTGCGGACCAGCCGTGCGTGTTCGGCGGGATAGTTGGCTAGGTGGCGATCCACCCATGGCTCGATACGTTCGAGGTATTCGTTACGCGGCGTCAATACTGCTGTGCGAACGAGGATTTCACGTACGTAGTTGACATGCCCACCGGGTGGGAGCTGATCGAGTGCGTGGTGAGTGATGGTCTGTCCGGTGCGCGCCAGATTCATGAGGAGCTCCGCGGCGGCGCTCTTGCCGAGCCAGACGGCGACGCTGCGTGGATCATTGGCGTTGGCAAGAGCGTCCGCCAGTGGCTTCAGTTGCGCCGGTATCTGGCCATCCGGCCCGGCTAAGGCGTTGTGCAGTAATTCGGCGGTGTGGCAGCGGCTACATCGATTATGCGCGCGAATACCCGGTTGACCGCAATTGGCGCAGCGGTAGTCGAGCGTGGAGCCAGAACATGGCCCGCAGATTTGGCGCTCGTCGGGGTCAAATCCGATCAGCACCGCCTGCTGGCCGCACGCCGCGCATGGTGACGGGTACATCTTCGCCTTGCGCACGCACGGTGTGCAGACAGGCCCCGCTGGCCAATGGCGGGCTACAACGCGCCGTTGTCGGCAGAACGCGCAGGTGGATTTCGAGTGTGGTGAACGTATCCCGGAATAGGTCCTCGTTGTGATGGCGCGGCAGGTGCCGCACAAGTGCGGGCCGAGGACGCTGCTGCTTTGGCGGCGCCGGGTGGCTCCGCATAATCCGCATACCCACACGGTGCTGGCTTTGGCGTAGCAGTTCGTGCAGATGCGTCCTTCCGATGCCACGTACGGGGCGCGGCGCCGTTGTCCGCATCCCGAGCAGGTGTATAGGCGCGGTGGCGCGCACGTGGGACACAGCACGCCGCCGTCGACGAGTCGACGTGCCCGGGGACGGAGGCGTCCGCAGATGCTACATTCCTTGCGCGACAACGGGTCGCGGCTGTAACAGTTCGTGCACACGGGTCCGTCGGGAAGATTGACGCGTCTGCTGACAGAGGTCTTTGCGCATCGCGCGCACGTGAACGATCGATCGAGATCTCTGCAGCGACCACAAATGCGGCCGGTCGGACCGATCGCGGTCAGAGACACGCGCTGTTGACAATTCGTACAGGCCGGCGGCTTCACCGACGCGTGGCCATCAGCCACCAGTACGTGCGTCAAGCGCATAAGCCCCCGCGGGCAGGACGCGTCCGGGTTGAGCACTCCGTCGCCATGAGCGGCCAGGTACGCGTCGACCTGATTGAGCGTTTTCGGCCGGTCGACACGAGCAGCTTTCAGGAGGCGGTCGGCATCTGCAAGCGATAGGTCGCCAAGAGCGCGGACTACGTGAGCGCGGACTCGATCCCACGCGTCGGGCCTGAAGTTCGCCGATCCTCTCATGAGCTGCGGTCAGGTCGACGCACAGTCGTGCGCCGCACCTTCGGCACCTCCCGCGGTGAGTCCCCGGCCGCCTTCTTCACCGATTGATTGACGGCTTCGATTTCGATCAGGTCGTTGGGCGAGCATTCCAAGATGTCGCACAACGCTGCCAGCACGTCCATTGAGAGCCGTTGGGGAGGCGCAGTGACCAGGCGAAACACTTGCTCTCGCGACAGGACCACGCCACGTTCGGCCAACAGCGGAACCAGATCAGTCGTCTGGTACAGCTCCCGTTGCGCCATCAGCGCCCGCAGCCGCCACTGATAACCCATCTTCTTGATCACGGTTGATCCTCCCCGACGGCAATGCCGCGTTTGGTGAGCGCTTCACGGAGCAAACGGTTGCGGTACTCGTCAGACGTGGCTATAGATCGACGTGGTGCTCGCATAGGAATGTCCGACTTGGTGTTGA
>NZ_JAEKMI010000130.1 GCF_020217485.1 Mycobacterium sp. WUMAC-067 | reverse complement strand
CTTCCAGGTGTACCTGGCGCTGCCCCTGCAGGCGTCGATGCTGACGCCGCGGTCTGGAAAGGCTTTGGTTGCAGCACTTTTCGTTGTCTCTGGCCTGGTTGCGGTGGTCGGACAGCTGCGCATCACCCGTTGGTTCACGAAACGCTGGGGACCCGGACGTAGCCTGGCCATCGGTGTGGCCATCCTGGCGGTCTCGTTTGTGCCGCTGACAGTCATTCCCGACGGTCATCGGTTCGGGACACCGGTGGCGGTGGGGGCCCTGCTGGTGTCGGCGGCGCTGCTGGCCGTCGGTTCGGCCGCGGTCTTCCCGTTCGAGATGGACACCGTCGTCTCGCTGGCCGGCGGCCGGCTGGTGGCCACCCATTACGGGTTCTACAACACCATCGTCGGAGCCGGAATCCTCATCGGCAACTTGGCCACCGGATCGATATTCGGTGCGGCACAACGGCTGAGCGCTGGCGCACTGGTTTGGGGCGGGCTGGTTCTCATCGGCATCATCGCCGCAGTTGCCCTCTACCGTCTCGAACCCGCACACGACCTGCAACCGGCTCATCCCGAGCTTGGCGACGTCCAACCTGCGGTACCGGCCATAACCCGCCGGCGATTCACACCGCCGCACGGCAAGGCATCTGTGTCCCCGTCTCCTGGTCATCCTTTCGGGCGCCGGCCCGCGATGACGACGACTCTAACCCCAACGGGGCGCCGCAGGATGCCATCGGCACGCAACCAGGAGCGAGATTACTCACGTTCGATCGCGTCGATGTAATCACCTTGTGGTTACCCATGTGAATCCGCAGGAAGATCCGCCGTCAAGCACCCGATCGGCGCGAACTCCCGATGTTATTAAGGGATTCGACGCGAACAGCTGCCAGCGGCTCGGCCGCGGGCATCGCCTGTCGAGTGAGTCGTCATGTGTCCCGGGCCGATAGAGCGAAGCCGCGAGCTGGTGTTGTCGTGGGAGCCGGCCGCCGCACCGACTACCGCCGAGGTAGCGGAATGCCGCTTGGGCGCCTCTATACCTCGGGCGGGTAGGGGTATTTTGGGATGTCGGTGCAATGTGCGGGTAACTGTCCGATGCCCAACTGTCGATATCAGCTTGACCTGCATAAAAATGGCCAACGGCATGCACGATCGCGAGCCGGGCACAATGCGGTATCGACTGCCCCGCATATGGCATACCCCCCTATGGGCGGGTACAGTTGAGACACTATGAGGCCCCGCGGCGCAGGTACTTCGGTGCGGTTGCGAGTTGTTGTCGCGATCGCGGCTGCAGTGTGGTTGGTCCTCGGCGCCCTCGGGTGCGGGCTGGTGCATTTCGCTCCCCTCGCATTTGACCCACCGCACGCCTTCGTGACAGCGCCGGGCGGCGGGTCTGGCCCTGGCGCGTCCGACATTCAGGCCCAGCATGCTTCTCTTTACCGCGGCCTGGTCGCCAAATGCTCCAAGGTGTTCGGGGCCATGCCGGTGTCGGGACCCGTTACCGCGCTGGTGGAACTCGGTCTCGCGGTCGCCGTGGTCGCCGTCGCGGGTTCGCGCATCAAACTCGTGGTGCCGGTCGGGCGGGCCCCACCCCGCGCGGCTGCCATTGCCTTCAACGGTCAAGACCTTTTGACGCGGTTCTGCATAGCTCGCCGGTGATCGGCCGGCGGCAGGCCATTTGTCGCGCCACGACGATCGGTGAGCACTCGCTCACCGTCAACCGTCCCGCCGGCCTCGCCCCGGATGAACGCAGAAACAACCAACGCATCATCCTGTCTGACTCGGCCTAGCCGAGTCAGCCGACGCGGTCTCCATCTCGACGACGACCGCATCAACGCACCCGATACCACCGCAGCGGACAGGGCCAGCCCATGTCCGTAATCCCAAGTCTCCAAGGAGAAGTCCATGTTCTCACTCACCGTCGCCCCGCAAATGTTGACGGCGGCGACCGGTAACCTGCAGGGCATCGGCTCGGCGATGAGCGCCGAAAACGCCGCCGCGGCCGGCCCGACGACCGGGGTGGTTCCCGCCGCCGCCGATGAGGTGTCTGCGTTGACGGCGCTGCAGTTTGCCGCGCACGCGCAGATGTACCAGGGCGTCAGCGCCCAAGCTGCGGCGATCCACGAATTAGTCGCGAACACCCTTGGCGTCAGCGCTGATTCGTATGCGGTCACCGAGGCCGCCAACGCGGTCGCGGCCGGCTGAGCACTCCGAGGTGAAATGATGGATTTCGCAGCTTTGCCACCCGAAATCAACTCGGCAAGGATCTATGCCGGTCCGGGCCCGGGCTCGATGCTGGCCGCAGCGTCGGCCTGGGAGGGGCTCGCCGAGCAGCTATATTCGGAGGCCGCTTCGTATTCCTCGGTGGTTTCAGGGCTGACCAGCGGGCCGTGGCTGGGTCCGGCGTCGGCGGCGATGGCCGCCGCGAGCGCCCCC
>NZ_JAEKMI010000013.1 GCF_020217485.1 Mycobacterium sp. WUMAC-067 | reverse complement strand
GGGGTCGTCGTTCTTGGTGGACATCACGATCCGCATCTGGGCGAACGCCGCGATCGGCACCGCTTCGATCCGGGTCTCGACGCCACCGCAGATCGCGATGTCGGCCTCCCCGAACACGATGTTGCGCCACGCCTGGGCGATGCCCTCGGAGCCGGACGCGCATGCCGAAATGGGCGTGAGAACCCCGGCTTTCGCGTGCCGTTCCAGGCCCACCGCCGCGGCCGCCCCGTTGGGCATGTACTTCTGCACGCCGAGCGGGGAGACGGCCTTCATGCCACGAGCGCGCATGTCGTCGTAGCTGAAGACCATCTCCTCCGACGAACCCAAACCGGTACCGATCGACACCAGCAGGCGGTCGCTGTCGACCTCGGGCGAGCCGGCGTTCTCCCAGACCCGCCGGCTCAAGATGGTCGACATCCGCTGCAGGTAGCCCGACCGGCGCAGCTCGACGCGGGTCAGCTGGCTATCGAACTCCTCTAACAGATGACCGCCGATGCGCACCGGCAGGTCAAACTCCTCGACGAACGGATCCTCGAGTTTGCGGATACCACTTTGGCTGTCCAGCAACAGCTTCCAGGTGGTCTCGGCGTCAGTCGCCAGTGCGGTCGTCATGGCAACGCCAGTGACGACCACGTTCGGGAGTGTCTTCCCGGTAACCAGCTCTGTCATGGGTCTTGCGAACGTTCCTTTCGTGCTTCGTGGTGATCGCTCTCCCGGCGAGGCCGGGGGAAGCGGGTCACCACCTTCCGTGGTGTCCGGCTCCTCCTCGGGCCCTTTGCGGCCCGCGTCGTCGCCGGACGCCAGCTTTAGTAACGCCCGAAGGCGAGCGCCACGTTGTGGCCACCGAAGCCGAACGAGTTGTTGATCGCGTAACGGAAATCGCCGTAGCGAGGTTCGCCCGCAACAACATCCAGGTCGATCTCGGGATCGGGGGTTTCGTAATTCAGGGTGGGCGGGATGACGCCATCGCGCAGGCTCAGCACCGTGAGCACCGACTCGAGAGCCCCGACCGCACCGATCGAGTGGCCGAGCGCCGACTTCGGCGCGTAGACGGCCGCCTGCTGGCAACCGGCGACCCGGATGGCGTTGGCCTCCGCGGTGTCACCGATCGGCGTGGCGGTCCCGTGGGCGTTGACGTGGTCAACGTCCTTGGGGGACAACCCCGCCAGCTCGAGCGACCGCGTCATCGCCCGACCCGCACGCACACCGTCGGCCGCGGGGGCCACCATGTGGAACGCGTCCGACGTGATGCCGGCGCCCATCAACCGGGCCAGCGGCTTGGCGCCGCGGGCCTTGGCGTGCTCCTCGGTCTCGATGAGCATCAGCGCCCCGGCCTCGCCGAACACGAAGCCGTCGCGGTCCTTGTCGAACGGCCGCGATGCGCGCTCGGGCTCATCGTTGCGAGTCGACATGGCCCGCATCATCGAAAACGCCGCGATCGGCAGCGCCTCGATGGGGCCCTCGACGCCACCGCACACGGCGACGTCGGCGTCACCCATGACGATCTGGCGCCATGCGTGGGCGATCGCCTCCGAGCCCGACGAACACGCCGAAACCGGGGTGATCACGCCGGCGCGGGCGCCGAGCTGCAGACCCACCACGGCGGCGGCGCCGTTGGGCATGATCATCTGCACGGCCAGCGGCGACACCTTGCGGGGGCCGCCCTCGTTCATCAGGTCGTAGCTCTCCACGATCCTTTCGGCGCCACCGAGGCCGGTGCCGACCACGACCGAGAACCGGTCGGGGTCGAGCTCCGGGTTGCCGGCGGTCTCCCACAGCTGGGTGCTGAGCATCTTGGCCAGCCGCTGGACGTACGACATCCGCCGCATGTCGAGCCTGCTCATCTGCTCGTCGATGGGCTCCTTGAGGTGTCCACCGATCTTTACGGGCAGGTCCCATTTGGTGATGTAGTCGTCTTCGAGGACGTGGATGCCGCTTTCGCCGGCCAACAAACCCTTCCACGTGCTCTCGACGTCCGGCGCGATCGACGTCGTCGCCGTGACGGCGGTTACCACAACGCTGGGGTAACCGCCGTTAGCAGTGGAAGGCTTACTCACTTGGTGTCCGCTTCCAGCCTTGCCTTGACGTTGGCGACCGCGTCGGGGTTCTCGGTCTCCAGCTTGGCGCGCAGCGCCTCGGCAGCTTCGGGGTTCTCTTCCTCGAGCTTCTGGATGTAGGAGACGACGTCACCGACGGTGCGCAGACCGGCGAGGTCCTCGTCCGGGATCTTGACGCCGTACTTGTCCTCCGTCTGCACGGCGATCTCGACCATCGACAGCGAGTCGATGTCCAGGTCGTCGACGAACGACTTCTCCGGGGTGACCTCGGAGGGCTCGATACCGGTTACCTCTTCGATGATCTCGGCGATACCGGCGATGATTTCTTCCTGGCTGACAGCCACAGCGTGCTTCCCTTCGTAATGTGTTGTGAGTTAGTCGAACTGACGTGTTATGTGGTTGTACTGGATGCGGCTGACTTACAGCTCAGCCAAAGCCTCCAGGTCTGCGGGCGACTTGACGGCACGAGCCGTAACTCCCCGAAGTTCTCGTTTGGCGATACCGGTGAGCGTGCCCGCAGGCGGGAACTCCACGGCCGCACCAACTTCCAGCTCGCGCAGCGTCGCGGTGCACAGGTCCCAGCGCACCGGCTGGGTCAGCTGGGCGACGAGCGCCTCCATCGCCGCGGCGGCCGAGGTGACGGGCTTGCCGTCGCGGTTCGACAGCAGCGTCGCGGTGGGCTCGGCCGTCTGGATGGCGGCCGCCGCGGCGGCGTAGCCGTCGAGCGCCGACGCCATGTACTTGGTGTGGAACGCGCCGGCCACACCCAGTGCGCGCACCCGGGCCTTGGCCGGGGGGTCTTCGGCGAGCTTCTCCAGCGCGGCCAGCGATCCGGCGGCGACGATCTGCCCGGCGGCGTTGCGGTTGGCGGGGAACAGGTCGAGCTGCTCGAGGCGGGCCAGGACCTCGGCCTCGTCACCGCCGAGCACCGCGGACATGCCGGTGGGCTCGACGGCGCACGCCTTGGCCATCTCGGCGCCCCGCGTGGCGGCCAGGGCGACGGCGTCGTCCGCGGCCATCACGCCGGCGATCGCGTAGGCGGCGATCTCACCGACGGAGTGGCCGGCCACGACCAGGTCCTGACCGGCGAGCAGGCCGCGCTTGGTCAGCTCCTGGTGGGCGAGCAGCGTGGCGGCGACGACCAGCGGCTGGGTGACCGCGGTGTCGGTGATCTCGTCGGTCGATGCGGTGGTGCCCAGGCGCACGAGGTCGAGGCCACTGGCCTTGGACCACAGCGCCAACTGGTCGGCGGCGCCGGCGAGCTCCAGCCATGGCGAGAGCATCCCCTCGGTCTGCGAACCCTGTCCGGGCGCAAGCAATGCAATCACGTGTTTAAGAGAACACTGTGGAAACGGTTTTGGCGGGTGTAACAGATTATGAACCTCGTCTTAGGTTTTTGTGTACACCCTACAAAACGGCTCCGTAAGCTACGGGTTTGATATCGTCCCGCGACCTGTCGCCTGGGTCACTATCACCCGGTTTGACCGGCGACAGCCCCTTTGAGCGGCAGCGGAACCGCGGGCATGGCGTTGTTGGTGGCGCTGGCGGGATTCGTCGGATAGTTGAGTTGGCCCACCGTCGCCGCCACTCGCAGCACATATGCATCACGCGGCTGCATGGGATCGCGGCCGGTGAAGTCGGTGATCCGCTTGAGTCGGTAGCGCACCGTGTTTGGATGAACGAACAACTTTCTGGCACAAGCTTCAATCGCGCCGCCACAATCTAAGTAAGCGTCAAGAGTCTCGATCAGCGTCGGACCGGCGTCGGCCAACGGCCCCATCACGTCGGTGTGCAGCGCCACGATCGCCGACGCGTCGCCCATCAAGGCCCGCTCCGGCAGGAGCTCACGGGCCGGCACGGGGCGCGGCGCCCCGCGCCAACCGCCGACCGCGTTCATCCCGGAGATGGCCTCGCTGGCGCTGTGATAGGCCGCCGTCAGCATGGGCGCCGTCGGCCCGACCACCACGGGGCCGTCGGCGAACGCGACCAGCAGATCGCCGAGAAACTTGTCGGTTGGCGACAATTGCCCGGACACGATGGCGACCAGCCAGGTGCCGTGCACGTCGGTGAGGGCCGCGCGGCCGTGTTGCGCGGCGATGTCGCGGACGCGCTGACTCGCGCGCTCACTGTCGCCCGGGCCGGTCGACCCGTCGCGTCCGGGGGCCGGGGTTCCGACCACCACCGTCGCCGGCGCCGTGGTGTCCCAGTTCAGCGCCGCCGCCCGGGACAGCAGCTCCGGGCCGGTGTCGCCGCGGACCACCGCGTCGACCACGCTGGCCTCCATCCGGCTGTCCCAGGTGCCGCGCGCCTCGGCCGCGTCGGCGTACGCGCCGGCCGCGGTGAACGCCAGGTCGCGGGTGTACTTCAGGATGCCCACGGTCAGCGCGGTCAGCTGCTCCTCGGAGCGGGCCAGCAGCGGGACCACCTCCTCGAAGATGTCCATGGTGACGCGGACCATGTCGACGCTGTGGCGCAACGCGATGCGGCGCTGCAGCTCCTGGGGCACCAGCTCGAAGGCCTGCGCGGTGTAGCTGACGTTGCTGTGCGGATCTTGCATCCACTCGACGAAGTTGACGACGGCCGTCTGCACCACCAGCGCCACGCTGGCCCGCTGGGACGCCTCCAGGTCGGCGAAGAACGGCAACCGATCCTGCATGGCGGCGACCGCCTCGGTGGCCAGCCGCCCGGAGTACTGCTTGAGCCTCCGCAGCACCGATTCGGGCACCGCATCCAGGTTTTCGAGCGGCGACCGGGGGTGCTTGGCGAACGGACCGGCAAAGGGGTTGTCACTCATCCCTAAAAGCTACGCGACTTTTCTGGAAGTTTCCGCCAAAGGCGGCGCGTGGCGCGTGCGGGGTGGGTCCCCTCGGGCGCCGAGCGTGACGCTGGTGTCACGCTCGACGCCCAACGTGACGCTGGCGTCACGCTCGGCGAGGAAGCCCAAGGGGTGAATGGCCCGGGGAACGGCCCGGCGGGCGACCGCCGCCCTTAGGCCACGCCCGGGTCGGACGTCTGCTCCGGGGCGGCCTGGACGTCGTCGATCCGATACTGGCGGGCGGCGGCGACCGGCACCGAGGGGTCGATCTCACCGTCGCGCGCCAGCGCCTCGAGCACGGCCACCACCTGCGACTCGGCGTCGGTGTTGAAGTAGCGCCGCGCCGCGGGCCGGGTGTCGGAGAAGCCGAACCCGTCGGTGCCCAGGGTGACGTAGGTGCCCGGCACCCACGGCCGGATCTGCTCGGGAACCGCACGCATCCAATCCGAGACGGCGACCACCGGGCCGACGGCGTTCGACAGGGCATGGGTGACGTACGGGACGCCGGCCGGCCGGTCCGGATGGCGCAGCCTCGCCCTGTCCATCGCGACGCCGTCGCGGTTCAACTCGCCCCAACTGGTCACCGACCACACGTCGGCGGCGACGTCCCATTCGGCTGCTAGCATCTTCGCGGCGTCCAGGGCGGCCGGCATCGACACCCCCGACGCCAGGATCTGTGCCTTGTTGGCGCGCTGCTCGGTGGCGGCGTGGTAGCGGTACAGGCCCCGCAGCACGCCCTCGGGATCGAAGTTTTCCGGCTCGGGCGGCTGCACGTACGGCTCGTTGTAGATGGTGATGTAGAAGAACACGTTCTCGGGGTCCTGCCCGAACATCCGGGCCAGCCCGCTTTCCACGATGTAGGCGATCTCGTAGGCGAACGCCGGATCGTAGGCGACCACCGCCGGATTGGTGCTCGCCAGCAGCAGCGAATGCCCGTCGGCGTGCTGCAGCCCCTCGCCGGTCAGCGTGGTGCGTCCCGCGGTGGCTCCCAACAAAAAGCCGCGCGTCATCTGGTCGGCGGCCGCCCACAGGCCGTCACCGGTGCGCTGGAACCCGAACATCGAATAGAAGATGTAGATCGGGATCATCGGCTCGTTGTGCGTCGCATACGACGTGCCGGCCGCGATGAACGACGCCACCGACCCGGCCTCGTTGATGCCCTCGTGCAGGATGTGGCCGACTTCGCTTTCCTTGTAGGCCAACATCAGATCGGCGTCCACGGCGGTGTACAGCTGGCCGTTGCGGTTGTAGATCTTCAGCGACGGGAACCACGAGTCCATGCCGAAGGTGCGGGCCTCGTCGGGAATGATCGGGACGATCCGCGGCCCAACCTCCTTGTCCCGCAACACTTCCTTGAAGGTGCGCACCGTCGCCATGGTGGTGGCGACCTCCTGGGTTCCCGATCCCTTCTTCAGCGCGGCGTAGATGTCGCGGCTGGGGAGCCGCAACGCCTTGGCCTTCGTCGGGCGCTCGGGAACGTAGCCGCCGAGCGTGCGCCGGCGGTCGATCATGTAGCGGATCTCCGGGGCGTCGGAGCCGGGGTGGAAGTAGGGCGGCAGGTACGGATCCTCTTCCAGCTGGGCGTCGTTGATCGGTATCCGCATGGCGTCGCGGAAGTCCTTGAGGTCTTGCAGCGCAAGCTTTTTCATCTGATGCGTGGCGTTGCGGCCCTGGAAGTGCGCGCCCAGCGAGTAGCCCTTGATGGTCTTGGCCAAGATCACCGTGGGCTGCCCCTTGTGGTCGACGGCGGCCCGGTAGGCGGCGTAGACCTTGCGGTAGTCGTGGCCGCCGCGCTTGAGATTCCAAATCTCGGAGTCGCTCATGTTCGCGACGAGCGCCTTGGTGCGCGGGTCGCGCCCGAAGAAGTGGTCGCGCACGTAGGCGCCGTCGTTGGCCTTATAGGTCTGGTAGTCGCCGTCGGGCGTGGTGTTCATCAGGTTCACCAGCGCGCCGTCGCGGTCGGCGTGCAGCAGGGCGTCCCACTCGCGTCCCCAGACCACCTTGATGACGTTCCAGCCGGCGCCGCGGAAGAACGACTCGAGTTCCTGAATGATCTTGCCGTTGCCGCGCACCGGGCCGTCGAGGCGCTGCAGGTTGCAGTTGATCACGAACGTCAGGTTGTCCAGGCCCTCGAGCGCGCCGACGTGCAGCAGGCCGCGGCTTTCCGGCTCGTCCATCTCGCCGTCGCCCAAAAAGCACCACACGTGCTGGTCGGAGGTGTCCTTTATGCCGCGGTCGTGCAGGTAGTGGTTGAACCGGGCCTGATAGATCGCGTTCATCGGGCCCAGACCCATCGACACCGTGGGGAATTCCCAGAAGTCGGGCATCAGCCGCGGGTGGGGGTAGGACGGCAGGCCGCCGCCGGGGTGGCTGTGCTCCTGGCGGAAGCCGTCGAGTTGGTCGGTCGTCAGCCGCCCCTCCAGGAACGCCCGCGCGTAGATCCCCGGGGACGCGTGGCCCTGGATGAACACCTGGTCCCCACCGCCGGGATGCGACTTGCCGCGGAAGAAGTGGTTGAAGCCGACCTCGTAGAGCGCCGCGGACGACGCGTAAGTCGAAATGTGGCCTCCCACACCGACTCCCGGGCGCTGGGCGCGGTGCACCATGATGGCGGCGTTCCAGCGGATCCACGCCCGGTAGCGCCGCTCGACGTCCTCGTCGCCGGGGAACCACGGCTCCAGTTCGGTCGGGATGGTGTTGACGTAGTCGGTGGACGTCAGCGAAGGAATGGCAACGCGCTGCTCGCCCGCCCGTTCCAGCAGCCGCAACATCAGGTAGCGCGCCCGCGACGGGCCGGAGCGCTCCAGCAGTTCATCGAAGGACTCCAACCACTCCGAGGTCTCTTCGGGATCGATGTCGGGGAGGTAGGAAGCCACCCCCTCGCGGATCACCCGGACGCGGTCGGGTTCGGTGGCGTTGTTGGGACTTGTGGCCAGGTCGTGGCGCACGAATTCGGTTGTCAACCCACTACTCCTGTAATTGGCGGGATGTGTGACGTGAGGGCGGGTCGCACCCTCTCCACCATCGTGCCGCACCGGTGTTTCGGGCGGGCAGCCGCCATCGAATACCCGATCGGGCACACCAACTCGGCGTGTATGGGGCGGGTGTACAAGCCACCCGGTAACGTCAGGCCCGTGCTCATCCGGTGGCGTGCCGTCCCCCCGAGGCAGGTGGGGGCTTTCCCCCGGCGTGGCGCTTTGGCCCTTGGCTGTGTCGCCGCCGCGCTGATGGGCATCGTGGGATGCACCTCCGTCACCAACGGAACGGCGACCCCGGACACCAAAGTGGCCCCGGCCTACCGCCAGTCGGTGTCCGCGTCGGTGTCGGCCTCGTCGGCCACGTCGAGCGTCCGGGAGTCCCAGCGCCAGCAGTCGCTGACCACCAAGGCGGTGCGCACCGCCTGCGCCTCGCTGATCACCACCAGCAAGAACGCGATCGACAAGACCAACGAATTCGTGCAGGCGTTCAATTCGGGCCGCGGCACCGGCCCCACCGAGGGCCCGGCGATCGACGCCCTCAACGACAGCGCCACCACGGTGGCCAACAGCTTCAGTGACGCGATGTCGCAGCAGATCAAGGACGCGTTCAACGCCTACATCGACGCCGCGCACTCGGTGGCCAACGCCATTGGCACACACGCGGGGACGTCGGAATTCAACAAACGCGTCGATCAGCTCAACGACACGAAAAAGAAGGCGATCAAACTCTGCTTGGCAACGTAATGAGGTGGCAGTGTGAACCGGGTTCGCGCTGTGCGACGATAATCCCGAATCGCACATCGCGAGGGAATTGAAGGAGGCTCCACGGTGGTCGCGGCGGATGACGCCCCGAGCTACGCTCGCAAACTGGGCATCCAACGGGACCAAGTTGTCCAGGAGTGGGGCTGGGACGAAGACACCGACGATGAGATCCGCGCGGCGGTCGAGGAGGCTTGCGGCAGCGAGCTGCTCGACGAGGACACCGACGAGGTAGTCGACGTCGTGCTGCTGTGGTGGCGCGACGGCGACGGCGACCTGGTGGACACGCTGATGGACGCGATCGGGCCGCTCGCCGAGGACGGCGTGATCTGGGTGCTGACCCCCAAGACGGGAAAGCCCGGGCACGTGCTGCCGGCCGAGATCGCCGAGGCGGCCCCGACCGCCGGTCTGATGCCGACCTCGTCGGTCAACCTGGGCGATTGGGCCGCCAGCCGGTTGGTGCAGCCCAAGTCCCGGGCCGGGAAGCGTTGATGTTGCCGGTCGGCACCGCCGCCCCGGACTTCACTCTGCGCGACCAGAACCAACAGCGCGTCACGCTGAGCTCCTACCGCGGCGCCAAGAACGTTCTGCTGGTGTTCTTCCCGCTGGCGTTCACCGGGATCTGCCAGGGCGAGCTGGACCAGCTGCGGGATCACCTGCCCGACTTCGAGAACGACGACAGCGCGACGCTGGCCATCTCGGTGGGTCCGCCGCCCACGCACCGGGTCTGGTCGCTGGACAGCGGCTTCACCTTCCCGGTGCTGTCGGATTTCTGGCCGCACGGCGCGGTCAGCCAGAGCTACGGCGTGTTCAACGACGACGCCGGCTACTCCAATCGCGGGACGTTCGTCATCGACCGGTCCGGGATCATTCGATTCGCCGAGATGAAGCAGCCCGGCGAGTCACGCGATCAGCGGCTGTGGACCGACGCCCTGGCGGCCTTGAGGGCCTGATTTTGGGGACTTGGCCGGCGGGCGGGTAGCCTGCCCGCAGCAACGGGCGCGTAGCTCAGTGGTAGAGCTCTGGTTTTACACACCAGCGGTCGGCGGTTCGATACCGTCCGCGCCCACCAATTTTGGCGGCTCGCGAGTGTAACCTGGCTGCGACTTTTGCCCCGGATTTCGCCGTGCCGTTACGCTCGCGAGCGGCCCTCGGGGTATTCGGGCCCCGATATCCAGGACCGGGCGCCGGCGAGCACCGCGGCGTGTACCGCTCGGGCGATCCGGGCGCCGAACACCGAGCGCGGCCCGCCGTAGATCTCCTCGGCCCCGTCCGTCGGGCAGTGCACGACGACCGCGTCCGACGCCGTTCCGGTGGCGCGCACCCCGGCCTCGTGTAACGCCTGCGTCTTGGCCTCCGTGGCGGTGGCCACGGCGTTGACCAGGGCCGCCCCGGACAGCCGGACCGGCACCGCGACCACGATGTTGATGGTCCCCACCCGGTAGCCGTCGCCGTCGGTGAGCGGCCGGTACTCGACGATCTCGTAGTCGGTGAACGCCGTCGTGCGCAGGCCGGCCGGCACCTCCCGGCGGAAGTGCCGATCGGGCGCGGCCGCCCATGCCGGGCTGGAGAGCCCGACGGTCGCGGTCGCGTGCACGCCGCCGTCGGCGGCGCGGTGGTGGCGGGTCACGTCGACCGCGGTGAGCAGCCCGCAGCCGGTGCCGACAAGCCCGACCGCGGCGCCGATCTCGGTCAGGTGGCGGTCCGGGTCCGTCCGGTCGTAATCCAGGGGGACCGTCGCGTTGACCAACCAGTCGCGGGCGCCGACGCCGCCGCCGAGCGGGCCCGACGAGATGCACAGCCGGGGCTCGCCGAATTCCCAGACGAGCAACGGGATCGGCCGAGAGTGCTCCACCCGCGCCGTCAGCCTGGGATCCATGCTCACATCCTCGCGTGCCGGTGCGCGCCCGGCGCACCGGGGCGCGCGGGCGACCGTCAGTGGCCCGGCCGTGTTGAATCATCGTCATGACCCAACAAGGACCCCTGAACATGCCTCTTGAAGAGGCGATGCGGACCCAGCGCGCGATCCGTCGCCTCAAGTCCGATCCCGTCGACGACTCGCTCGTGTTGCATCTGCTCGAACTGGCGATGAAGGCGCCGACCGGTTCCAACGCGCAGAACTGGGAGTTCATCGTCGTCAAGGACCGTGAGGTGGTCGCGAAGCTCGGTCGCTTGAATCGCACCGCCATGAAGGCCTTCGGTCCCATCTACCGGCGAACCCTGCAGCGCCGCGGGGACGACAAGATGCTGCGGGTATTGAAAGCTGTGCGATGGCAGGCGGACCACTTCGACGACATCCCCGTGGTCGTGGTGGCATGCCTGAAGGGTGTCGTTGCGCCCTGGCCCCCGATCGGTGCGAGTAGCGCCTACGGTTCCATCTACCCCGCGATTCAGAACCTGTTGCTGGCGGCTCGCGCCGCCGGGTTGGGTGCGGCGTTGATCACCATGCCGCTGTGGAGCACGCTATTGGCAAGGCGCGCCTTGGGTTTGCCGCGCAATGTGACTCCGTGCGCGGTGATTCCCTTGGGCTGGCCGATCGGCAAGTACGGTCCCACCACGCGTCGGCCGGTTGGAGAACTCGTTTCGCTGGACCGGTACGGCAACCGGGCGTTTCTGTAGCCGTCGCTGCTGTGTTCGGGCGAGGCCCCTGAACGGCCTGGCGGGCAAGGCGGCACTATGAAATGCGTGAAACCGTTCCGCATCGATGTTTCCGACGAGGTTCTCGACGATCTGCGCGCGCGGCTGGCCCGAACCCGTTGGCCCGAGGCCGAATGCGTCGACGACTGGAGCCAGGGCATGCCGCTGGCCTACACCCGCGAGCTGGCCGACTATTGGGCCAACGACTACGACTGGCGGGCGCGGGAGGCGGGGCTCAATCGCTTCGACCAGTTCATCACCGAGATCGACGGGCTCGACATCCATTTCATCCACCAGCGCTCGCCGCACGCCGACGCCTTCCCGTTGGTGATCACCCATGGCTGGCCGGGCTCGATCGTGGAGTTTCACAAGGTGATCGAGCCGCTGACCAACCCCGCGTCGGGACGCGCCGAGGACGCCTTCCACGTCGTCTGTCCGTCGCTGCCGGGGTACGGGTTCTCCGGGAAACCCACCGGCGCGGGGTGGGGCGTGGAGAAGATCGCCGAGGCGTGGGAAACGCTGATGCTGCGCCTCGGCTACGACCGCTACGGCGCCCAGGGCGGCGACTGGGGCGCCGCGGTCACCACCCAGATCGGCCGCAATCGGGGCCACTGCGCGGCCATTCACCTGAACATGCCGGTCGGTAGACCGACGAAGGAAGCGCTGTCGAATCCGACCGAGGAAGAGCAACGAGCGATGGCCGGGCTGGCCAATCACCGCAAATGGGGCACCGGGTATTCCAAGCAGCAGTCGACTCGGCCGCAAACGCTGGGCTACGGGCTGGCCGATTCGCCGGTGGGCCAGCTGGCGTGGATCGTCGAAAAGTTCTGGGACTGGGCGGATTGCGACGGGCACCCCGAGAACGCGGTGAGCCGCGACGAGCTGCTCGACAACGTGATGGTCTACTGGGTGACCAACACGGCCGCGTCCTCGGCCCGCCTGTACTGGGAGAGCTTCGCGGTCTGGGGCAGGGGCGATCGCGTCGAATTGCCCACGGGCGTCGCGGCTTTCCCCGGCGAACTGCTCAAGGCGCCGCGCAGCTGGTGCGAGCCGGTCTACAACATCACCCACTGGACCGACATGCCGCGCGGCGGGCATTTCGCGGCGTTCGAGGAACCGGACCTGTTCGTCGAGGATCTCCGCGCGTTCTTCGCGACGGTGCGCTGACTTGCCTTTCGCGAGTGTGCATTTCACGACGCGACACGCCGAGAGCGCGTCGTGAAATGCACACTCGGGCGGGCTTAGGTCCGGCGGGGCTTAGGGTCGGCGGGGCTTAGGTCCCGGACGGGGCGAAGAACTCCAGCGCGATGCCGTCGGGGTCGCGGAAACTCAGCCCCGAGCCGTAGGGCGCATCCACGATGCCGCCGTGGTCGATGCCCAGTTCGCCCAGCCGGGCGACCCAGCTCTCCAGCTCGGCGCGGCCGGCGCAGCCGAAGCCGACGTGGTCCAGGCCCACCCGCAGTTCGTCGAATCGTTCGTCGGGCGCCCGGCGAACGTGCTGATGAATGCCGAAGACCGTGTCGCCGTCAAGCATCCACACCAGATGCCGGAAGCCGGCGTCGGTGTGCTCGTCGAGAACCGGGTCGGCGCCGAACAGGTTGCGATACCACGGGCCGCTGACCTCGATATCACGCACCGTGACCGCGACGTGGTTGAGCGCTGGGAAAGCCATGGTGTCGACTCTAGCCCTCGACGGGCCGGCGGCTCCGGCGTTCCCGGGATCGCCTGTCCCACAGGCAAAGCGACACGACCCTCGCTTTCTCGCCGATGCCTCATGGGGCTCGTGAATTCCGGTGTGAGACGCTGCCGGGGTGTTTGCGACGCGCACCCGCCTGGCCGGCGTGCTGGTCGGCTACCTGGCCGACCGCGCGCTGGGCGACCCGCGCCGGGGCCATCCCGTCGCCGCGTTCGGCCGGGCCGCCGCCGCGTGGGAGAACCTGACCTACCGCGAGAGCAGGAGCGCCGGCGCCGTCCACGTGGGCGTGCTGATCGGGTCGCTGGGCCTGCTCGGCGCGGCGGCGCAACGGGCCGCGGGGCGCGGCGGCCGGCCGTGCTCGATCGCGATGACCGCCGCGGCCACCTGGGCCTGCCTAGGGGGAACGTCGTTGGCGCGCACCGGGCTGGCCATGTCGGAGCTGCTGGAGCGCGGCGACATCGAGGGCGCCCGCGCGCTGCTGCCGTCGCTGTGCGGGCGCGACCCCGCGTCGCTGGACGGTGCGGGCCTGACCCGGGCGTCGCTGGAATCGGTCGCCGAGAACACCTCCGACGCCCAGGTGGCGCCGCTGCTCTACGCGGCCGCCGGCGGCGTGCCCGCGGTGCTGGCGTACCGCGGCATCAACACCCTGGACTCCATGGTCGGCTACCGCTCGCCGCGCTACCTCCGATTCGGCTGGGCCGCAGCCAGATTGGACGACGTCGCCAACTACCTGGCCGCGCGGGTGACCGCGTCGCTGGCGGTGGCGTTGGCGCCGCTGGTCGGCGGCTCACCGTCGGGCGCGGCGCGGGTGTGGCGGCGCGACGCCGGCCGCCATCCCAGCCCCAACGCCGGTGTCGTCGAGGCGGCGTTCGCGGGGGCGCTGGGTGTGCGCCTGGGCGGGCCCACCCAATACCGCCACGAGCTGCAGATCCGGCCCACGCTCGGCGACGGCCGGGAGCCCACGGTGGCCGACCTGCGACGGGCGGTCACGCTGTCGTCGCTGGTGCAAGCGGGCGCCACGCTCGTGGCCGGGGTGCTGGCCGGTTACCGGCGGCGGCCGTAACGGTCGGCGAGTTTGTCCTCCACCGTCCGCGGCGCCTGTTCCGCCGGCTCCGCCTCCGATGAGGGGCCCTGCTGCTTTTCCTGGCGGCGGGCCCGGATCTCGGAATACGCGAAGTAGCCCAGCCCGATCGGGGCGAGGATCCCGAACGCGATCCACTGGATGCCGTAGGACAGGAACGGGCCGGCATCCAGCTGCGGCACACCGACCACCCCGAGCCCACCGGGCTGACCGTCGACCAACTGCAGATAGGGCCCGGCCAGCGGGACCTTGGTCAGCACCGCGACCTGACTGGTGTCGATCGAATACACCTGCTGCACACCGCCTCCCACGAACGGATCCTTGCCCGCGGCGGCGGGCTCTGAGTTGCGCAGCCGCGCCGTGATGGTCACCGTCTCGGCCGGCGGGCGGGGGATGGGCGGAACACGAGATCCCTCCAACGGGCGCACGTAACCGCGGTCGACCAGCACCGTGGGTCCGCCGTCGACGACGAAGGGCGCGAGCACCTCGAACGCCGGTTTGGAATCGATCACCCGCAACCGGGCCAGCACCTGGACGTTGGGCAGGTAATGGCCGGTCGCGGTGACCTGACGCCACTGCTGCCCGGGGGCCGCCGAGTTCTGCTGCGGCAGCAGGGATTTCACCGGGACGGGCGCGGTGTTCAGGGAGTGCTCGATCTGGTGGTTCTCCTGCGAGGTCCTGCTGTGCTTTCCCAGCTGCCACGGCGCGAGCACCGTGAAGCACAGATAGGCGAACGCGATGACCACCAGTGCCAGCACGATCCAGCCGGGGCGCAGCACGAACGCCAGCCTGCGCATCACCCCGACCCGTTCTGCGCGAGGCGTTCGTCGACCCAGTCATGCAGGCCGGGCAGCGCGGCCTCGATGACGGCGTAGACGCGTTCGAAGTCGCTTGCGTCGCCGTAGTAGGGGTCATCGACGTCGGGGGTGTGCGCGCCGGTGCGCGGATCGAAAGACCGCAGCATCTTGACGCGGTCCTCGTCGGCGCCCAGGTGCCGCAGCATCCGGGCGTGGTTGCGGTCCAGGGCCACCACGAGATCGGCCGCCAGGTGCTCGGCGTCGACCTGCGCGGCGTGGTGCTCGGTCGGGTAGCCGTGGGCACGCAGCACGCCGGCGGCCCGCTCGTCGGCGCACTCGCCGACGTGCCAGTTGCCGGTTCCGGCGCTGCTCACCCGCACCGCGTCCGCCAGACCCCGGCGGCGCAGTTGGTCGGCGAACATCTTCTCGGCCATCACCGATCGGCAGATGTTGCCGGTGCACACGAACGTGACGTGCAGCGGCTCGCGCTCAGACACCCAGGGCCCTCCGCAGCTCGTCGATGGTCGCGGCGTGCGTCACCCCGCTGAACGTGTCCGCCTTGCCGTAACCCCAGCCGACCACCACGGTGTCGATGCCGTGCGCGGCCGCGCCGTGCACGTCGTGGCTGCGGTCACCGACCATCAGCACCCGTTCGGGCAGCGGCTCCAGCTGCGAAAGCGCATGGGCGAGCACCTCGACCTTGGCTTTGCGGGAGCCGTCGGGGCTCGCCCCGGCGATGACTTCGAAATGCTGGTCGAGCCCGAAGTGGGCGAGGATGCGCCGCGCGGTGGGTTCCAGCTTCGAGGTGGCCACGGCCAGCCGGACGCCGGCGGCGCGCAGATCGACCAGCAGCGCCTCGATGCCGTCGAAGAGCGCGTTCATCGCCCACCCCCGGGCGCCGTACTCGGCGCGGAAGGCCGCGATCGCCTCCTCGGCGTCGTCGCCGAGCTCCATCGACCGGAAGGTGTCGTCCATCGGCGGGCCCACGATCTGGGCGACGAGGTCGCCGGGGGGCACCGGGGCGCCGATGTGGTTGAGCGCATGCAGGAAGCTGGCCACGATGCCCTCCGCGGAGTCAGTCAGCGTGCCGTCGAGATCGAAGATCACCAGCTGCGCCCCTGGGGCTTGGCGATCGGTGGACGTTGTGCCTGTCACCTCACCATTGTCCTCGATGGGCGCGGGCGGGTGCGACGGTGTTGCCGGTGTTCGTCCGGCCCGCCCGCGCGGCGCACTAGTGTTTCACGGATGGCGAGTCTGAACCTGAGCCCGCCTGCGGCGCGCTATCACGGTGATCAGGCCGTCGCGCCCGGGATGCTGGATTTCGCCGTCAACGTCCGTCACGGCCAACCGCCGGAATGGCTGCTGCGACGGCTGGCCGCGCGGCTGCCCGACCTGGCGCGCTACCCCAGCAGCGACGACGTCCACGCGGCGCAGGACGCGGCCGGCGCACGGCACGGCCGGGCCCGCGAGGAGGTGCTGCCGCTGGCCGGGGCGGCCGAGGGGTTCGCCCTGCTGGGCAACCTGCGCCCGACGCGGGCGGCGATCATCGCGCCGGCGTTCACCGAGCCGGCGGCCGCGCTGACCGCCGCCGGGGTTCCGGTGCACCACGTGGTGCTGCGGCCGCCCTTCGGCCTCGCGGGTGCGGCCGTCCCCGAGGACGCTGACCTGGTCGTCGTGGGCAATCCCACCAATCCCACCTCGGTGCTGCATCGCAGCGAGGAGCTACTCGCGTTGCGCCGGCCCGGCCGGATCCTGGTGGTCGACGAGGCCTTCGCCGACTCGATCCCAGGCGAGCCGGAGTCGCTCGCCGGTGACGCGGTGCCCGACGTGCTGGTGCTGCGCAGCCTGACCAAGACGTGGGCGCTGGCCGGACTGCGGGTGGGCTACGCGCTGGGGTCACCGGAGGTGTTGGCGCGCCTGACCGCAGCGCGGGCGCACTGGCCGGTGGGCACGCTGCAACTGACGGCCATCGCGGCGTGTTGCGGTCCGCAGGCCGTTGCCGACGCGGCGGCCGGGGCGGCGCGACTGGGCCAGCTGCGCGCCGAGATGGTGGCCGGGCTGGCGTCGGTGGGCGCCGAGGTGGTCGACGGCCGGGCCCCATTCGTGCTGTTTCGCGCGCAGGAGGCCGTTCGATTGCGAAATCGACTGCACGACAGGGGAATTGCCATCCGTCGCTGTGATACGTTCGTCGGCCTGGACGAGCGGTACCTGCGGGCCGCGGTGCGCCCGGAGTGGCCGCTGCTGGTGCAGGCGATTTCGGAGGTGTGCCGGTGAGCGTGACGCTGGCCGATGTCATCGCGGTGCTCGACGAGGCCTACCCGCCGCGGCTCGCCGAATCGTGGGATTCGGTCGGCCTGGTGTGCGGTGACCCCGGCGACGTGCTGGAGTCGGTGACCGTCGCGGTCGACGCGACGCCCGCGGTCGTCGACGAAGTCCCCGACGCGAGCCTGCTGCTGGCCCACCACCCGCTGCTGTTGCGGGGGGTGGACACCGTGGCGGCCAGCACGCCCAAGGGCGCGCTCGTGCACCGGCTGATCCGGACCGGGCGTTCGCTGTTCACCGCGCACACCAACGCCGACTCGGCTAGCCCGGGTGTGTCCGATGCGCTGGCCGCCGCCCTCGGGCTCCGTGTCGAGGCCCCGCTGGAGCCGGCGACCGGCGCGCCCGGCCTCGACAAGTGGGTCATCTACGTGCCCAAGGAGAACGCAGAAGCGGTGCAGGCGGCGGTGTTTGAGGCAGGGGCCGGTCACATCGGCGACTACTCGCATTGCAGCTGGAGCGTCACCGGTATCGGGCAGTTCCTGCCGCACGACGGCGCCGCGCCCGCCGTCGGCAGCGTCGGCAACGTCGAGCGGGTCCCCGAGGACCGGTTCGAGGTCGTCGCGCCCGCGCGGGCCCGGGGGCCGGTGCTGGCGGCCATGCGCACCGCCCATCCCTACGAGGAGCCCGCGTTCGACATCTTCGCGATGGTCCCGCCGCCCAGCGACGCCGGGCTGGGCCGCATCGGCACGCTGGCCCGCCCGGAACCGTTGCGCGACTTCGTCTCCCGCGTGCGCTCCGCGCTGCCGCGGACATCGTGGGGGGTGCGGGCGGCGGGTGATCCCGAGATGCCGGTGTCGCGGGTCGCCGTCTGCGGCGGCGCCGGCGATTCGCTGCTGGCCGCCGCGGCCGGCGCCGGGGTGCAGGCCTACGTCACCGCCGATCTGCGGCACCACCCGGCCGACGAGCATCGTCGCGCCTCCGATGTCGCCCTGATCGATGTGGCGCATTGGGCAAGTGAATTCCCATGGTGTGAACAGGCCGCCGGCCTGCTGCGGTCACGTTTCGGTGCGGAGCTTCCGGTGCGAGTGAGCTCGATTCGCACCGACCCTTGGAATGTCGAGCACGGTGATAACGAGTCCGGGGGAGAAGGGTCATGAAAGCCGAAGTAGCACAGCAACGTTCGCTGCTCGAGTTGTCGAAACTGGATGCCGAGCTGTCCCGTATCACGCACCGGGCCGCGCATCTGCCGGAGCAAGAGGCGTGCCGGCGGTTGCAGGAGGAATGCGATGCCGCCGGCGACCGGCAGGGCGCGGTGCGGATTGCCCTGGAAGACATCGACGCTCACGTCAAACGTCTCGAATCGGAGATCGATTCGGTGCGCCAGCGCGAGGATCGTGACCGGGCGCTGCTGCAGTCGGGGGCGACTGACGCCAAACAACTCGCGGACCTTCAGCACGAGCTCGAGACCTTGCAGCGTCGCCAGACCAGCCTGGAAGATTCCCTGCTGGAGGTGATGGAACGTCGCGAGGAGCTGCAGTCCCAGCTGGACGCCGAGCAGCGGGCCGTCGAGACTCTGGAGGCCGAAATCGCCGACGCGAAGCAGGCCCTCGACGCCGCGCTCACCGAAATCGCCGAAGCCCGCGAGCTTCATTCGTCGCGACGCGACTCGCTGAACGCCGCACTGGACCCCGCCCTGTCCGCCCTGTACGAACGGCAGCGCGCCGGGGGAGGGCCGGGCGCCGGGCAGCTGCTGGGCAAGCGGTGCGGGGCCTGCCGGATCGAGATCGACCGCGGCGAACTGTCCCGCATCTCGGCGGCCGCCGAGGACGATGTGGTGCGCTGCCCGGAATGCGGCGCGATCCTGCTGCGGGTCAAGGGGTTCGACCAGTGAAGGTTGTCATCGAAGCCGACGGCGGATCACGTGGCAACCCCGGGCCGGCCGGGTACGGCGCCGTGGTGTGGACCGAGGACCGCGCGAGCGTGCTGGCCGAGAACAAGCAGGCCATCGGCCGGGCAACCAACAACGTCGCCGAATACCGTGGCCTGATAGCCGGTTTGGACGACGCCCTGAAGCTCGGCGCCACCGAGGCCGCGGTGTACCTGGATTCCAAGCTGCTGGTGGAACAGATGTCCGGGCGGTGGAAGGTCAAGCACCCCGACCTGATCGAACTCAACGCCCAGGCCCGACGCCTGGCGGCGCGGTTCGACACGATCAGCTACTCGTGGATTCCGCGGGAGCGCAATTCGCACGCCGATCGGTTGGCCAACGAGGCGATGGACGCTGCGGCCGAGGCCAACGGTGCGGCGGCAAAGTCCGAGCCGGCCGGCACACCCGAGCCCCCCGGCGCCGACGCGGCGAAAACCGTTGCGGCACCGGCGCCGACGGCGGCACCGGCGCCGGCTCCGGCGGCGCCCGGCTGGACCGGCGCGCGCGGCACCCCCACCCGGCTGCTGTTGCTGCGCCACGGGCAGACGGAGCTGTCGGTGCAGCGCCGCTATTCGGGCCGCGGCAACCCGGCGCTCACCGAAGTGGGGCGGTGGCAGGCCGACGCGGCGGCGCGGTATCTGGCCCAGCGCGGCGGGATTTCGGCGGTCTTCGCCTCCCCGCTGCAACGGGCGTACGACACCGCGGCGGCGGCCGCCAAGGCCCTGGGACTTGATGTGACCGTCGACGACGACCTGATCGAGACCGATTTCGGGGCCTGGGAGGGGTTGACGTTCGGCGAGGCCGCGGAGCGCGACCCCGAACTGCACCGTCGTTGGCTGCGCGACACCAGCACCGCCCCGCCGGGCGGCGAGAGCTTCGACGCGGTGCTCGACCGGGTGTCGAGCATCCGTGACCGCATCCTCGCCGCACATCAAGGCACGACGGTGCTGGTGGTGTCCCACGTGACGCCGATCAAGATGTTGCTGCGGGAGGCGCTGGACGCCGGGCCAGGCATCTTGTACCGGCTGCACCTCGACCTGGCCTCGCTGAGCATCGCCGAATTCTATTCCGACGGAGCCTCTTCGGTGCGGTTGGTGAACCAGACGGCGTATCTAGCCGGCTGAGGGCGACGCGCCGCCGTAGTCGCCGAAGGACCACAGGTTGCCTTCGGGATCGCGGACGGTGAATTCGCGTGCGCCGTAGTCGGTTTCGGCGAGCGGCCGCACCACCTCGGCCTTATGCTGCAGCACCCGTTCGTAGAGCGCGTCGGGATCGGCGGTGACGACGTAGCCGCCGGCGGTGCCCGGTTCGCGGCACCACTGCGCGTCGGGCTTGTGGGTGCCCAGCATGATCCCTCCGCTGCCGTGCGGCCAGTTCAGTTGCGCGTGATCGATGGTCTCGCCCTGGCCGTAGCGGGCCGCGAGGACGAAGCCGAATGTCTCGACGTAGTAATCGATCAGCTTGGGTGCGTCATGGGCCTGCAATGTCAACCAGACGGTCGGATTCGAAGCGGTCATGGTCCCACTGTGCTCGAAACGAGTGGCCGCCGTCTTGAATGTTTCGGAACTCGTCGGCCAGCCACCGCCGCGGCGGCACACCGACGAACCGGGCGAATTCGCGGGTCAGGTGCGCCTGGTCGCTGTACCCGGTGGCGGCCGCGATCCCCGCGAGGCCGACGCGTCCGTACCGGCGCGCCGACGCCGCGATGCGCGCCGTCGCGTGCTGGAACCGCATCAGCATCGCCACCGTCTTGGGCGAGCGGCCGACCTCCTGGCCGAACAGCGTCGTCAGGTGCCGGGTGGTCACGCCGACCGTCTCCGCCACGGCGGCCACCGGTATCCGGCCCCGGCTGCGCTCCAGCAGGTGCCAGGCATACGCGACCTCGGGACGCACGGTCGCGCTCTCGCGGCGCCGCCGCGCCTCGATGAGGTAGCGGGCCACCACGGCGAACGCGTCCGGCCAGCCGTGCGCCTCGGTCACGCGATCATGCAATTCCAGGCCGCCGCGATCCAGCACGGCGGTCGCGTCGTAGTCGGTCACGGGAAGCTCGGCGCTCGGCACGCCGAACAGCGCGCGTGATGCGAGCGGATGCACCGCCAGCTGCACGCCGGCCTGGCCGCGGCGCTGCCGCACGTGGCTGGCCTGCAGGTGCAGGCCGCTCAGCAGCAGCGGGTTGGGGCGCGCGACGGCCAGTGCGTCGGCGGTGTCGCCGGCTTCCACCCCGTCGTCGAGGCTGACGATGAACGTCAACATCGAGGACGGCATGCCGCGGTGCACGGTCTCGGGAACATCGAAGGTCCGGTATCCGACCATGGACTTCACGCCCGGCGCGCTGTGCGGCGGTGCCACGTGGTATTCCGAGGCCCGGTCCATCGCTCCACGCTAACGCCGTACCGGTCAGCTGTGCAGGTGCAGCCGTTCGCCGTGCGGGCCGAAAATCACGATGGCCTCCACCGGCCCGTCCACCACGCCGAACCAGTGCGGCGTCCACGTCGAGAATTCGACGGCCTGGCCCGGGTCGATGGTGAAGTCGCGGTCGCCGAGGATGAGCCGCATCCGGCCGGAAAGCACGTACATCCAGTCCTGCCCCTCATGCACGGGCAGGTCGGCGGGCGGGTTGCGCCGCCGGGCGCTGACGCGAACCTTGAACGCGTGCAGGCCGCCGGCGGGACCCTGGCGGGTCAGCGGCCAGTAGGTGACGCCGTGGTGGGTGTGCGCCGCGCCGCGCACCCGCGGGTCCGGCGGTGACGAGGTCTGCAGCAGCTCGTCGGTGCTCACCGAGAGAGCCCGGGCCAGCCGCGGCAGATGATCCAGCGCCAGGCGGCGTTTGCCGGACTCGAGCCGGCTGAGCGTCGAGACGTCGATGCCCGCCTTCTCGCCGACCTCCTGCAGCGTCATGCCCCGCTGCACGCGCAGCTCCCGCAGCCTCCGCCGCACCAGGAGGTCGATGTCGGGGCTGGTTTTTGCCTGCATGGCAATTCAGCTTGGCAACTCCGGACGGAATGGGCAAGCTCGCGGTATGGACAGTTCTTGCAAACCCGATGACGCCCAGCAGTTCTGGGAAGAGCGCTACCGGTCACTCGAGCGGGTGTGGAGCGGACGGGTCAACCCCCGGCTCGCCGAGGTGGCCGCCGACCTGCCGCCGGGCCGAGCACTCGACCTCGGCTGCGGAGAGGGAGCCGACGCGCTGTGGCTCGCCGACCGCGGGTGGCAGGTGGTGGCCGTCGACGTCTCGGACACCGCGCTGCAACGCGCCCGCGCGGCCGCATCGGCGCGGAATATGGCCGCCCACATCGACTTTCAGCGGCACAACCTCAACGAGAGCTTCCCGCAAGGGATGTTCGACCTGATCTCTGCCCAGTATTTTCATTCGCCGGCCCGCCTCGACCGGGAAAACGTGTTACGGAACGCCGCCGGCCGCGTGAATCCCGGTGGCGTGCTGTTGATCGTCGACCACGGGGCGGTGCCGCCGTGGGCGCAGCACCACGATCACTCCTTCCTCGGCATCGAGGAGGTGATCGCCTCGTTACGGCTGGATTCGACCGCCTGGACTCGGTTACGGGCCGACTCCGTCGAGCGCGAGATGACCGTCAACGGGGAAACGGCCAGGGTGCCCGACCACGTGATCGCGTTGCGACGAGACGAATGATCCTCACGCCGCGTCGTGAAAGATCAGCCCCATGGCGTAGCGCTGCCCGGTGCGAACCACGGACACACCATGGCGCACCGGCGCCGCGGACCAGCCGCGGGCCGAGGGCACCGGCCGCTCCCGGGTGGTGAAGACGTAGCCGTGCCCCTGCGGCAATTGCGTTGCGGTGCCCCGGGATTGAGCCCGCAGTCGCTGCTCGACCAGCAAAAATTCACCGCCGGTGTAATCGGTGGCCGGGTCGCTGAGGTTGATCACCACCTGCAACGGGAATACCAAGTCCCCGTAGAGGTCCCGGTGCAGCGCATTCCAGTCGCCCGCACCGTATTTCAGCATCAGGGCCGTGGACCGGGTCTGGCCGGCGGCGTGGCAGGCCGCCAGCCAGTCGTCGAGGCGGTCCGGCCAGGGTGCGTCCCGGCCCAGCCTGCCCCACCAGTCGCGGGCGATCGGCAGCAGCCGGGGATACAGCGCCTGTTTGAGATCCTCGATCGGTTCGGGGTAGGGCGCGTGGAAATAGCGGTACTGCCCGGACCCATAGCGCTTGGGCGCCATGTCGATCGTGGAGCGGAACAGGGCGTCGTCGGCGTAGAGCTTGCGCAGCCGCGCCGCCTCGCTGGGCGTGACCAGTCGCGGTAGCAGCGCCCCGCCGTACTCGTCGACCGCGGCGGCGATAGCCTCCCAATCGCCTGAATCGACACGCCTTTTCCACCGGGACATCCGCGTCCTTCCGATTCGTGACCCGGCTCCACGGTAGACGGTTGCTGGCCCCGGCCCCGTGCAGCGGGTACCGTTTATCGTCGCGGACGAGTTGGCCGGGCGGCCGCGGGCCGTCGCAAGGCGGTTCGAGGAAAGTCCGGACTTCACAGAGCAGGGTGATTGCTAACGGCAATCCGAGGTGACTCGCGGGAAAGTGCCACAGAAAACAGACCGCCACCCTCGCGGTGGTAAGGGTGAAACGGTGCGGTAAGAGCGCACCAGCATCCCGGGTGACCGGGGTGGCTCGGCAAACCCCACCCGAAGCAAGGCCAAGAAGGCCGCACCGTTGGTGCGGCCGCGCAGGCGTTCGAGGGTTGCTCGCCCGAGCCTGCGGGTAGGCCGCTCGAGGCACCCGGTGACGGTGTGTCCAGATGGATGGTCGCCGCCGCACCGCCGTTGCTCACGCGCGGCGGTGGGGAACAGAATCCGGCTTACAGGCCAACTCGTCCGCCTTCAGCCTCCGCGAAACTGCAACCAGCGACCCGTTCGCCGAGTGGGGGCGTCGGTGGTTGCAGTCTCGCGACCGGGTTAGTGGCCCGCCTTGCGCACCGCTTTGGCGAGTTTGCGTAGGGTGCCGTCGAGTTCGCGGCGGCACCGCTGCGCCAAGTCGGCCTCCCGCTGATACAGCAGCCCGTAGGTGAAGGTGTCTTCGCCGGCGGCGTGGGCGATCTCCGCCTCCTGGCGCAGGTGTTCACGGCTGACCACGCTGTCTTGATGATCGCCGAGCAGCGACTGCACGGCCTTGGCCCGCTCGGACACCTTCGCCGCGCCGGTGGCGGCTGCGGTGTACCGAAGTCGCTTGGCGCGCTTGCGGATTCGGTGTATCGCTTCGTCGCGGTGGTGGTGGTCGCCGGGCTGCTCCCGCGCGGCCCGGGCGGCGGCCTTCGCGGCCTTGCGGACCTTCTTGTAGGCGGCGTCGATGGCCACCGGGGCCTGTTCCTCGGCCGCGGCGGCGACGGGGGTTTGGGCCGCAATCGTCTCCAGGGAGTCGAGCAACCGGAAGTAGCGCTGCGAGCGCATCGCGATCAACGACCGGCGCAGCCCGGTCTGGTAGCGACGCTGGGCGCCCCCGACCAGGCGTTCGCGCACCGGACCGCGCACCAATTCCGGTGCGAGCCCGTCCAAGTCACGCTCGTATCGCTCGGCGAGCACCTCGGCGTCGCGCGCCATGCCCAGGATCCCGGCGAGCTCACGCAACTCGTCCAGCACCCATCCCTCCTCGGGCAACCCGAACGAATCCTGGTAGTCGCGCAGCAGGCTGCGCAGCTTGCGGGTGGTCACCCGCATCTGGTGGATGGAGTCATAGGCGTCGGCGCGCACCGCGCGATCCCACACCAGCAGCTCGCGGACCTGCTCGGCGATGGCGCGCTGCAACGGATCCTCGGACGGCTGCGCGCCGTCGGGCGGTGGCGGGGTGCCGAGCACCCGCGCCAGCTTGGAGCCGTGCCCGGCCGGCGCGGCACCGGCGTCCAGCAGCCGGTTGCTCAACCGGTTCAGCAGCTCGGTGCCGGCCGCCCCGTGGGATTGACCGCCCGCTTCGAGCAGCTCCAATTCCCATTCCCGCCACTCCAGCTCGGTGGGCGGCGCACCGGTTTCATCGGCGGCTTCGGCGCTGTCATCGGAGCCCCGCGTCGACCAGGCGGTGACGTGGTCGTTGCTGAACTCGGCCAGCGCGACGCCCGCGGCGTCGTACAACACCTGGCTCTCGCGCTCGGTGGTGATGCGCGCGACCGGCTGCAGCGGCCGGTCGCGGACGATCGCCAGCACGACGTCCGCCAACTCGGTGGGCACGGCGTTGTTCCCGTCGGGGCCGGATGCGTCCAGCGGCGCGCGGACCTCGGTGCGCGCGTCGGGCCCGGCCGGCAGCTTGAGGTGCCACCCCGCGTCGGAGCCGCCGGTGCGGCGGCGCAGGGTGATCTTGTTGCGCGCGAGGTCATGTGCGGGCGTGTCGAAGTACGTCGCATCCAGGGTTTGCGTCGGCGACTTCTCGACGTGGGCGACCGCGGCGATCCCTTCGAACGACGGGGACACGGTGGACTCGACGACGTCGAACTTGCGCTCTACCTCCAGGTGACGCGAGGTCTGCGGCGTTTGTGCAGGCATCTTTCGCTCCGTTGACGGCGCGTCGCCGCGGCCTTGAACACGGTGGACGGTGGGGGATGAGACCCATAGCCTGCCACACCGCGGTGACGGCGCTATGGCGGCGGCGGAGGAGGGGGAGGAGCCGACGTGTCGTCCTCCGGCAGCGGCGCATAGGCCGCGGGCGGCGGGGCATAGCGGGCGATGTTGTCAGCGATGTTGGTGCAGCCACTCACCGAGACGCGTCGGCCCGCGCCCACGCACACGGTCGCCTCGACCCGATCGGCGGAGGGCACCGCGGTAAGGATTGCGGGGACGGACACCACGCCCGAGAACACCAGCAGTGCGGCAAGCCCGCGGCGGCGGTTCATCTGCACTCTCCTTCCGACCCCTCAGTGCATTGTGCCGTCACAGCGCGGCGGGCGGGCCGAGAATGTGAATATCGCTGGGGCGGCGGGGCCGGAAAGCGTTAGGCCGTGTGCACGTTCGGGGTGCGGACGTGTTCGGGGCGAAGGCCCCGCCCGAAGGCGATCGGCGGGATGGATCGCAGCGGGCCCCGACCCACGATCGCGGGGATCGGGATGGGTGACAGGTCACCACCGTTCAAATTGGGCGCGATCACCCGATCCTGGGCGAACACCTGAATAGCCTGGATGACCCGGGCGGGCAGCTCCCGCCGGCGCTGCACCTTGGCGAGGTCGGTGTCGCGCAGCCGTCCGTTGCGTAGTGGGGCGCTCAAGATGTTGGCCGCCGCCACCGCGTCGGCGACGGCGAGGTTGATCCCGACGCCGCCGATCGGCGACATGGCGTGGGCGGCGTCGCCGATGCACAGCAGGCCGGTGCGCCACCACGTCTCGAGCCGGTCCACCCGCACGTCGAGCTGACTGGTCTGGTCCCAGGAACGAAGGTCCTCGACGTGTTCGCGCAGCTGTGGCCGCGCCGCCACGATGCGCTCTTTGAACGCCTCCAGCGACCCGTCGCGGGGGTCGGACCCCTTCGGCATCAGATACGCGATCTGCCAATAGTCGCCCCGGTAGATCAACGCCATGGTGAAGCCCCGACGGGCCACCCCGTACAGCTCCTGCGGATCGCCGGGGCGCCAGTTGAGCCGAAACCACAACACGTCCATCGGCGAGTGCGCCGCGGCGGTCTGCAGCCCGGCCGCGGCCCGGACCGCGGATTTGCGCCCGTCCGCGCCGACGACCAGGTCGGCGCGGACCTCCAGGTCGGGCGTGCGCGCCCCGATCACGCGATCGCCGTCGAAGATCAGATCTTTGACTTCGGCGTTGCGGATCAGCGTGAATTCCGGGTAAGCAGAGGCCTTTTCGGCGAGGAAGTCGAGGAAGTCCCACTGCGGCATCAACGCGATATACGGCTGTTTGAAGCCCAACCGTTTGAGCACACCGAAGTTGCCGAAAGTGCGAATCGTCCCGTCGGTGTCGAACGCGACACGGTCGATTTTGGTGTGCGGCAGGCGCAGGAGCTCATCGACGAGCCCAAGCTCGTCCATGATCCGCAGGGTGCTCGGATGCACCGTGTCGCCGCGGAAGTCACGCAGGAAGTCATTGTGCTTCTCCAAGACGACAACCCGGACCCCGGCGCGGGCGAGCAGGAGCGCATGAACCAGGCCGGCGGGGCCCCCACCGGCAACACAAACCTGGGTCTGAAGGACTTCCGCCACGGCCCGACCCTACCGCGGGCCCGCATTTGTTTGCGGCCTGATTCGCGCGTGCGCGGCGCGCAAACCCCTTATGGTTTGCGATACGAATACCGCTCGCCTTGCGCGATGGTCGACGAAGGAGCGTTTGCATGGGGTCTTGTGTTCGCCCGGCAGCCCGGGTTGCCGGCGGAATGGCGGCCTGCGCGGCCAGTGTGGCAATGCTTTTCGCGACGGCCGGCTCGGCCGCGGCGGACGTGCCGATGGATGATCCGGAGCCGGCGCCCACGTCGCAACCCAATTGCACGGCCGCCGATCTGGCCCAGGTCTCGTCGGGCGTCGCCGCGGCCACGTCGGCGTACCTGTTCACGCACCCGGACGTCAACGACTACTTCACCAGCTTGAAGGGCCAACCGCGCAGCGACATGCGCGATCAGTTGAAGCAGTACATGGATGCCAACCCGCAGACCCACGCCGACCTCGAGGGCATCCGCCAGCCGTTGACCGACTTCCAGAATCGGTGCCGCTGACGCCTCCCCGTCAGCCGGCCGGCGGCGCCCGCAGATGCATCGCCAGGTCGCTCAACTCGAGGATCGTCTGAATCTCGGTGTCGCGGAACGGCCGTCCGTCGGGCCCCAGCAAGTCGTGAAACCATTCCTGCGGCATCGCCGGATCCGGGTTCGGGTGGTCCCAGGAGTCCCAGGGAAAGTACGTCTGCGTTTTCCCGGCGACGAATCCCCAGTTGAATGCGCCGACGCCGGCGCGCTTCGCGATCGGCAGGATGTTTTGCACCGTGCTACCCAGCGGCCGGGCCATGTACTCGGTGCACAGGATCGGGCGCCCCAGCGGGACGAGCTCGGCGATGCGCCCCTCGAACGCCGCCGGCTCGCCGTAGCAGTGGAAGGTGATCACGTCGGAGTTGTCGAGCTGGATCCCGGCGATGACGCTGCGGCGCGCCGGGTCGGCCCACTCGCCGTGCCAGACGCCGCTCGTCAGGGGCTGGCGGGGATCGACCGACCGCGCCCACTCGAACACCTGGGGGAGCAGGTTGGCGACCAGGTCGACCTTGTCTTTGCGTTCCACCGAGGCGTAGGTGTCCGCCGGGTTGTCCGGTTCGTTCCACAGGTCCCAGCCCAAAATGCGGTCGTCATTGCGGAATTGGGTCAGGACTCCGGTGACGTAGCCGCGCAGGGTGCGGACGTAGCCGCGGTCATCGAGGCGCGCGGCGCCCGGGCTCTGCACCCAGCCGGAGTTGTGGATGCCGGGCCGGGGCGCGGGCTGCGGGCCCGGCTTGGGGAAGGGATCCCAACACGAATCGAACAGGACGAACAGGGGTTTGATGCCGTGGCGGGCCGCGATGTCGACGAACCGCGCGAGACGGCCCTGGAACCCTCGGTGGTCCTGCGCCCAGAGCAGATCGTGCAAAAAGACCCGCACCGCGTTGAATCCATTGGTTTGGGCCCAACCCAATTCGGTGTCGATGCGCCGGGGATCGAAGGTATCGGCCTGGAACATCTCCAGCTGGTTGATGGCGTTGGACGTGATGTAGTTCGCGCCCACCGGCCAGGCTTGCGCCTGATACCAGCGGTTGGCCCGCTCGGGCGACCACCGGCTTGCCTGCGGCGAGGTGCGAGGCGGCTGCGCGGACGCGTGCGGTGTGCGGGCCAAAACGATGCCTCCTGCCACTAGCAGCGGGAACTTCAGCACCGTTCGACGGTGTACGAAGCCACCACGGTCCCCCCGGTCGATGTGGTCCACCTTTGCTCTTTAGAGTCCGGATCGTCTCCTAAGAGCAATCGTACATGCCTGCCACACAACGTTTTTCGGCGGTTTCGTTGTGACCGGGGTAACGTTGTCAACGAGGCGGGACCCTCAGATCGGCGGTCCGGGCGCGCACCGCGGCGTGCCGGCTATCGTGCGCTGACGCGCGGGGTCAGAAGCAGTGCTCGTCGGCGGGGAAAACCCCTGCGGCGACCTCGTCCGCATATTGCGTTGCGGCCCGGCGCAATTCCCCGCCGATGTCGGCGAACCGTTTGACGAAGCGGGCGGCCTTGCCGCTGCTCATGCCGGCCATGTCCTGCCACACCAGCACCTGCCCGTCGCAGTTCGGTCCGGCGCCGATCCCGATGGTCGGGATGGTCAGCTTGCCGGTGATCTGGGTGGCCAACTCGGCCGGCACCATCTCCATCACCACGGAGAACGCCCCGGCCTCGGCGACGGCGATCGCGTCCGCGACGGTCTGTTCGGCCGCGTCGCCACGGCCCTGGACCCGGAAGCCGCCCAGGCTGTTCACGCTCTGCGGGGTAAACCCGATGTGCGCCATCACCGGGATGCCCGCGGCGGTCAGGCAGGCGATCTGCTCGGCGACCCGTTCACCGCCCTCGAGCTTCACCGCGTGCGCGCCGCCCTCTTTCATGAACCGGGTGGCGGCGGCCAGCGCGGCGGCGGGCCCGGCCTCGTAGCTGCCGAACGGCAGGTCCGCGACGACCATGGCATGCGGGGCGCCGCGCACCACGCCGCGGACCAACGGAATCAGTTCGTCGATCGACACTGGCACGGTGGTGTCGTAGCCGTAGACGACGTTGGCCGCCGAGTCGCCGACCAGCAGGACCGGGATGCCGGCCTCGTCGAAAATGCGGGCGGTCGAATAGTCGTAGGCCGTGAGCATCGCCCACTTGTGCCCTTCGGCCTTCATCTTCTGCAGGTGGTGGGTGCGGATCTTGGTGAGCGGCTGCGCGGGCGCAGACGAGTTGGCACCGTAAACGTTGTGCTCAGACATCATTGTCCCTAGTGGGTGGTCGGGTCGATCCTCGTGGCCCAAAACGGGTCCCCGGGTTCGTCTGACGGTGTCATTCTGCCATTTCTTCGGCGCGGTTGAAACGGCGCGACACTGTGAGACAGGCCATGCTCCGCGCGCGGCGGTGCCGCTGATCAGGATCTCAGGTTTCCTCTGGCAGCATATGTTGGCATGGGTTCGTCTCGCCGCGGCACGAGCGCGCGCACGCTGCTGATGTGGACGTCGATCGCTGCCGTGGCGCTGCTTCTGGCGGGCTGCGAACGCGTGGTGGTGGGACGCGCCGTCATGTCCGAACCCAAGCTGGGCCAGGCGGTGGAGTGGACACCGTGCCGGGCCGCCAACCCGAAGGTCAAGCTCCCGGCCGGCGCGTTATGCGGCAAGCTCGCGGTGCCCGTCGACTACGACAACCTCGACGGCGACGACGCCACGCTGGCGATGATCCGTTTCCCCGCGACCGGGGACAAGATCGGCTCGTTGGTGATCAACCCCGGCGGGCCCGGGGAGTCCGGCATCGAAGCGGCGCTGGGCGTCGTCCAGTCGCTGCCCAAGCGGGTCCGCGAAAGGTTCGACCTGGTGGGCTTCGATCCCCGCGGGGTGGGCGCGTCGCGCCCGGCGGTCTGGTGCAACTCCGACGCCGACAACGACCGGCTGCGCACCGAGCCGAACGTCGACTACAGCCCGGCCGGTGTGGCCCACATCGAGGACGAGACCAAGCAGTTCGTCGGCCGCTGCGTCGACAAGATGGGCAAGGGCTTTCTGGCCAACATCGGGACGGTCAACGTCGCCAGGGACCTCGACGCCATCCGGGCCGCGCTGGGCGACGACAAGCTGACCTACCTCGGCTACTCCTACGGCACCCGGATCGGCTCGGCCTACGCCGAGGCCTACCCGAACAAGGTGCGGGCGATGATCCTCGACGGCGCGGTCGACCCCAACGCCGACCCCATCGAGGCCGATCTGCGGCAGGCCAAGGGATTCCAGGACGCGTTCAACAACTATGCCGCCGACTGCGCGAAACAACCGAACTGCCCGCTGGGCACCGACCCGGCCAAGGCCGTCGACGTCTACCACAGCCTGGTCGACCCGATGGTCGACCCCAACAACCCCATGGTCGGCCGGCCGGTCCCGACCAACGACCCGCGCGGATTGAGCTACAGCGACGCCATCGTGGGCACCATCATGGCGCTGTACTCACCGAACCTGTGGCATCACCTGACCGACGGCCTCTCCGAACTCGTCGACCATCACGGCGACACCCTGCTCGCCCTGGCCGACATGTACATGCGCCGCGACGCGCACGGCCACTACACCAACGCCACCGACGCGCGGGTGGCGGTCAACTGCGTGGACCAGCCGCCGATTACCGACCGGGCCAAGGTGATTGACGAAGACCGCCGCTCCCGGGAGATCGCACCGTTCATGAGCTACGGGCAGTTCACCGGCCACGCGCCGCTGGGCACCTGCGCGTTCTGGCCGGTACCGCCGACGAGCAAGCCGCACACCATCTCCGCGCCCGGCCTGGCGCCCACGGTGGTGGTGTCGACGACCCACGACCCGGCGACTCCCTACAAGGCCGGCGTCGACCTGGCCAACCAGCTGCGCAGCTCGCTGCTGACCTACGACGGAACCCAGCACACGGTCGTCTTCCAGGGCGACGGCTGCATCGACAACTACGTGACGGCCTATCTGGTCGGCGGCACGACGCCGCCGAGCGGCGCCAAGTGCTAGCGCCGAACGTGCACTCACGGCGGGATTTTCGTCGATTCGTCGCCGTGAGTGCACGCTCGGTGCGGGCTCAAGCCGGCTGAGAGCCGAGACCAAGGCGTAATCGTTTCGCGCTGCCACGGGTACCCGCGGCTGCAACGATGACAGCCATGTCGCGCCTGAGACCCGTGAGCTCGGCGCTGCTTTCGTTCGGCCTTGTGCTGGGTGGTTCGGCCGTCGCCGCGCTGCCGGTGGCCGGCGCCACGCCCGAGCCCGGCGCGGGGCAGACCCCGGCCCCGAACCCGCCGGCGGCCGCGGCGCCGCAGGGCTGGGGGAGCTGCGGCCAATTCGTCTCGGACACAAGCGATATCCCCGCCGCGCGGTGCACCACGGTGTCGGTCCCGATCGACTACAACAACCCGGGCGGCGCCCAGGCCAAGCTGGCGGTGATCCGCGTGCCCGCGACCGGGCAACGGATGGGATCGCTGCTGGTCAATCCCGGCGGTCCCGGCGGCTCGGCGGTCGACATGGTGGCCGCGATGGCGCCGGACCTGGAGAACTCGCCCGTCGGTCGCAACTTCGATCTGGTCGGCTTCGACCCGCGCGGCGTGGGCCACTCCACTCCTTCGCTGCGCTGCCGCACCGACGCCGAGTTCGACGCGTATCGGCGAGAGCCGATGGTCGACTACAGCCCGGCCGGCGTGGCGCACATCGAGCAGCTCTACCGGCAGCTGGCCCAGCAATGCGTGAACCGGATGGGCGCCGCGTTTTTGGCCAACGCGGGCACCGCGTCCGTCGCGCGGGACATGGACGCGGTGCGTCAGGCGCTGGGCGACGAACAGATCAACTACCTGGGATACAGCTACGGAACCGAGCTGGGCACCGCCTACCTGGAGAAGTTCAGCAACCACGTGCGGGCGATGGTGCTCGACGGCGCCATCGACCCGACCGTCGGCCCCATCGACGAGAACGTCAACCAAATGGCCGGATTCCAAACGGCTTTCAACGACTACGCCACCGACTGCGCCCGCTCGCCGGGCTGCCCGTTGGGCACCGACCCGTCCAAGTTCGTCGCCCGCTACCACGCCCTGGTTGACCCGCTGGCCACCAAGCCGGGCCGCACCGCGGACCCCCGTGGGCTGAGCTACGCCGACGCGACCACCGGCACCATCAACGCGCTCTACACGCCGACGCACTGGAAATACCTGACCAGCGGCCTGCTCGGCCTGGCGCGCGGGACCGACGCCGGCGACCTGCTGCTGCTTGCCGATGACTATCAGGGACGCGGCCGCGACGGGCACTACTCCAACGACCAGGATGCGTTCAACGCGATCCGGTGCGTCGACGCCCCGAATCCGACCGACCAGGCCAGCTGGGTGACCGCGGATCAGCGGATCCGCCAGGCGGCGCCCTTCCTGAGCTACGGGCCGTTCACCGGAAACGCTCCCCGCGATTTGTGCGCGCTGTGGCCCGTCCCGCCGACGTCGGCGCCCCACGCCGCACCGCCCATGGCGCCGGGCAAGGTCGTCGTCGTCTCCACCACGCACGACCCGGCGACCCCGTATCAGGCCGGGGTGAACCTGGCCCGCCAGCTGGGCGGCCCGCTGATCACCTACGACGGCACGCAGCACACGGCGGTGTTCAACGGCGACCAATGCGTGGACAACGCGGTGGTGCGTTACCTGGTCGCGGGCACCCCGCCGCCGGCCGGCTACAGCTGCCGGTCCTGACCAGCGAGCGACGGCCCCACCGCGGCCATCGCAACGGTTCTGAGCGGGCATCGGTAACGCAGATTTAACAGCCGTTGCATACTGTTCGAGTTATGGATCGCCAGAAGGAATTCGTGCTGCGCACGCTCGAGGAACGAGACATCCGCTTCGTTCGGCTGTGGTTCACCGATGTGCTCGGCTTCCTCAAGTCGGTCGCGATCGCCCCGGCCGAACTCGAAGGCGCCTTCGAGGAGGGCATCGGCTTCGACGGATCCTCGATCGAGGGCTTCTCGCGGGTCTCCGAATCCGACACCGTCGCCAACCCCGACCCGTCCACCTTCCAGGTGCTGCCGTGGGCCTCGCCCAGCGGCCACCACCACTCGGCGCGGATGTTCTGCGACATCACCATGCCGGACGGCTCGCCGTCCTGGGCGGACCCGCGGCACGTGCTGCGCCGTCAGCTGCAGAAGGCCAACGACCTGGGCTTCTCTTGCTACGTGCATCCCGAGATCGAATTCTTCCTGCTCAAGCCCGGCGCCGACGACGGGACGCCGCCGGTTCCGGTCGACAACGCCGGCTACTTCGATCAGGCGGTCCACGACTCCGCCTCGAACTTCCGCCGCCACGCGATCGAGGCGCTGGAGTTCATGGGCATCTCGGTGGAGTTCAGCCACCACGAGGGCGCGCCGGGCCAGCAGGAGATCGACCTGCGCTTCGCCGACGCCCTGTCGATGGCCGACAACGTGATGACGTTCCGTTACGTCATCAAGGAAGTGGCGATCGACAACGGCGCCCGTGCGTCGTTCATGCCCAAGCCGTTCGGGCAGCACCCCGGCTCCGCGATGCACACCCACATGAGCCTGTTCGAGGGCGACGTCAACGCGTTCCACAGCCCGGACGACCCGCTGCAGCTCTCCGATGTGGGCAAGTCCTTCATCGCCGGGATCCTCGAGCACGCCTCGGAGATCAGCGCCGTCACCAACCAATGGGTCAACTCCTACAAGCGTCTGGTGGGGGGCGGCGAGGCGCCGACCGCCGCGTCGTGGGGGGCGGCCAACCGCTCCGCGCTGGTGCGGGTGCCCATGTACACCCCGCACAAGACGTCGTCGCGGCGCGTCGAGGTCCGCAGCCCCGACTCGGCCTGCAACCCGTACCTGACGTTCGCCGTGCTGCTGGCCGCCGGGCTGCGCGGGGTGGAGAAGGGTTACGTGCTGGGGCCGCAGGCCGAGGACAACGTGTGGGACCTGACCCCCGCGGAGCGCCAGGCGATGGGTTACCGCGAGCTGCCCACCAGCCTGGACAGCGCGCTTCGCGCCATGGAGTCCTCCGAGCTGGTCGCGGAAACGTTGGGGGAGCACGTGTTTGACTTCTTCCTGCGCAACAAGCGCACCGAGTGGGCGAACTACCGCAGCCACGTCACCCCGTACGAACTGAATACCTACCTGTCGCTGTAGCGCGATTCCCGTTTCGGGATGCGCCGCCCGTGCCTGAAGATCGGCCGGTTGCGATACGGTCGTGGTCGTGACCAAACCCGCGACGCAGCGCCCCAGGCTGCCCAGCGTCGGCCGGCTCGGGTTGGTCGATCCGCAAGCGGCCGAACGCATAGCGCAGCTGGGCTGGCATGACCATGACGACCAGGCCCACGTCGACCTGCTCTGGTCGCTGTCGCGCGCCGCGGACCCCGACGCCGCCCTGCTCGCCCTGGTTCGGCTGGCCGAGAACCCCGACGCCGGGTGGAGCGAGCTCAACGCCGCCCTGCTCGCCGAACGCCCCCTGCGCGGGCGGCTGTTCGGTGTGCTCGGCGCGTCGCTGGCCCTCGGGGATCACCTGATCGCCCAGCCGCAGTCCTGGAAACTCTTGCGCGGCAACGTCACACTGCCCACCCACGACCAGCTGTCCGCGAACTTCACCGCGTGCGTCGAGGAGGCGCTGGCCGACCCCGGTTCGGCGATGGTGCGGCTGCGCACCCTGTACCGCGATCAGCTGCTGGTGCTGGCCGGCCTCGACCTGGCCGCCACGGTCGAGGACGAACCGGTGGTGCCGTTCACCGTCGTGGCCGCCCACCTGTCGGACCTGGCCGACGCCGCGCTGGCCGCCGCGTTGCGGGTGGCCGAGAGCACCGTGTGCGGCGACAAGTCGCCGCCGCGGCTGGCGGTCATCGCGATGGGCAAATGCGGTGCCCGCGAACTGAACTACGTCAGCGACGTCGACGTCATCTTCGTCGCCGAGCACGCCGACGCCCTCACCACCCGGGTGGCCGGCGAGATGATGCGGCTGGCCTCCGAGGCGTTCTTTCAGGTCGACGCCGGGCTGCGGCCGGAGGGCCGCAGCGGCGAGCTGGTCCGCACCGTCGAGTCGCACATCGCCTATTACCAGCGGTGGGCGAAAACCTGGGAATTCCAGGCGCTGCTGAAGGCGCGCGCGGCGGTGGGCGACGCGGAGCTGGGGCAGCGGTACCTGGCCGCGCTGATGCCGATGGTCTGGGTCGCCTGCGAGCGTGAGGACTTCGTGGTCGAAGTGCAGGCGATGCGGCGCCGCGTCGAACAGCTGGTGCCCGCCGACGTGCGCGGCCGCGAGATCAAGCTCGGCAGCGGCGGGTTGCGCGACGTCGAATTCGCCGTGCAGCTCCTGCAGTTGGTGCACGGGCGCAGCGACGAGTCGCTGCACGTGGCGTCGACGGTGGACGCGCTCGCCGCGCTGGGCCACGGCGGCTACATCGGACGCGAGGACGCGGCGAACCTCACCGCCTCCTACGAGTTCCTCCGGCTGCTCGAGCACCGACTGCAACTGCAGCGGCTCAAGCGGACCCACCTGCTGCCCGAGCCCGACGACGAGGAGGCGGTGCGCTGGCTGGCGCGGGCCGCCCACATCCGGCCCGACGGCCGCCACGACGCGGCGGGGGTGCTGCGCGAGGAGCTGCGGCACCAGAACCTGCGGGTGTCGCAGCTGCACGCCAAGCTGTTCTACCAACCGCTGCTGGAATCGATCGGCCCGGCCGGCCTGGAGATCGCGCACGGCATGACCTCCGAGGCCGCCGAGCGCCAGCTGGCCGCCCTGGGATACGAGGGCCCGCAGTCCGCGCTGAAGCACATGTCGGCGCTGGTCAACCTCAGCGGCCGGCGGGGCCGGGTGCAGTCGGTGCTGCTGCCCAGGCTGTTGAACTGGATGTCGTACACGCCCGACCCCGACGGCGGGCTGCTGGCCTACCGGCGACTGTCCGAGGCGCTGTCCGGGGAGAGCTGGTATCTGGCCACGCTGCGCGATCAGCCTGCCGTCGCGCGGCGCCTCATGCACGTGCTGGGCACCTCGGCGTACGTGCCGGACCTGTTGATGCGCGCGCCCCGGGTCATCCAGGACTACGGCGACGGGGCGACCGGGCCGCGACTGCTGGAGACCGACCCGGCCTCGGTGGCCCGCGCGCTGGTCGCCTCGGCCAGCCGCTACTCCGACCCGGTGCGGGCGATCGCGGGCGCGCGGACCCTGCGGCGTCGCGAGCTGGCCCGGGTGGCGTCGGCGGACCTGCTCGGCATGCTCGAGGTCGTCGACGTGTGCAAGGCGCTGACGTCGGTGTGGGTGGCGGTGCTGCAGGCCGCGCTGGACGCGATGATCCGGACCAACCTTCCCGAAAACGGCAAGGCGCCGGCGGCCATCGCCGTCATCGGCATGGGCAGGCTGGGCGGCGCCGAACTGGGCTACGGGTCCGACGCCGACGTGATGTTCGTGTGCGAATCCGCGCCCGGTGTCGAGGATTCCGTGGCCGTGCGCTGGGCGACGACGGTCGCCGAACAGGTCCGGACCCTGCTGGGGACCCCCAGCGTCGACCCGCCGCTGGAGGTCGACGCCAACCTGCGGCCCGAGGGCCGCAACGGCCCGCTGGTGCGCACCCTGGCCTCCTACGCCGCCTACTACGGGCAGTGGGCGCAGCCGTGGGAGGTCCAGGCGCTGCTGCGCGCGCACGCGGTCGCCGGCGACGAGGAGCTGGGGCAGCGGTTCCTGCTGATGGCCGACAAGACGCGCTATCCACCCAACGAGATGTCGCCGGAGGCGATGCGCGAGATCCGCCGCATCAAGGCCCGCGTCGACGCCGAGCGGCTGCCGCGCGGCGCCGACCCCAACACGCACACCAAGCTGGGCCGCGGGGGACTGGCCGACATCGAATGGACCGTGCAGCTGCTGCAGCTGCGGCACGCCCACGAGATCCCCGCGCTGCACACCACGTCGACGCTGGAGTGCCTGGATGCGATCGCCGCGGCCGAGCTGGTTCCCGCCGACGAGGTGGAGCTGCTGCGGCAGGCCTGGCTGACCGCCACCCGGGCCCGCAACGCGCTGGTGCTCGTCCGCGGTAAGCCCACCGACCAGCTGCCGGGCCACGGACGCCAGCTGAACGCGGTCGCCGTGGCCGCCGGCTGGCCGACCGACGAGGGCGGCGAGTTCTTGGACAACTATTTACGGGTGACGCGGCGCGCAAAAGCCGTCGTGCGCAAGGTGTTTGGAAGTTGAGTCAGGAGGCCGGCGCGTTGGACGCCACATTCGAGGTGCTCAGCGCGACGGAAGCCGATCGCGTGACCGCGCTGTATGCCCCGTTGGCCGATGCGGTCCGCGAGCTCGTCGACGCGACCATCCGGACCGAGGTCGGCGACGACGTCGTCGCCGACGCGCGCTCGGCGATCGAAGCCGTCACCGCGTCGTTGCGGCAACGCACCCGCGCGATGGGCGTGAGCTACCGCGTCAACGGCCGCCCGCTGCCGTTGGGCAACGCCGCGATCGGGGTGTGCAACCCCATCGCCCCGCCGATCGTGGTGAACCACGAGGGCGACGGGCGCTGCTGGAGCGAGTTCGTCCTGGGCTCGGCCTACGAGGGACCGCCGAAACTGGTGCACGGCGGCGTCAGCGCCCTGGTGCTCGACCACATGCTCGGCGAGGCGGCCAGCGAGGGCTTGTCCAAGGCGCGGTTCACCGGGACCATCACCGTCAAGTATCTGCGCGGCACCCCGCTGGGCCCGCTTCGTTGCGATGCGTGGGTCGACGGCAAGCAGGGCCGCAAAGTCTTTGCGCGCGGCACCATTTCGGATGCCGCCGGCGTCACCGTCGAGGCCGATGGCGTCTTCATCGAGCCGGCCTGGGCGCAGGAGGCGCAGTGAAGTTCTACATCAGCAGCGCCTTCCTGAACACCCGCGAGATCATCGAGCTCGCCAAGGCGGCCGACGAACTCGGCTACGACGGGATCGGCATCCCCGACCACGTCGTCAATTTGGAGACCCTGGACACGCCGTACCCGTACACCAAGGACGGCCAGCGGCGCTGGCAGCCCTTCACCGACTGGCCGGACCCCTGGGTGCTCGTCGGTGCGCTCGCCCAGGTCACCACGCGGCTGCGGTTCGTCAACACCGTCTACATCCCCGCGATGCGCAACCCGTATTCGGCGGCCAAAGCCATTGGTACCGCGGCGGTTCTGGCGTCGGGCCGGGTGGAGCTGGGTATCGGCGTGGGCTGGTGCCGCGAGGAATTCGCGCTGATGGGTGAGCGATTCGAGGCCCGCGGCAAGCGCACCGATGAAATCATCGAGCTGATGCGGGCGCTGTGGTCGCCGGGCTGGACGGAGTTCGAGGGCGAGTTCTATTCCGCGCCGCGCCTCGAGATGCAGCCCACCCCGCCGCCCATCCCCGTGTATGTCGGCGGACTGTCCGATATCGCGCTGCGCCGCGCCGCCCGCAACGACGGCTGGATCGGGGACTTGATCAACACCGAGCGGGCCCTCGACGCCATCGGCCGGCTGCGGGAGATGCGGGCCGAAAACGGTTTGTCCACGGACGATTTCACCGTTCTCACCCCGCTCACCGACGCGTTCACGACCGCCGACTATCAGCGCGCGGAGGCCGGCGGCATCACCGGCATTATCACGATGCCGTGGATGTTCTATGCCGGGCCCGACGCCGGCCTGGACGACAAGATCGACGGCATGCAACGCTTCCGCAAGGATCTGTCGCTCGACGGGTAGGAGACACGGCGGCTTTACCGCGCGTAGGGGTCGGTGATTTCGCGGAGCTGATCCAAGATCTGTTGCAGCAGTGTGAAGTTGCGGGTACCCAGGTAGGCCTTCCACTCCGCGTGGATCTTGTCGAGTGTCGCCGTGACTACCTCGATCGCGCGCCGGCCACGTCGCTCGATCACGATCAATCGGGCGCGGCCATCCGCGGGGTCGGGGACCCGGCGGACATAGCCCAAACGTTCGAGTTGATCGACCAGCACGCCCGCGCTCTGCTTGCTCATTTGCGCCTGTTCGGCGAGGTCTGTGAGGCGCGAACCGTCCGGGGCGATGCGTTGAAACACGCGGCACTGGGCCAGGGTCCAGTCGTCGAATCCGGCATCCTGGAGCGCCCGGAAAATCCGGTCTTCGGTGTACCGGTACGGGATGAACAACGACACCCCTAGGTCAATCCGCTGCTCGTCGTTCATGCCGCCCTCGGCTCCATCGCCCACGTGGTCCAACGAAATTCACACCTTACGTCCACCGCTACTGCGTCCCGGCACCCCGCGTCCGGTGGGTGACTTCGCACCCGCTGCTGATGCACGCACGGCCTCCGACCAACCATCAGGGTAGTAAACATCAATGACCATCATAGACGTCAGTGGGGGCCAACACTGTTATGAACACTTGACATTAGTCAGAAACACGGACCATGATAGTCAATGTTCCTGACGATATAGCGGCGATGGACGGGTGGTCCGCGATGCGGACCCCGCTCACCATCACGCCCGTTCATCCGTTTCACCCGTTCTAGAGAAAGCGAAATATTGTGAAGTTTCTTGTCCTTGGAGCAACCGGCCGCACTGGCCGCCTCTTCGTCAAAAAGGCGCTCGACCAGGGTCACCAGGTCACCGCCCTCGTTCGGCGGGCCGACGCCACCGTTGACCCGCGCGCCCACATCGTCGGCGGCGACGTCACCGACGCCGCCGACATCGCCACGGCAGCCCGAGGGCACCACGCGGTCATCAGCGCACTCGGAGTCAAAAACGTCCGCAAAACGCCGACGCTGATCACGGACACTGTCCGCGCCGTCATCGCGTCCGCCAAAACATCGGGTGTTGACAGGTTTGTGATCGTGTCGGCATTCGGAGTCGGCGACTCCCTCGCCAAGGCATCGTTTCTCGCCGGCCTGATATTTCGCACGGCGCTGCGCAAGAAGTACGAAGACAAAGCGGCGTCCGAAGTGCTCTTGAAAGCCAGCGGCCTGAAATGGACCCTCGAATATCCCGGGGCCTTGAACGACGGGGTCGGCGGCCGCTACACCGCGATGGCGCTCGACGACGTCACGACGTTGCCGATTCTCCCCTCAACCTCTCGGGGAAACGTCGCCGACTTTCTCCTCCACGCCGCCGTGGATGACACGTTCATCCGTCAGGTCGTCGTCGTCACCGACGCCAAATAGGGAAAGTCCAGCGGGCGCCCAAGGGGCAGGTTCCGGCGGCTGAACGCGAAACCACCCGCGAGGCGAGCGCCGCGCGGGTGGTTTCGTCAAGCCGACTCAGACGTCCTTAAACGTCGTAGTACAGCGCGAATTCGTAGGGGTGCGGCCGGATCTGGACCGGCAGGATCTCGTTCTCGCGCTTGAAGTTGATCCACGTCTCGATGAGGTCGGGCGTGAAAACGCCGCCCTCGGTGAGGTATTCGTGATCTTCCTCCAGCCGGTCGATCACCGCGGACAGCTGCGTGGGCGCCTGCGGGATGTTGGCGGCCTCTTCGGGCGGCAGCTCGTAGAGGTCCTTGTCGACCGGCGCCTGCGGCTCGATCTTGTTCTTGATGCCGTCCAGGCCGGCCATCAGCATGGCCGAGAACGCCAGGTACGGGTTGCCCGACGAGTCGGGGCAACGGAACTCGAGCCGCTTGGCCTTCGGGTTGGTGCCGGTGATCGGGATCCGGACACAGGCCGAGCGGTTGCGCTGGCTGTAGACCAGGTTGATCGGGGCCTCGTAGCCGGGCACCAGACGCTTGTAGGAGTTCACCGTGGGGTTGGTGAACGCCAGCAGCGACGGCGCGTGGTGCAGCAGGCCGCCGATGTAGTGGCGGGCGGTGTCCGACAGGCCGGCGTACCCGGTCTCGTCGTACATCAGCGGGCTGCCGTCCTTCCACAGCGACTGGTGGGTGTGCATGCCGGAGCCGTTGTCACCGAACAGCGGCTTGGGCATGAACGTGACGGTCTTGCCGTGCTGCCAGGCCGTGTTCTTGACGATGTACTTGTAGAGCATCATGTCGTCGGCCGCGTGCAGCAGCGTGTTGAACTTGTAGTTGATCTCGGCCTGGCCGCCGGTGCCCACCTCGTGGTGGCCCTTTTCCAGGCTGAAGCCGGCCGTGATCAGGTTGGACAGCATCTTGTCGCGCAGGTCGACGTAGTGGTCGACGGGGGCGACGGGGAAGTAGCCACCCTTGGGGCGGACCTTGTAGCCGCGGTTGGGGCTGCCGTCGAGCTCGTTGGGCGAGCCGGTGTTCCACCACCCCGAGATCGCGTCGATCTCGTAGAACGAGCCGTTGGTGCGCGAATCGAAGCTCACCGAGTCGAAGATGTAGAACTCGGCCTCGGCGCCGAAGTACGCGGTGTCGGCGACGCCGGTGCTGATCAGGTAGTTCTCGGCCTTACGGGCGATGTTGCGCGGGTCGCGCGAGTACGGCTCGAGGGTGAAGGGGTCGTGCACGAAGAAGTTCAGGTTCAGCGTCTTGGCTTCGCGGAACAGGTCGATCTGCGCCGTCGCCGGGTCGGGCAGGAGCAGCATGTCGGATTCGTGAATGGACTGGAATCCGCGAATCGACGAGCCGTCGAATGCCAAGCCGTCCTCAAAAACGCTCTCGTCGAAAAACGAAATCGGAATGGTGAAGTGCTGCATGATGCCGGGCAAATCACAGAACCGCACGTCGACAAACTCGACGTTCTCGTCCTTCGCGAGTTTGAAGACGTCGTCGGGCGTCTTTTCCGTCACAGAGTGCTCCTTTACTTGGTGAGATCCGCGGCCTGACGCTAGGGAGCAGATGTTGCCCGTCAGTCAACCCGATGTTGCGCGCACGTTACGTGACCATGCCACACGCAAAAAGTGGCCGCTTTGGCGGCGGTTCTATTGTGGGGCCATGGATCGCAAGATCGTATCTTTTCTGGTGACGGAGCGCACCGTCCGCCCGCCGTATCGGACCTGGCCGTCGATTTATTCGGACCCCGGTCCGCGGCGATGATGCCGGAATCGCGATCCGCATACCCCGGTGAAAAGCTGGGATTGCCCCAGAGCGGGCCGGGCTCGCTGGCGCGGATGGGGCGACGGCTGGGCGCGCTGACGATCGACTGGCTGATCGCTTTGGGTCTGGCGGCGCTGGCCATGCGGTTCGGGTGGTTCCCCGAGGCGGCCCTGGCCACCGCCGAGCTGGTCATCTGGTTTGTGCTGGGCGTGGTCTCGGTGCGACTGTTCGGCTTCACGCCCGGCCAGCTGGCGCTGGGTCTGCAGGTGGTGGCGGTGGACGGGCGCGGGATGGTCGGCGTCGGCCGCGCGGTGGTGCGCGGCCTCCTCGTCGGCACGGTGGTCCCGGCGTTGTTCACCGACTGGGACGGCCGCGGGCTGCAGGACCGGCTGACCGCGACGGCCGTGGTACGGCGCTGAGTCCGATGGCGGCTATTTGCGGCGCACCGTGCGCTGCACGCCGCGCATCTTGCCGGCGTTGGGCAGCGGCCCCTTCGGCATCACCGCGGCCCCGGCCCGCGTCCCCAACGCGGCCAAGCGGGACTCCAACGTGTCCATCTGCTTGGCGGTGATGTTGGCCGGCAAACGGGTGAGGTGGCGCTCCAGCTTGGCCAGGGGCACCTCGTCCTCGCCGTTGCCGACGATGATGTCGTAGATCGGCACCTCCCCGATCAGGCGGGCGGTGCGCTTCTTCTCCTGCGCCAGCAGCGGGCGCACGCGGGTCGCCGACCCCTCGCCGACCAGGATCACGCCGGGCCGGCCGATGACCCGGTGCACGGCGTCGAAGTGTCCGGTCGCGGCGACGCCCGGCGTCACCCGCCACTTGCCGCGCAGGTTGTCCAATGCCCATGCCGCCGCCCCGGTTTGGCCCTCGGCCTTGCGGTAGACGGACTTCTGGGCGCGGCGCCCGAAGACGATGAACGCGACCAGCCCGCCCAGCACCACGCCGAGCGGGATCAAGGTGATCATCGTCAGCCCGCCGGCCCAGAGCCCGACGCCCACCGAGGCGCCCACGATCAGCACGAAGGCGCCGATCATGTACGGCAGCAGGCGCTTGTCCTCCTGGCGCTGCAGATTGAACGCCTGCCACAACTGGGTGCGGCGCTCCCGCGCGGCGGCCTTGCGGGCAGCCTGCGCCTGCGCTCGGGCGGCCTTGTTCTCAGCGGCAGTGCGGGATTTAGCCATAGTCAAAGGATACGTAGGGCCGCGCCAGGCAAATTCGGCTACCGTGCCGCCGCGTCCGAGGCGCGGGCCCCGGCGGCTTGCTGATAGAGCCGGCCCGCGCGATACGACGAGCGCACCAGCGGTCCGGCCAGCACCCCGGAGAAGCCGAGTTGCTCGGCGTGCTGCGCGAACTCGACGAACTCCTCCGGCTTCACCCAGCGCGCGACGGGGTGGTGACGCGCCGAGGGCCGCAGGTACTGGGTGATGGTGATGATGTCGCAGCCCGCGTGACGCAGGTCGGCCAGCGCGGTGCGCACCTCGTCGGGGGTTTCACCCAGGCCGAGGATGAGGTTGCTCTTGGTGACCAGCCCGAAGTCACGCGCCGCGGTGAGCACGTCGAGGCTGCGCTGGTAGGTGAACGCGGGCCGGATGCGCTTGAAGATGCGCGGCACCGTTTCGACGTTGTGCGCCAACACTTCCGGGTGTGACTCGAACACCTCGGCAAGCCGGCCGGGTTCGCCGTTGAAGTCGGGGATCAACAGCTCGACCCCGGTCGACGGATTGAGTTCCTTGATGGCGCGCACCGTCTCGGCGTAGAGCCACGCGCCGCCGTCGGGCAGGTCATCGCGGGCCACCCCGGTGACCGTGGCGTAGCGCAGCCCCATCGTGCGCACGCTGTCGGCCACCCGCCGCGGCTCGTCGCGGTCCAGCTCGGCCGGCTTCCCGGTATCGATCTGGCAGAAGTCGCAGCGACGGGTGCACTGGTCACCGCCGATCAGGAAGGTCGCCTCGCGGTCCTCCCAGCATTCGAAGATGTTGGGACACCCGGCCTCTTCGCAGACCGTGTGCAGGCCCTCGCGCCGGACCAGGCTCTTGAGCTGGGTGTATTCCGGGCCCATCTTCGCCCGCACCCTGATCCACGGCGGCTTGCGCTCGATCGGGGTTTCGGCGTTGCGCACTTCCAGGCGCAGCAGTTTGCGTCCCTCGGGTGCGACAGTCACATCGCTGATGCTACGCGCGCGGCGCCGTCGTGCTCGCGCACCGGCAGCACCCCGTCCAGGGCGTCGCAGACGGCGTCGGCGACGCTCGTGCGGATGTCGTCGACGCTCACCGGGCGGCGCAGCTCGGCGGACAACGACGTCACCCCGGCGTCGCTGATGCCGCACGGCACGATGGGGCTGAAGGCGCCCAGGTCGCAGTCGCAGTTGAGCGCGAACCCGTGCAGGGTGGTGGCGCGCGACACCCGCACGCCGATCGCGGCGACCTTGCGGTCGGGCCGACCGTCAGCGCCGGGCACCCACACCCCGGACCGGCCCTGCACGCGGACCGTGTCCAGGCCCAGGTCGGCGCACACCTTGATCAACGCTTCCTCGAGCCGCCGCACGTAGTTGACCACGTCGAGCGGTTCGGCCAGGCCGATGATCGGATACCCGACCAACTGGCCGGGTCCGTGCCAGGTGATCTTGCCGCCGCGGTCGGTGTCGACGACGGGGGTGCCATCCGTGGGCCGCTCGTGCGGCTCGGTGCGCCGTCCGGCGGTGTAGACGGCCGGGTGCTCGAGCAACAGCAGGGTGTCGCTGCCGCCCGCCACCCGGGCGTCGGCCAGGTCGCGCTGCTGCTGCCAGGCCACGCGGTAGTCGACGGTTCCGAGCTGGCGGACGTCGATGAGGGACCGGCTGGACCGGATGGAATCGATCACATTCGCGACGGTACTCGGCCCGCGCGCCCCGAGGTGACGCGCGGTGGCACTAGTCGTGGTCGCGCCGGGCGGTCGCGTAGCCGAGCGCCTCGCCAATGGTGTTGTGGTGGAACGCAAAACCGGCGCGCTCTAGCGCCGACGGGATGGCCCGCTGCCCCGTCAACAGGCCTTCGTCGGCGAACTCTCCCAGCGCGGCCCGGACGGCGAAACCGGGCAGCATCAACGGCGTCGGACGGTTGACCGCCCGGCCGAACGCGGTGGTGAATTCGGCGTTGGTGACCGGCGCGGGCCCGGTCATGTTCACCGGCCCGGACAGCGCGGTGTTCGAAATCGCGAACAGCAGCGCTCGCACTTCGTCTTCCAGCGTGATCCACGACATGTATTGCCGCCCGCTGCCCAGCCGGGCCCCCAGCCCCGTCCGGAACAACGGCCGCAACCGCCCCAGCGCGCCACCGGCGGGGGAGAACACCAGCCCGGTGCGCGCCAGTACCACCCGGGCGCCGCCGTATTGCGCCGGCAGCGTGGCGGCCTCCCAGTCTTCGCACAGCCGGGCCAGGAAACCGCTTCCGGCACGGTCGTTTTCGTCGACCACGCGGTCCTTGGTGTTTCCATAGAAGCCCACCGCGCTGGCGTTGATCAGGGTTGCCACCCCGGCGTCGGCGACGGCGTGCGCCAGGACCTCGGTCGGGCCGATGCGGCTGTCCCGCAGGCTTTGCTTGAAGGCGCCCGACCATCGGCGTTTGCCGATGTTGACGCCACACAGGTTGACGACGGCGTCGACGCCGCTCAGCGTGTCGGGATCGAGGTCGCCGCTCTCGGGGTTCCAGTGCACCTCGTCGCCGTTCGCCGGTGCGCGGCGCACGATGCGCAGCACCCGGTGGTCGGCGGCGCGCAGGGCCGCGGCGAGGGCGGAGCCGATCAGGCCGGACGAACCCGCGATCGCAACGACGGACTTCTGACCAGCCACCTTCGCCGTCCCCTCAGAGTCCGAGGTCGGCCTCGAACGCTCCCTCTTCGAGCCGGTGCTTGATGGTGGTCAGGAACCGCCCGGCGTCCGCGCCGTCGATGAGTCGGTGGTCATAGGTCAGCGGCAGGTAGCAGATCGAGCGGACCCCGATCGATTCGTTGCCGAACTCGTCGACGATCACTCGGGGGCGCTTGACGATGGCGCCGGTGCCCAGCATGGCGGCCTGCGGCGGAACCAGGATCGGGGTGTCGAACAGCGCGCCCTGGCTGCCGATGTTGGTGATCGTGAAGGTGCCCCCGGAGAGCTCGTCGGGCTTCAGATTGCCCGACCGGGCGCGCGCGGCGATGTCGGCGATCGCCCTGGCCAGCCCGGCCAGCGACAGGTCGCCCGCGTTGTGCACGACTGGGGAGAGCAGCCCCTGCTCGGTGTCGACCGCGAAGCCGAGGTGCTCGGCGTCGTAGTAGGTGATCTCCTTGGTTTCCTCGTTGTAGCTCGCGTTCACGTTCGGGTGGATCTTGAGCGCGTCGATCACCGCGCGGGCGATGAACGGCAAGAAGGTCAGGTTCACGCCTTCGCGTTCGGCGAACGCCGCCTTGGCCCTGGCCCGCAACCCGACCAGCCTGGTCATGTCGACCTCGTGGGTCTGGGTGAGTTGCGCTGTGGCCTGCAGGGATTCGCGCGTCTTGTTGGCCGTGATCTGGCGGATCCGGCTGGCCTTCTGGGTGGTGCCCCGCAGGTGCGCCAGCGCCGGCGCCGGCGCGGGAGCGGCCTTGCGGGCCTCGCCAGGAGCGGGGGCCGCGGGGGCCGGCGCCGCCGCGGGCTCCCGGTCGGCCTGCTGCTTGCGCTCGGCGGCGGCCAGCACGTCTTGCTTGCGGATGCGACCGCCCACCCCGGTGCCGGTGACCGACGTCAGGTCGATGTTGTTCTCGGCGGCCAGTTTTCGCACCAGCGGCGTGACATAGGGCGTGCCGTCGGTGCTGGAGTCCGGCGCCTGCGCCGGCGGCTGGGCCTGTGCCGGTTGGGCTTTCGGCTCGGGCTGAGCTTTCGGTTGCGGCGCGGGTGCCGGCGCGGCTTGCGGCTTCGGCTGCGCCTGGGGCTGGGGGGCGGGCTCGGGCTTCGGTTCGGCTTTGGGCGCGGGCGGCGGCTGCGGCGCGGCGGGGGCCGCCGGGACGGCGGCGTCGGAACCGGTGCCGATGCGGGCCAGCTCGCCGCCGACGGGCACGGTGGCGTCTTCCTCGGCGGTGATGCTGATCAGCACACCGGCCACCGGTGAGGGGATCTCGGTGTCCACCTTGTCGGTGGACACCTCGACGAGCGCGTCGTCGACCTGGACCGAATCGCCGACCTTCTTGAGCCAGCGGGTCACGGTGCCCTCGGCCACCGACTCACCGAGTTCGGGCATCAACACCGGGGTCGCGTCGCCGGCACCGGAGCTCTGCTGGGCCGGCTGGGGCTCCAGCTGGGCCTGAGCCTGGGGCTGCGGCTCGGGCTCGGGTTGCGCCTCGGGCTGGGCGGGGGGCGCCGATTGCGCCTGCGGCTCCGGCTGGCTCGGGGCCTGGGACCCGCCGCTCTCAGAACCGTCGCCGATCACGGCCAGCTCGCCGCCCACCTCGACGGTGTCGTCTTCCTGGGCGACGATCTTGGTCAGCACACCCGCGGCCGGCGACGGGATCTCGGTGTCCACCTTGTCGGTCGACACCTCGACGAGCGGCTCGTCGAGTTCAACCGTGTCGCCTTCCTGCTTGAGCCAGCGGGTGACCGTCCCCTCGGTGACGCTCTCACCGAGTGCCGGCATCTGGACGGAGAAGGCCATCTTTTTTGACTCCTCGATCGCTCGTGGGTCGGGGCGGGTCGTTCAGCTCGCGTGTGGAAGGCGAAGTCGCAATCCAAAACTATCCTGTCACTGCGGCTTCGTCGGCACACATCCAGGGCAGACACCGCGCGCTGGCCGGGTGACCCCGATCACGCTTGCTACGGTGTGGCCACTGCAGCCAGAGCGGGGAGGTCCGATGCCGCCATCACAACAACGACCCCAGCATTTCGTCGACAGCGCGGACGGCGCGCGCATCGCCGTCTACGAAGAGGGCAACCCCGAGGGCCCGACGGTGGTACTGGTGCACGGCTTTCCCGACTCGCACGTGCTGTGGGACGGCGTGGTGCCGCTGCTGGCCGAACGGTTCCGGATCATCCGCTACGACAACCGCGGCGTCGGGCTGTCCTCGGCGCCCAAGCCCGTGTCGGCCTACAGCATGGACCGCTTCGCCGACGACTTCGCCGCGGTGACCGGCGAGCTGAGCCCGGGCGGGCCCGTGCACGTGCTGGCCCACGACTGGGGCTCGGTGGGGGTGTGGCACTACCTCAAGCGCCCCGGCGCCGACGACCGGGTCGCCACGTTCACGTCGGTCTCCGGACCCGCCCAGGACCAGCTGGTCGACTACATCTTCACCGGCCTGCGGGCGCCCTGGCGCCCCCGCACCTTCGTCCGGGCGATCAGCCAGGCGCTGCGGTTCACGTACATGCTGCTGTTCTCGATCCCGGTGCTGGCCCCGTTGTTCCTGCGGCTGACGCTGTCGATCCCGGCGCTGCGGCGCAACGCGGTCGACAACATTCCCGTCGAGCAGATCCATCATTCCGACAAGCTCGCGCGAGACGCCGCCCAGTCGGTGAAAACGTATCCCGCCAACTACTTTCGCTCGTTCTCCGGCCGCAAGGAGGGCGTCGCCGTCATCGACGTGCCGGTGCAGCTGATCGTCAACACCAAGGACAAGTACGTGCGGCCGTACGGATACGACCACACCCCGCGCTTCGTGCCGCGGCTGTGGCGCCGCGACATCCGCGCCGGTCACTTCTCCCCGATGTCGCACCCGCAGGTGATGGCGGCGGCGGTGCACGACTTCGCCGACCTGACCGAGGGCAAGCAGCCCAGCCGCGCGCTGCTGCGCGCGCAGGTGGGGCGCCCCCGCGGAGCGTTCGGTGACACCCTCGTGTCGGTCACCGGCGCCGGCAGCGGGATCGGGCGCGAGACCGCGTTCGCGTTCGCGCGGGAAGGCGCCGAGCTGGTCATCAGCGATATCGACGAAGCCGCCGTCAAGGCCACCGCCGCCGAGATCGCCACCCGGGGCGGGGTCGCGCACGCCTACGTGCTCGACGTGTCCGACGCCCACGCGGTGGAGGCGTTCGCCGAGCGGGTCAGCGCCGCGCACGGCGTTCCCGACATCGTCGTCAACAACGCCGGCGTCGGGCAGGCGGGCGGATTCCTCGACACCCCGGCCGAGCAGTTCGACCGGGTGCTCGACGTCAACCTCGGCGGGGTGGTGAACGGCTGCCGCTCCTTCGGGCGGCGACTGGTGGAGCGCGGCACCGGCGGCTACATCGTCAACGTGTCGTCGATGGCCGCCTACGCGCCGCTGCAGTCGCTGAGCGCCTACTGCACGTCGAAGGCGGCCAGCTACATGTTTTCGGACTGCCTGCGCGCCGAACTCGACGCCGCCGGCGTCGGCCTGACCACGATCTGCCCCGGCGTCATCGACACGAACATCATCAAGACCACCCGGTTCGACGCGCCCGCCGGAAAGCTGGCCGAGGCCGTCGACGGGCGGCGCGGGCAGCTGGGCAAGATGTTCGCGCTGCGGCGCTACGGCCCCGACAAGGTCGCCGACGCGATCCTGTCGTCGGTCAAGAAGAAGAAGCCGATCCGCCCTGTCGCGCCGGAAGCCTATGCGCTGTACGGGCTTTCGCGTGTGGCGCCGCAGGGCTTGCGTAACGCCGCGCGGATGCGGGTGATCTGAAACGACTACGGGCCCGCGGTCGTCCCGCGGCGTCCGGTCAACAACGTCGCGCCGATCGCGATGACCCCGAGCACCGCCAGCGGTATGGACCACGCCCGGCGGCCACCCACCGACGACTGGCACTGCGCGACAAAGTCGGTGTGCGGGACGATCTGGTTGAGGATCGGGATGTTAGCCCCATTGCTGTTGTTCGCGCTGCGGGCCGCGGACAGATCGGTCACCACGGCGTTCCCGCACCCCACCGAATGGCCGTTGCTGTCGGACACCGACACCGGCGCCAACAGCCCGATGATTCCGGCCAACAACAGCACGGCGCCCACACCGATGATCAACCGTCGCACCGTCATAGTTCGCCTTTCGCCATTCCTGCCGGGGATTACGACCGCTAGGGAGATTAACCCCGGCGCACCGCCGGTAAACCCGGCGTCGGCGGATACAGCGCCCGGTTCGTGGGTATCCCGCCGCGGTAGCCGAGAGGGAAAGGACGTGTGGTGATCACTCCAACGCGAGAGGTGCCCGTCCCGCGCGAACGGGTGTGGGAGGTGCTTGCGCAAGGCTGGACCTACACCCAATGGGTGGTGGGCAACAGTCGCATGCGGGCCGTGGATCCCAACTGGCCGGAGGCCGGCTCCTCGATCAGGCATTCAATTGGAATCTGGCCCTTGGTGATCAACGACGCGACGATCGTGGAGGAGAGCGAACCGCCGCACAAGCTGGTGCTCTGTGCGCGCCTGGGGCCGATGGGTGCCGCGCGGATCACGATGCTGCTGCACGAGACGGCGCAGGGGTGCCGGGTCGAAATGATCGAGGTGCCCGTCGAAGGCCCGATGGCGCTCGTTCCCGATTCGGTCGCGTTGGCCGCGGCCTACCCGCGTAACAAGGAGTGCCTGTCGCGCCTGGCGGCATTGGCGGAACGTCTGGAGCCGAGCCAGGTGAAGTGATCGTGCGGGACACCGCCGACGCGGTCGTCATCGGGGCCGGGCACCACGGGCTGGTCGCCGCCTCGATGCTGGCCGACGCGGGGTGGGACGTGCTGGTGCTGGAGGCCCAGCCGGAACCCGGCGGCGCGGTGCGCAGCGCCGAGCTGACGCCGGGCTACATCACCGACCTGTTCAGCTCGTACTACCCGATGACGGTGGCCTCGCCCGCGATGGCCGCGCTGCAGCTCGAGGACCACGGCCTGCGGTGGTCACACGCGCCGGCGGTGGTGGGCCATCCCCGCAGCGGCGCCGACGACGACCCGCCCATCATCTACCGCGACCCGGCGCGCACCGCCGCGGAATTCGCACGCCGCGAGCCCGCCGACGGCGAAAACTGGTGGCGTGTCGTGAAGTTGTGGGAGCGCATCAAGTCCCCACTGCTCGACGCCATGCTGGCGCCCTTCCCGCCCGTGCGGCCGCTGCTGCGGCTGCTGACCGAACTCGGCACGTCGGAAGCGATCCGGTTGGCGCGCCTGCTGGTGCAGCCCGCCAACACGATGGTGAGCGAGCTGTTCGCCGGCGAGGCGCCGCGAGTCTTGTTGCTGGGCAACGCCATGCACGCCGACGTGCCGCCCGACGCGCCCATCAGCGGCGCCATGGGATTCCTGATGACCATGCTCGCCCAGGATTGCGGCTGGCCCGTGCCCGTCGGGGGTTCCGGCGAGCTGACGGCCGCCCTGGTCAACCGTGCCCGCTCCGCGGGCGCGCGAATCGAGTGCAACGAGAACGTATCTCGCATCGAGGTGCGGGGCGGGCGGGCGGTCGGGGTGACGACGGCCGGGGGGCGCACCGTGCGGGCGCGCCGGGCGGTCGTGGCCGACGTGACGGCACCGCGACTGTTCTGCGACATGCTGCCCGCTGACGCGGTGCCGCCCAAGGTGCGGCGCGACCTTGAGCACTTCGTGTGGGATCCGCCGGTGGTCAAGGTGAACTACGCGCTGCGCGAACCGGTTCCGTGGCGGGCGCAACGGCTGCGCGGGGTGGGCACCGTCCACCTGGGGGCCGACGGCGACGGGCTGGTGCGCTGGATGGCCGACCTGAACACCAAGACGGTGCCCGAGCATCCGTTCATGTTGTTGGGGCAGACCACCACCGCCGACCCGACCCGGTCGCCGGCGGGCACCGAAAGCGTATGGGCCTACACGCATTTGCCGCGCAATGTCGCCGACGACGCGTCGGCCGAGCGGCTCGCCGCATCGGTGGACCGGGTCATCGAGGAGCATGCGCCCGGCTTCGGCGCGGCGGTGATCGACCGGTTCGTGCAACGCCCGTCGGACCTGGAGGCCAGCGACGCCAACCTGCATTTGGGCGCGCTCAACGGCGGCACCGCGCAGCTGCAGCAGATGCTGATCTTTCGTCCCGTCGCCGGGATGGGCCGGGCCGAAACCCCGGTCCAGGGGCTGTATCTGGGCAGCGCCTCGGCGACCCCGGGTGGTTCCGTGCACGGCGCCTGCGGGCGCAACGCGGCCAACGCCGCGCTGGCCGCCGACGGGGTCACCGGCTGGCCGCGCCGCACGATGCGGCGGGCCGTCTTCTCGTTGCTGACGAAGTAGCCTCAGCCGTTCGCTAGCCGTTTTCGCAGATGTCTTCGAGCACCGCGAACATGGTGCGGACCGGCACGCCGGTGGCGCCCTTGGGCGAATACCCCCACGGGCCGCCGGTGTTGTAGGCCGGGCCGGCCACGTCGATGTGCGCCCAGCCCACACCGTCGGCGACGAACTCGCGCAGGAACACCCCGGCGACCAGCATGCCGGCGAAGCGTTGCCCGCTGATGTTCGACAGGTCGGCGACCGTGGACTTCAGGTCTTCCTTGAGTTCGTCGGGCAGCGGCATCGGCCAACCGTTTTCGCCCACGCGCTGCGAGATCGCGGCGACCCGGTCGCGGAACTCGTCGCTGCCCATCACGCCCGGGATCCGGCTGCCCAGCGCCACCGTCTGCGCGCCGGTCAGCGTCGACGTCTCGATCAGGTAGTCCGGGTTGTCCTCGCATGCGCGCACGATGGCGTCGGCCAAGATCAGCCGGCCCTCGGCGTCGGTGTTCTGCACCTCGACGGTGATGCCGCCGTACTGCGTCAGCACGTCACCCGGGCGCTGCGCCGTCGCCGACGGCATGTTCTCGGCCATCGGGACGGTCGCGATCACGTCGATGGGCAGCTGCAGCTGCGCGGCCAGCGTGACGGTCGCGATGACCGCGGCGGCCCCGCCCATATCCGAGGTCATGTGGTGCATCCCGGCCGCCGGCTTGATCGAGATGCCGCCCGTGTCGAACGTCACGCCCTTGCCCACCAGGGCGACTCGCTTCGCCTGCTTGGATCTCTTGGCCAGCTTCGAACCTCGGTGGGTCAGCCGCACCAGCCGCGGCGGCCGAGACGAACCCTGGCCGACGCCGATGATCCCGCCGTAGCCGCCGTTGCGTAGCGCCTTGTCGTCGAGCACCTCGACCTCGAGGCCGGCCGATTCCCCCAAAGCCCTTGCGCGCTTGGCGAATTCGTCAGGAAACAGGTGACTCGGCGGGGTGTTGACGAAGTCGCGGGCGGTGGCGACCGCGGTCGCGACCGCGGCACCGTGCGCGGCGTCCCTCTTGGCGTCCTTGGCCCCTTTAGTTTCCGAGGCGAGCACCGTGATCTTGCCCAGCCCTTTGTCTTTGGGAGCGGTCTTGGGGCTGCGGAAGTCGGTGAACCGGTAGCTGCCCAGGATCAGGCCCTCGACGGCGGCCGAGGCGACGCCCTCGCCGGGCAGCTCGCCCAACGTGGTGATGACGGCCGCGGTGGTGCCGAGTGACCGCGCGGCCACACCGGCGGCGCGGCGGATCGTGTCGGCCGGCCACTCGGGCCGCGGCTTGCCCAGACCGATCGTCAGCACGCTGGACACCGGCAGCGATCCCACCACCAGCCGGTGCACCTGGTCGGCGCCACCGGTGGCCTCCAGCGCGCGCAGCCCGGACTCGATCTCGGCGACCGCATCCGAGGACAGGAACGGCCCGGCCTCGGTTACGGCCGCGCCCGGCTTGTCATCGTCGCCGGTCGAGACGACGGGCACGATCAGCACGGTCGACGCGGCGGCGCGCCGGGGCAGCGAGGAGGCGACAGTGACAACGGGGGAGGCGTAACCGGGTTCTGTGCTCATCCGCATCACCCTAACGGGCCGCCCGTCGCGGCCCCTTAGGGTGAAGAGTCGTGAGCAACGAAGCCGACCTTCTGCACGGACCGTTAGAAGACCGTCACCGCGACCTGGGTGCCAGCTTCGCCGAATTCAGCGGCTGGCTGATGCCGGTGTCGTATGCGGGCACGGTCAGCGAGCACAACGCGACGCGCAACGCGGTCGGCCTCTTCGACGTCAGCCACCTGGGCAAGGCGTCGGTGCGCGGGCCGGGCGCCGCGCGGTTCGTCAACGCCGCGCTCACCAACGACGTCAACCGGATCGGGCCCGGCAAGGCTCAATACACCCTGTGCTGCACCGAATCCGGCGGAGTCGTCGACGATTTGATTGCCTACTACGTCGACGACGACGAGATCTTTCTGGTGCCCAACGCCGCCAACACCGCCGCCGTGGTCGAGGCGCTGCAGGCGGCCGCGCCACCCGAACTGACCATCACCAACCTGCATCGCTCCTATGCGGTGCTGGCGGTGCAGGGGCCGCGATCGGCCGACGTGCTCGGCGAGCTGGGCCTGCCCACCGACATGGATTACATGGCCTACGCCGACACCGAGTTTTCAGGCGTGCCGGTGCGGGTCTGCCGCACCGGCTACACCGGCGAGCACGGCTACGAGCTGCTGCCGCCGTGGGAGTCCGCCGGGGTGGTGTTCGACGCCCTGGCCGCCGCGGTCCGCGCCGCCGGCGGCGAGCCGGCCGGCCTGGGCGCCCGCGACACGCTGCGCACCGAGATGGGCTACCCGTTGCACGGGCACGAACTGTCGCTGGACATTTCCCCGCTGCAGGCCCGCTGCGGCTGGGCGATCGGCTGGAAGAAGGACGCGTTCTTCGGCCGCGACGCCCTGCGGGCCGAGAAGGAGGCCGGGCCGCGGCGGCTGCTGCGCGGGCTGCGGATGGTCGGCCGTGGCGTGCTGCGCGCCGGGCAGACGGTGCTGGCCGGCGACACCCCCGTCGGGGTGACCACCTCGGGCACCTTCTCCCCGTCGCTGCAGGCCGGCATCGCGCTCGCGCTCATCGACACCGACGCCGGGGTCGAGGACGGCCAGGAGATCACCGTCGACGTCCGCGGCCGTCCCGCCGCCTGCGAGGTGGTGCGCCCGCCGTTCGTCGCGGTGAAAACCCGCTAGCCGCGCCGCCTGCGCGGGCGAAATCCGATTCGGCAGGCGGATATACAATCAGCGGATGACCAGTGGCTCCCTCGAGTTCACGGTTTCGCGCTCGACACGTCCGGCGACCGACACCGAACGCGAAACCATCCTGGCCGAGCCGGGTTTCGGCAAATACTTCACCGACCACATGGTGTCGATCGAGTACGACGACGGCCGGGGCTGGCACGACGCGCGTGTCGTCCCCTACGGCCCGATCGAGTTGGACCCGTCGTCGATCGTGCTGCACTACGCGCAGGAAATATTCGAGGGCCTCAAGGCGTATCGCTGGGCGGACGGCTCGATCGTCTCGTTTCGCGCCGAGGCCAACGCCGCCCGCCTGCAGTCGTCGGCGCGGCGGCTGGCGATTCCCGAACTGCCCCAAGAGCTGTTCATGGAATCGCTGCGCCAGCTCATCGCCGTCGACAACGCCTGGGTCCCGGCCGCCGGCGGGGAAGAGGCGCTGTATCTGCGGCCGTTCGTCATCGCCACCGAGCCCGGGCTGGGTGTGCGGCCGTCCCGGCAATACCGCTACCTGCTGATCGCCTCGCCGGCGGGTGCCTACTTCAAGGGCGGCATCAGCCCCGTCACGGTCTGGGTGTCGACCGAGTACGTGCGGGCCAGCCCCGGCGGCACCGGCGCGGCCAAGTTCGGCGGTAACTACGCCGCCTCGCTGTCCGCCCAGGCCGAGGCCGCGGCCAACGACTGCGACCAGGTGGTGTGGCTGGACGCCGTCGAGCGGCGCTTCGTCGAAGAGATGGGCGGGATGAACATCTTCTTCGTGTTCGGCAGCGGCGGGTCGGCGCGGCTGGTCACCCCGGAGCTGTCCGGCTCGCTGCTGCCCGGGATCACGCGGAACTCGTTGCTGCAGTTGGCCATTGACGCCGGATTCTCCGTCGAGGAACGCAAGATCGATATCGACGAGTGGCAGAAGAAGGCGGGCGCCGGCGAGATCACCGAGGTGTTCGCCTGCGGCACCGCCGCGGTCATCACACCCGTCGCGCACGTGAAGTACGGCGACGCCGAGTTCACCATCGCCGACGGCCAGCCCGGTGAGGTGACGATGGCGTTGCGCGACACGCTGACCGGGATTCAGCGGGGCACCTTCGCCGACACCCACGGCTGGATGGCCCGGCTCGGGTAGGCGGCCCTGCCGCCAACGTGACTGCACAGTCACGGTCGGCGCCGAACGTGACCGCACAGTCACGTTCGCGGCGCGCTACAACCGGACCAGGCCCGCCAGCGCCACCGCGCACACCGTCGTCGTCAACTCGATCGCGGCGCCCAGCACGTCGCCGGTGATGCCGCCGAAGCGGCGCGCGCAGTGCCGCACCAGCACCGCGCCGCAGCCCAGGCCCAGCAGCACGGCGACCGGCCCCTGCCACGGCCGCGGCCCGGCCGCCAGCGAAATCGCAAGCAGCACCGCGACCCAGGCCGTCACCACCACCGTCGGCTGACTCCCGGCGACCGCGGCGCCCAGCGCGCTGCCCTCGGCCGCCGGCATCGAGCGGTGACCGGCCAGCACTGCGGCGACCCGCCCGGCGGCCACCGCCACGACAATCGCGACGGCGCCGTGCACCGCGTCGCGCGCTCCCAGCGCCGAGAACGCCAGCCCCTGCAGCAGCACCACCACGACGACGGCGGCCACCCCGAACGGCCCGGTCGATCCCTCGCGCATCACGGCCAGCGCGCGCTGCGGCGGCCCGTAGCAGCCCAGGCCGTCGGCGGTGTCGGCGACGCCGTCGATGTGCAGGCCGCGGGTGAGCAGCAGCAGTGCCGCGACCGCGAGCAGTCCGGGCAGCGGGCTGGACCGCCCGAAGGCCAGCTCCCCACCCCAGGTGACGGCGGCGGCCAGCGCCCCCAGGGCCGCGCCCACCACCGGCAGCGCCGTCATGGCGCCGCGGCCCATCGGCGCGGCCCGGGCACCGGGGACGGGCAGCACCGTCCCGAACGCGAAAGCCGTTGCCAGCGAACGGATCACGGCGGGGGAGGGGGCGGCTCGGGGCGGTTGGACACGCCGGCCTCGGTGAACGTCGCCATCGATGACAGGGCGGCCACCGCGGCACGCAGGACCGGCAGCGCCAGCGCGGCGCCGGTTCCCTCGCCCAGCCGCATGCGCAGGTCGAGGATCGGGTCCAAATCCAGTGCCGTCAGCGCCAACGCGTGACCCGGCTCGGTGGACCGGTGACCGGCCTGCCACCACATGCGAGCGCCGGGAGCCAGGTGCTCGGCCACCAGCGCCGCCGCCGTCACCGCCATGCCGTCGAGCAGCAGCGGCGTGCGCCGGACGGCGGCCTGTGCGCAGAAGCCCGCCATCGCGGCCAGATCCGCGCCGCCCGCGCAGCGCAGCAGCGCGACCGGATCCGGCAGCACCTGGCGCGCGCGGAACAGGGCGTCACGCACCGCGGCGGTCTTGCGTCCCCACCCCGCGTCGTCGATCCCCGTGCCGAAGCCCACCACCACGACGGGCTCGGCGTTGGTCAACGCGGCCACCAAAACCGTTGCGGCCGTGGTGTTTCCGATGCCCATGTCGCCGGCGATCAGCAGGTCCGCTCCCGCGTCGACCTCCTCGTCGGCGATGGCCGCGCCGGCCGCGAGCGCCCGCGCGGTCTCGTCGTCGCTCAACGCGTCCTGCACGGTGATGTCGCCGCTGCCGCGGCGCACCTTGTGGGCGCCGATTTGCGGGCTCAGCGGGTCGGCGTCGACCGCCAGATCCGCGACACGCACGCTGGCCCCGGCGATGCCGGTCAGCGCATTGATCGCGGCCCCGCCGGCATCGATGTTGGCGACCATCTGGGCGGTCACCTCCGGCGGGTACGCCGACACCCCCGACCGGGCGACACCGTGGTCACCGGCGAACACCACCACCCGGGCGCGCTCGAATTGCCTTGGCGGGCATTGCCCCTGGCACGACGCGATCCACACCGACAGGTCCTCGAGGCGGCCCAGCGCGCCGCGGGGCTTGGTGAGGGTGTCCTGGCGGGCGCGGGCGGCGGCGGCGACGCCCGCGTCGGGCGGCGACACGGGGGCGAATTCCATCAGGCCCCCGACGGCTTGATCGGCACCGGCTGCCCGGCCACCACCAGCACCACCCGATCGCACACCCGGGCCAGGCACTGGTTGAGGCTGCCGAGCTCGTCGGCGAATCGGCGCCCGGACGCGGTGGCCGGCACGACGGTCAGCCCGACTTCGGGGCTGACCAGCACCAGGGTCGAGGCGAAGGCGCCGACCGCGCACAGCACGTCATCCACCGACGCCGCCACCGAGCCGCCCTCCCATGCGTTGTCGCGGTCCATCGCGGCGGTCAGCCAGGTGCCGAGGTCGTCGACCAGGGTGGGCGTGTGCGGGCATTCGCGCAATTGCGTTGCGATGTCCTGGGTTTCGATCGTCGACCAATGCGCGGGGCGGCGGGCGCGGTGCCGGGCGATCCGCTGTGCCCAGGCCGTGTCGTCGTCACCGGCGGGCCCCGGGGCCAGGTAATGAACCGGCCGGCCGGGCGGCAATCCCGCGGCGATGGCCTCCTCCGCCCACCGTGATTTGCCCGACCTGATCCCGCCGAGCACCAGGGTGCGCACCGGCGTCAGCCGGCCTTCAGGCGAGGGTCAGTCGACACTGGCGCCATGCTTGACTTGCGGCCGCGGCGCCCGCAGCCGGCGCATCTGGGAGGCGCGGCCGGCGGCGTAAAGGCCCAGCTTCCAACGGCTTTCGGTGTTGTTGGGGAACTTCGTGTCGACCAGCTTGCTGACTTTGCGGCCCAGGATCAGGCCGTCGACGCTCATCACCGCCATCAGCGCCAGCATCGCCGGAGACACCCAGAGCTGCAGCTGGGGGACGCCGAACATGGCGAACATCAAGAACAGGGTCGACGGCATGAACAGGCCCAACAGGTTGCGCCGGGAATCCACCACATCACGCACGTAGCGCCGGATCGGGCCCTGGTCGCGCGGCAGCAGGTAGCCCTCTTCGCCGGCCATCATGCGATTGCGGCGCTCCGACATGCGCGCGCGGTTCGCGGTCTTGTCGGCGCGGCGCTCCTCGCGGCTGAGCTTGGGACCGGCCAGCGATTTGCGCCGGGCCCGCGCCTCCGCTGAGGTCATGGGTGCGGGCGCGACGGGGCCCTTCTTCGCGTTGCGCCGGGCCTCGTTGCGTTTGGGCGTGGGGCGCCCCTTGGGCCCGGTCCGGCGGGGTGTGTCATCCGCGGCGCCAGCAACGTCGGAGGCGGCCAACGCGGCGACGCTGTCGTCGAGGTCGGTGTCCTGGCCCTTCTTGCGGCCCAAAAGCTTCACAGGGGCCAGGTTACTTCGCGGACGCCGCGCGCCGGAATTCGCCTGGAATGCCTTGCTATTAGACCTGCGTTAGTGCCTCACTTGGCCCTAGTCTTACACGTGATGAACGGCTGCCTTTGATGGACGACGGGTCGATGGCCTCGGATGATGCTGCCCCCGGCCTGGCCCCCGGCCGTCTTCAGCTACCCGCGATGCAAGTCCTGGTGGCCCCGGACTGTTACGCCGACAGCATGTCGGCCCTGGAAGCCTCCGCCGCCATCGCGACCGGCTGGACCCGGTCGCGTCCGGGCGACCGGTTCATCGTCGCGCCGCAGTCCGACGGCGGGCCGGGCTTCGTCGAGGTGCTGGCCAGCAGGCTGGGGGAGATGCGCCGGCTGCGGGTATCGGGGCCGCTAAAAGCCATGGTGGAGGCCGAATGGGTCTTCGACCCCGGGTCGGCGACCGCCTACCTGGAGTGCGCCCAGGCCTGCGGCCTGACGCTGATCGGCGGGCGGCCCACCCCGGAGACCGCCATGGCCGCCCACAGCAAAGGCGTGGGCCAACTGATCGCCGAGGCGCTGCGGGTGGGGGCGACGCGGATCGTCGTCGGATTGGGCGGCAGCGCGTGCACCGACGGCGGCCAGGGCATGATCGCCGAGCTGGGCGGCCTGGACACCGCGCGCCGCCAGCTGGGCAACGTGGAGCTGATCGCCGCGTCCGACACCGAGTACCCCCTGCTGGGCCCGTGGGGAGCGGCGCGGGTGTTCGGGCCGCAGAAGGGCGCCGACACGGCCACCGTCGCGGCGCTGGAAGTTCGGCTGCAGGCGTGGGCGCTCATCTTGGAAGCGGTGGCCGGACGCGACGTGAGCGCCGAGCCGGGCGCGGGGGCCGCCGGCGGCATCGGCGCCGGGCTGCTCGCCCTGGGCGGGCGGTGTGAGTCCGGGGCCGCCATCATCGCCGAACACACCCGGCTGTCCGACGACCTCGACACGGCGGAGTTGATCGTCACCGGCGAGGGCCGCTTCGACGAGCAGTCCCTGCACGGGAAGGTGGTGGGCTTTCTGGCCGACGCGGCCCGGCCGCGGGGGATCCCGGTGGTGGTGCTGGCCGGCCAGGTCGATCTGGACAACGCGACGGTGCGCTCGTCGGGCATCATGGCCGCGTTGTCCATCGCCGAACACGCCGGATCGGTGCGACTGGCGCAGGCCGACGCGGCCAATCAGCTCATGGGTCTGGCCTCCGTTGTGGCGGCGCGACTCGGGAATAGCGGTCCTGCAAGGTACCGTTGATGGTGTGGACTTTCCGGCAGTCCGGGCCGCTCGGCGCAAGTCGGCGGTGCCGGGCATGATCGGTCCCACTCAACAATGAGGCATGTAGGAGAAGCAATGACGGTGCAAAACGAGGCGAACGCCAAGACCCACGGCGTGATCTTGACTGAGGCCGCCGCCACCAAGGCCAAGTCGCTGCTGGACCAGGAGGGTCGCGACGACCTGGCGCTGCGCATCGCGGTCCAGCCGGGTGGGTGCGCTGGGCTGCGCTACAACCTCTTCTTCGACGACCGGTCGCTGGATGGCGACCTGATCGCGGAGTTCGGTGGTGTGACCCTGACGGTGGACCGGATGAGCGCGCCCTACGTCGACGGCGCGTCCATCGACTTCGTGGACACCATCGAAAAGCAGGGGTTCACCATCGACAACCCCAACGCCGGCGGGTCCTGCGCCTGCGGCGACTCGTTCAACTGACCTCACCGCGAGACTGCAACTGGCGACGCATTCCTCGAGTAGGGTCGTCGGCAGTTGCAGTCTCGCGGCGAGCGAAACTCAGTACGAGCCCCCGGTGCGCAGCACGTACGAGCACACCATGATCTGGCCGCGCTGGAAAAGCAGCTGCGCGATGCCCTGCACCGGCCCGCGCATCGGGCCGCCGCTCACCGGCGAGACCCGCATGGTGAACAACGCCTGAGCCTGGTACTGCGACAGGTACACGATCTTGTCGATCGAGGTGATCTCCACCTCGGAGAACTGCTTGCGGAACGCGTCGCTGCTGAGCTTGGCCAGCGCCTGATCGGATCGCTTGTCCTGGACGGCGTCGTAGAGGCCGCACAGCGCGTTGCGGGCGATCTCGTTGACGTCGCGGTGCTCGAGCGCGTCCAGGTACCCCTGGATCGCCGTCTTCGCCGTGGCCTCGGAGAACGTGGTGCCGGTGTTGGCCCCGTTGGTGCGCACCCCGTACACGATGGCCAGGGTCAGTACCGCAACGAGCGCGATGGCCAGCGCCACGCCGACGATCAGCCGCCGCTTGGAGCGTGGCGGCGGGTACGGCGCCGGCCCGGTTGGCGGCCCGGCATAATTGGCCGACGGGGGTCCTGCCTGCGGAGCCGGGGTGAAGCCCGGGCCGGCGGCGTTGGGGTCATCGGGGAACTCGAGTGGCTGGGAATCGCCGGGGCGCTCATGTCCGCTCGGTCCGCCGCTGCCGCCGCCGACAGGGTGGTTCGGCGAGTGCGGGCCTGCCATCGTGGTTCTCCTACGGTGGTAGACGGGACTGCAAGCGGGTTGCGGCCCAAGCATTGTGATCCCGGCGACTTGAGTGAGTTCCCTAGGGAGGCTAGCGCAGACCTCGCGGCGACCGTGCACGCGACGACGGTCCTGGGCGCGTGAGTAAGCTAGATAACCTTACTAACGAAGGGTGGAGATTTCGTGACGATCGCGGTGACAGGTTCGATTGCGACCGACAATCTGATGCGGTTCCCCGGCCGGTTTTCCGAGCACCTGCTGGCCGAGCACCTCCAGAAGGTGTCCCTGAGCTTCCTGGTCGACGACTTGGTGATTCACCGCGGCGGCGTGGCGGGCAACATCGCCTTCGCCATCGGTGTGCTGGGCGGCGACGTGGCGCTGGTCGGCGCGGCCGGTGACGATTTCGGCGAGTACCGCGACTGGCTGCAGAGCCACGGCGTCAACTGCGACCACGTGCTGATCTCGAAGACCGCGCACACCGCGCGCTTCGTGTGCACCACCGACGAGGACATGGCCCAGATCGCGTCGTTCTATCCCGGCGCCATGTCCGAGGCCCGCAACATCAAGCTCGCCGACGTCGCGTCGTCCGTGGGCAAACCCGACCTGGTGATCATCGGCGCCAACGACCCGGACGCGATGGTGGTGCACACCGAGGAGTGCCGCAAGCTCGGCCTGCCGTTCGCCGCCGACCCGTCCCAGCAGCTGCCCCGCCTGTCCGGCGAAGAGATCGACAAGCTGATCGACGGCGCCGCCTACCTGTTCACCAACGACTACGAGTGGGAGCTGCTGCTCTCCAAGACCGGCTGGTCAGAGGCCGACGTCCAGAAGAAGGTGGACCTGCGGGTGACGACGCTCGGCGCCAAGGGCGTCGACATCGTCGAGCGCGACGGGACCACCACCCACGTCGGCGTGGTCCCCGAGACCAGCCAGACCGACCCCACCGGCGTCGGCGACGCGTTCCGGGCCGGCTTCCTCACCGGGCGTAGCGCCGGGCTGAACCTCGAACGGTCGGCGCAGCTGGGCTCGCTGGTGGCCGTGCTGGTGCTGGAGTCGACCGGAACCCAGGAGTGGGCGTGGGACCGCGAGGCCGCCAAGACGCGGTTGGCCGACGCCTACGGCGACGAGGCGGCCGCCGAGATCGCCGGAGTGCTGGGCTGACGCCATTTCTCGCCCGGGCCGCCTTGAGTGTGAACTCACGGCGTCGCGTGTGAGCTGACGGCGGCGACACGCCGACAAGCCGCGCCCAGGGTTCACGATGAAAGCCCAGGATTCACACTCGAACCCCGGGCCGGGCCGGCCCTAGAGCTGGACCGGATACAGCGGCTCGCTGATCTGCGGCACCACGCTGTGCTCGACGAAGATCGCGTGCCAGAGCATGAAGATCAGCAGCGTCCACAGCCTGCGGCTGTGATCGCCGGCGCCGCTGCGGTGCTCGTCGAGCATCCGGCGCACGGCGTCCAGGTCGACAAACTCGACCACCGAACTGGCCTGCGACGACGCCACCAACTCGTAGGCCCACTCGAGCAGCTCGCCCGCGCGCAGCCAGTGCCGGATCGGCACCGGGAACCCCAGCTTGGGCCGATGCAGCACGTGCGCGGGGACGATCGGCTCCAGCGCGCGGCGCAGCGCGTACTTGGTGGTCGTGCGGGTGATCTTGGCCTCCACGGGCAACCGGGACGCCACGGCGAACACCTCGGGATCCAGGAACGGCACCCGAAGCTCCAGCGAGTTGGCCATGGTCATCTTGTCGGCCTTCACCAGGATGTCGCCGCGCAGCCAGGTGAACAGGTCGATGTGCTGCATGCGGGCCACCGGGTCCCAGCCCGCCGATTCGGCGTACAGCGGCGCGGTCACGTCGGTGTGGGTCCACTCCGGGCGGAAGCCGGCCAGCACGTCGCGCAGCTGCGCGTCGGAGAAGCTGCGGGCGTTGCCGTAGTAACGCTCCTCGAGCGTCAGCGAGCCGCGGTGCAGCAGGCTCTTGCCCCGCATGCCCTCCGGCAGCGGCCGCGACACCTTGCCCATCGACCGCCGCAGCGGCCTGGGCAGATAGTCGAAGGGCTTCAGCGACAACGGCTCCCGGTAGATCGTGTAGCCGCCGAACAACTCGTCGGCGCCCTCGCCGGACAACACCACCTTGACGTGCTTGCGGGCCTCGCGGGCCACGAAGAACAGCGGCACCAGCGCCGGGTCGGCGACCGGCTCGTCGAGGTACCAGACGATCTCGGGCAGGGCGGCGACGAACTCGTCCGGCGTGACCACCTTGGCGATGTGGCGCGCGCCGATCGCCTCCGCCGAGGCCACCGCGACGTCGATCTCGGAGAATCCCTCCCGCTCGAAGCCGGTGGTGAAGGTGATCAGCCGCGGGTTGTGCCGGATGGCCAGCGCCGCGATGGCCGTGGAGTCGATCCCCCCGGAGAGGAATGACCCGACGGTGACGTCGGCGCGCATGTGCTTGGCCACCGAGTCCTCGAGCACCGCGGTGATCTCGTCGTACCGGGCCCGCTCGCTGCCGCGGACGATCGGGGTGGCGGCGAACCGCGGCGCGAAGTACCGGGTGACCTCCGGTTGCAGGCGGTCGGGACGAATCCTCGCGTAGCAGCCCGATTCCAGCCGGCGCACCCCGCGGTGCAACGTCTCGGGCTCGGGCACGTACTGCAAGACGGTGTAGTGCTGCACCGCCCGGTCATCGATGCCCGTGTCGAAGCCGACCAACCCGGCCAGATCCAGCAGACACTTTTTCTCGCTGGCCACGGCGGTGCCGCCGGCGCCGGTCGCCATGAACAGTGGCTTGATGCCGAAAGGGTCCCGGGCGCAAAACAATTCGCGGGTGGTGGTGTCCCACAGCGCGAAGGCGAACATGCCGCGTAACCGGGTCAAGACATCGGTGCCCCAGTAGTGGTAGCCGGCGACGACGGCCTCGCCGTCGCCGTCGGTGGCGAAGACGGCGCCATGCTGGGTGGCCAGTTCGTCGCGCAGCTCCAGGTAGTTGTAGATCTCGCCGTTGAACACCAGCACGTAGCGGTCGGGCGCCTCCGGCGGCCCCCAGCGCAGCGGCTGGTGCGAATGCGCGATGTCGATGATGGACAGCCGGTTGAAGCCGAACACGACCGAGCCGTCGGTGTCCGGGTCCACCCAGGTGCCCGGCTCGTCGGGCCCGCGGTGGCGCATCGAATGCGACGCGCGCGCGATCGCATCGTCGGCGCGGGCCGCGGCCGCCTCCTTGTCCCCGTCCTCGGGGGCGGCAACGAACGCCAGCAGACCACACACGGCGCCCCAGTATGCCGCACTTCGCGACCGCTCGTGGACGTCGGACCCGGCACGTCGCGTGACTGGCGGGCCGGGGTTTCGTCGCCCGGCTCAGGCGCGTGGTCTACGCTGCGTAGTATTCGATATCCGAGCAGGAGGCGCCAACGTGACCCCTCGCGAGCAGGACCGTTCGCAACCTTTGTCGCAGGGTAGGTTTCAGCGCCGTCCTGGAGGCTCTGCCACGGGTCTTTCCCGCCGTCTGCGGCCGCTGGCGCTGGCCGTGACGCTGGGTGTGCTCGCGATGTTCCTGAGCGGATGCAGCAGCTGGGCCGACGCGCTGGCCCTGGGCTGGCCGAGGGGCATCACGCCGCAGGCGCACCTGAACCGGGAGCTGTGGATCGGCGCGGTGATCGCCTCGCTGGTCGTCGGCGTCATCGTCTACGGCCTGATCTTCTGGTCCTCGGCGTTCCATCGCAAAAAGGCGACCGACACCGAGCTGCCCCGCCAATTCGGCTACAACATGCCCTTGGAGCTGGCGCTCACGGTGACGCCGTTCCTCATCATCTCGGTGCTGTTCTACTTCACCGTCGTGGTGCAGGAAAAGATGCTGCACATCGCCAAGGATCCCGAAGTGGTGATCGACGTCACGGCCTTCCAGTGGAACTGGAAGTTCGGGTATCAGCGCGTCGCGTTCAAAGACGGCACGCTGACCTACGACGGTGCGGACCCGGCCCGGAAGAAGGCGATGGTGTCCAAGCCGGAAGGCAAGGACGCACACGGCGAAGAGCTGGTCGGCCCCGTCCGCGGCCTCAACACCTCGGACCGTACCTACCTGAACTTCGACAAGGTCGAGACGCTGGGAACCAGCGACGAGATCCCGGTGCTGGTGCTGCCGACCGGCAAGCGCATCGAATTCGATCTGGCGTCCGCCGACGTCGTCCACACCTTCTGGGTTCCGGAGTTCTTGTTCAAACGCGACGTCATCCCGAACGCCGACGCGAACAACTCCGTGCACGTCTTCCAGGTCGAAGAGATCAACACCCCGGGGGCGTTCGTGGGCCACTGCGCCGAGTTCTGTGGCACCTATCACTCGATGATGAACTTCGAGGTTCGCGTGGTGTCGCCCAACGACTTCAAGGCCTATCTACAGCAGCGGATGGACGGCAAGAGCAACGCCGCGGCGCTGCAGGCGATCGGACAACCTCCGGCCGCGGTTACCACGCACCCGTTCGACAGCCGCCGTGGCCAGCTGAGCCAGTAGGTTAGGAAACCAAATGCATATCGAAGCCAGGCTATTCGAGTTCATCGCCGGGTTCTTCTTTGTGGTTGCGGTGCTCTACGGGGTTTTGACCGCGCTGTTCGCCACCGGAGGGGAGGAGTGGGCGGGCACCACCGCGCTGGCGCTGACCGGCGGCCTGGCGCTGATCGTGGCCACCTTCTTCCGGTTCGTGGCGCGGCGGCTCGACACCCGGCCCGAGGACTACGAAGGCGCCGAGATCAGCGACGGAGCAGGGGAATTGGGCTTCTTCAGCCCGCACAGCTGGTGGCCGATCCTGATCGCGCTGTCGGGCTCGGTGGTGGCGGTGGGCATTGGGCTGTGGCTGCCGTGGCTGATCTTCGCCGGGGTGATGTTCGTCCTGACGTCGGTGGCCGGACTGGTCTTCGAGTACTACCTGGGTCCTGAGAAGCACTGATTCGCGGCATAAAGGTCACAATCCGATCACGTGATCGCTTGCGCTGTTCGCCACGGCGGCTCTGCCCGTTTTCGGTTCGGTAGTGTTTCGCCCAGGCAATGAGAAGTTTCCCAGCGCGCCCGGCAACGAGGTGACCGCGGAGTTTTACGCGCAGGTGATGCAGTCGAACAGGGTAGGCAAAGGGCAGAAATGAGCGGGTCGAAACCCCCGGGATGGGAACCTGACGAACCCGATCCTGTCGACCCGATCAGCCACCACCCCGACGCCGGTGACGAGCCCGCTGACGCCGGGGAGCCCGGCGCGGACCACGACGTCGAGGGCGCGGCAGAACCCTTCGAGGACAGCGCCGAACTGCCCGCCGCCGACCAGACCGACGCATATTCGCGTGCTTACTCGGCTCCGGAGTCCGAGCACTTCACCAGCGGCCCCTACCTGCCCGCCGATCTGGGGCTCTACGACTACGAGGACTACGAAGAAGCCGAGGACGACGACGAACGCAGCACCGCGCGCTGGCCATGGGTGGTGGGGATCGCCGCGATCGTGGCCGCGATCGCACTCGTCGTGTCGGTGTCGTTGTTGTTCGCCCGCACCGACACCACCAAGCTGGCCAACCCGAACACCACCACCGCCCCGTCCACGCCGCCGATGCAGGACGAGATCACGACCACCAAACCGCCCCCGCCGCCGCCCCCACCCACGACCGAACCGCCACCGCCCCCGACAGCAACGGAGACCCAGACTGTGACGGTGACGCCTTCTCCGGCACCGGCGCCCCCGCCCGCACCCGCCCCGGCGCCGCCGGCGACCTCCACGGCGGCAGCGCCTCCGCCGCCCACGACACCCACCGGGCCGCGGCAAGTCACCTACTCGGTGACCGGCACCAAGGCCCCGGGCGACATCATCTCGGTGACCTACGTCGACGCGTCCGGGCGGCGGCGCACCCAGCACAACGTGTACATCCCCTGGTCGATGACCGTCACCCCGATCTCGCAATCGGACGTGGGCTCGGTGGAGGCCTCCAGCCTGTTCCGGGTCAGCAGGCTCAACTGCTCGATCACGACCAGCGACGGAACCGTGCTGTCGTCGAACAGCAACGACTCGCCGCAGACGAGCTGCTGATGGTCAGCAAGTATTCGGCGTATCGCCGCGGGATGGGCGACGACACCATCGCGCCCGAGGTGATCGACCGCATCCTGCTCGGCGCCTGCGCCGCCGTCTACCTGGTGTTGCTGGGCGTCAGCGTGGCGGCGGCCGTCGCACTCACCGACCTGGGCAGGGGCTTTCACAAATCGGCCAGCAGCCCCCACACGACCTGGGTGTTGTACGCGGTCATCATCGTTTCCGCGCTGATCATCGCGGGCGCGATCCCAATACTGTTGCGGGCCCGGCGGATGTCTCAGTCCGAGCCGGCCGCCCGGGCCATGACCGCGCCGAACCGGCCGCCGGTGCGCCTGATGTCTCAGGCGCCGCGCACGTCGGCCGAGCGGGCGCGGCAGGCCACGGTGCAGGCGACGCCGCAGAAAACGGACGCGGAGTGGTCAGGCGAGACGGTCGACCGAGTCTGGTTGCGCGGCACGGTCATACTGACCGGCACCATGGGTGCGGCGCTGATCGCGGTCGCGACGGCGACCTACCTGATGGCGGTCGGCCACGACGGCGCGTCCTGGGTGTCGTATGTGTTCGCCGGCGCCATCACCGCCGCGATGCCGGCGGTCGAGTGGCTGCATATCCGGCAGCTGCGCCGCGTGATCGCCGAGCGCTGACGCGTATCGCCGCCTAGCGCAGAGGGTTTCGTCGGCATCGGGCTTCGCACGCTCCTAAGCGATATCTCGCGGGGGAGCGCAGGCGCGGCGGGTCCGCGCGCGGCCACTCAACTCGACGACTCGATACCGCCGCCGACACGTAGATCATCGGCACATAAAGCAATGCGACGACACGCCGTGCGTCGTCGCAATGCCTGATGTCTCGCGCGCTTGTGGCCGATTGCGGGGTGCTGGATTGCCCGGCTCCCGCGTCGGCCACAGGGGCCGATGGGGAGCCGGGCTTGGCCGCGCTAGTGCTTGCCGGACTCGCCGTTCGTCGAACCCGCGATGCTGTCCTGGTGTTCGCGCAGTGCCGTCAGGGCGCGCTGCTCAGAGCTGTGCGCCGCCTCCCGCAATGCCGCGTCCTCGGACGCCGGGTCGGCGAACATGAAGCTGCCGCTGCCCGGCGAACCGGCCGAGCCCAGCTTGTTCATCTTCTTGGGCAGCGCCGCGCCCTGGTATTCGAGCGGCAGCGGGTGGCCGTGGTCGTCGACCGGGCCGAGTGGCTGATGCAGCTCGATGTAGGCGCCGTGCGGCAACCGCTTGATGATGCCGGTCTCGATGCCGTGCTCGAGCACCGCGCGGTCGCTGCGCTGCAGGCCGATGCACCACCGGTAGGTGACGAAGTAGACGATCGGCGGAACGATCACCATGCCGATGCGGCCGATCCACGTCGTCGCGTTCAGCGAGATGTCGAACTTGAACGCGATGATGTCGTTCATCGCACTCAGCGTGAGCACCATGTAGAACGCGATCGCCATCGCGCCGATCGACGTGCGCACCGGCACGTCGCGCGGACGCTGCAACAGGTTGTGGTGCGCGTAGTCACCGCTGAACCGCTTCTCCAGGAACGGGTAGATGATCAGCAGGACGAAAACCCCGCCCATGATCAGCGCCACCCACACCACCGCCGGAATGGTGTGGTGCCAGAAGTAGAACTCCCACGGCGGCCAGATACGGGCCAAGCCTTCGGTCCACATCATGTAGAAGTCCGGCTGCGAGCCCGCCGAGACGTGAGATGGCTTGTAGGGCCCCAGGTTCCAGATCGGGTTGATCTGCAGCAGACCACCCAGCAGCCCCAGCACGCCGACAATCGCGGCGAAGAACGCGCCGGACTTGACCGCGAACACGGGCATCACGCGCACGCCGACCACGTTGTGCTCGGTGCGGCCCGGCCCGGGGAACTGGGTGTGCTTCTGGAACCACACCATGGCCAGGTGCAGCCCGATCAGCGCGAGGATGATGCCGGGCAGCAGCAGGATGTGCAGGGCGTACATGCGGGGGATGATGTAACCCGCTGTGGCGCATTCGTTTCCGAGGCCGCCGCAGGGGAAGTCGCCGCCGAACAGGGCCCAGTGCAGCCAGGTGCCGATCACCGGCATGCCCAGCGTGATCGAGGACAGGGCGGCGCGCAACCCGATGCCCGACAACAGGTCGTCGGGCAGCGAGTAGCCGAAGTAGCCCTCGAACATGGCCAGGATCAGCAGCAGCGAACCGATGACCCAGTTGGCCTCACGCGGCCGGCGGAACGCGCCGGTGAAAAAGATGCGGGCCAGGTGCACCATGATCGACGCCGAGAAGATCAGCGCGGCCCAGTGGTGGACCTGACGGACGAACAAGCCGCCGCGCACCTCGAAGGAGATGTCGAGCGTCGACGCGAAAGCCTTCGACATGTCCACACCGCGCAGCGGCTGGTACGCGCCGTTGTAGGTGACCTCGCCCATGGACGGGTCGAAGAACAACGTCAGGTACACCCCGGTGAGCAGCAACACGATGAAGCTGTACATCGCGATCTCGCCCAGCAGGAACGACCAGTGGGTGGGGAACACCTTGTTGAGCTGTCTGCGTACGGCCGCCGAGGGGTGGTAGCGCGTGTCGATGTCCTCGCCTTGACGGGCCAGGACGTCGCCGATCTTCGGGGGACTCAGTTTGGGACTCATGTTGTCGTCCTCTCCCAGAATGCCGGTCCGACGGGCTCGATGAAGTCACCGTTGGCGACCAAATACCCGTTGGTGTCGATGGTGATCGGCAGTTGCGCCAATGCCCGCGCCGCCGGCCCGAAGATCGGCTTGGCGAAGTGCAGCGCGTCGAACTGCGACTGGTGGCAGGGGCACAAGATGCGGTAGGACTGCTCCTCGTACAGCGACGCGGGGCAACCCAGATGCGAGCAGACCTTCGTGTAGGCGAACAGCTCACCGAAGTTGAAGCTTTCCTGGCCCTGCCGCTTGACCACGCGGTGCATGTCGGTGGGGCGAACTCGGATGAGCATCACGGGGTTTCGCACACCCTGGTTGATCGCGCGCAGCTTCTCCTGCGACTCCGGGGTGGTGCCGTCACCGTCGGACTCCCGCCACGGGAAGACGGTTTCCATGCCGCCGGCGTCGATGTCCTCGGGCCGCATCTTGACGAACGGCGACCCGGCGAAGCTGCCGGTGGCGCGCGCCAGGTAGATGGTCTCGCCGCGGTAGCGCGGGGTCCAGTCGGAGGTGAACAGCACCGCCTTCTTGCCGTTGGCGGTCTGCACCACCGGCTTCCACGGGTTCTTGATCAGGCCGCCGGCAAACGCCACCAGGGTGGACAGGCCGAACGCCCCCAGGCCCACGCCCAGCGACAGCCCGACCAGCTTGCGCCGCCCGATGGTGGAGCCGCCGTAGGCGTCGGCCAGGTTGGCCACCACCGTCTTGCGGTCGACGTCGCGCGAGGCGCCGTCGTGCCGGTCCTGAATCGAAATCTCTTCGGGGATAAAGCGTTTCTGGTACAGGATGGTGCCGATCCCGATCGACAGGATCGACATCCCGAAGGTCAGGCCGTACAGCGGAGTGGTCAGCGTGTAGAGCCAGCTGCCCGGGTCCTCCTTGGGCTTGTACTCCCACGGCCAGAAGAGGAAGATCAGCAGCAGCGCCAGCCCGAACCCGCCGCCCAGCAAAAGCCAGAGGGCGACGCCGCGCTCGGCGCGCTTCTCGGCTTTGGTGCCCTCGACCGGCCAACGGTTTTCCTTGAACACCGTTTCGACGCCGTCGAGCCTGCCGCCCAGCGCCACCAGTTCCTGCTGCGACATCGCGGCCAGCGCCGCGTCGTCGGGCTCCTTCGCGCCGGCGCCCTGCGGGCTCCCGCCGGTGTCGGAGCCGCGAACGTTTCCCTGCTTAGCGGTGTCGCTCATGCGCGTGCCCCAATCCACAGTGCCAGCCCGATCGCGGCGACCATCCCGATGATCCAGGCGGCCATGCCCTCGGGTGCGGGCCCGAATCCGCCCAGGCCGTAGCCGCCGGGCTGACGCTCTTCGGTCACCGCCTTGATGTAGCCGATGATGTCCTTCTTGGCCTCGAAAGACAGCTGGCGGTCGGAGAACTTCGGCATGTTCTGCGGACCGGTCCGCATGGCCGCCAGGATCTGCTGCTCGTTGGCGGGCTCCAGGTCCGGCGCGTACTTGCCGGACGACAGCGCCCCGCCCTTGCCGGTGAAGTTGTGGCACGACGAGCAGTTGAGCCGGAACAGGTCACCGCCGCGGCCGAGGTCCTCGCCGCGCAGCGAGTGCATCGCCAGGCTGCCGTCGGGGTTGCGCACGGTCGTGGGGCCGCCGCCGTTGGCCTGCACGTAGGCGCCCAGCGCGTCGATCTGCCCCTCGTCGAAGATCGGCTCCTTGCGGGGCGCCTGCGCCTCGCCGGTCATCGCCGGCATCCGGCCGGTCGACACCTGGAAGTAGACGGCTTCCTCGCCGACGCCGATCAAGCTGGGGCCGCGGTCGGGCACGCCCTGCAGGTTGGCGCCGTGGCAGGACACGCACGACGTGTCGAAGAGCTGCTTGCCGGTCCGCAGCAGCGCCGAGTTCGATTCGTCGGCGACGGCCACCTGCGGACGGGGGGTCAGGACGGCGGCCAGACCACCGGCGACGGTCAGCGCGATGAGCAGCAGCAACCCGCCCGACAAGCGGCGGCGCAGCCGCCGTCGCGAGCGGTCACGCTGCGCTTGTTGCGGCTGACCGCTCCGCGAACCGGATCGGGTAGACCCCAGCTTCTTCAACCGAGCACTCCTGTTCGTCCAGCGCCTGCTCATCGGATGAAATAGATCACGGTGAACAGCGCGATCCACACGATGTCGACGAAATGCCAGTAGTACGAGACGACGATGCTGGCCGTAGCCTGCGCCGGGGTGAACTTGCTCATCGCGGTGCGGGCCAGCAAGAAGATGAAGGCGATGAGACCGCCGGTCACGTGGAGACCGTGGAACCCGGTGGCCAGGTAGAACACGCTGCCGTAGGCGCTGCCGGGGATCGTGGTCCCGTGACCCATCAGGTGGTAGTACTCGTAGCCCTGCCCGAGGACGAAGAAGAGGCCCATCAGGAAGGTGATCACGTACCAGCGGCGCAGGCCGAACACGTCGCCGCGTTCGGCCGCGAACACCCCCATCTGGCAGGTGAACGACGACGCGATCAGCACCAAGGTCACCGGGACGGCCTGGTACAGGTTCAGCTCGGTCGGTGGCGGCGGCCACTTTCCGCCCGATTGGGCACGCGCGGTGAAGTACATCGCGAACAGGCCGGCAAAGAACATCAGCTCGCTGGAAAGCCAGACGATGGTGCCGACACTGACCATGTTGGGTCGATTCAGCGAATGAACGCGCGACGTGATGGCAGTACCTGAGGTCCCGACAGCGCTGGTCACATCCGCAAGTATGACGCTTTGTAGTTGTTGATCTCCACCCGGGGCGCAATTTGATGTCTGGCGCGTCGCGCGCGCGTGTGTGCGGGGCCTCTCGGGGCCGACGGTTGGGGCTGGTGTGGTCAGCGTGGGACCATCGGCGCGTGGCTTTGTCATCTGAGGTTTCGCCGTCCGGCGCGTCCGCGACCTCGTGGCCGCGCGTCCTGGCTCGGCTGACGGGCGGTCAGGACCTGACGCGCGGGCAGGCCGCCTGGGCCATGGACCAGATCATGACCGGCGAGGCGAGCGCCGCCCAGATCGCGGCCTTCGCGGTCGCGATGCAGGTGAAGGTGCCCACCTCGGCGGAGGTGATCGAGCTGGCCGAGGTCATGCTCGACCACGCGCTGCCGATGCCCGAGGGCGGGATGCCCGAGGACACCGTCGACATCGTCGGAACCGGTGGCGACGGCGTCAACACCGTGAACCTGTCCACGATGGCGGCGATCGTGACGGCCGCCGCGGGCGTGCCGGTGGTCAAACACGGCAACCGGGCGGCGTCGTCGTTGTCCGGGGGCGCCGACACGCTCGAGGCGCTCGACATTCGCATCGACCTCGGTCCCGAGGACGTGGCCCGCAGCCTCGCCGAGGTCGGCATCGGGTTCTGCTTCGCGCCGTTGTTCCATCCGTCGTACCGGCACACCTCCGCGGTGCGCCGGGAGATAGGCGTGCCGACGGTGTTCAATCTCCTTGGGCCGCTTACCAATCCGGCCCGGCCGCGCGCCGGTTTGATCGGCTGTGCGTTCGCCGAGTTGGCCGAGGTGATGGCGGGGGTGTTCGCGGCCCGCCGGTCCAGTGTCCTGGTGGTGCACGGCGACGACGGGCTCGACGAGCTGACGACCACGACGACCAGCACGATCTGGCGGGTGCAGGCCGGGACCGTGGACAGGCTGACGTTCGACCCGGCCGGCTTCGGGTTCCCCCGGGCCGACCTCGACGACCTGTTGGGCGGCGACGCGCAGGCCAACGCGGCGGAGGTGCGGGCGGTGCTGGCCGGTGGCAAGGGCCCGGTGCGCGACGCCGTCGTGCTCAACGCCGCCGGCGCGATCGTGGCCCACGCCGGGTTATCCAGTCGCGCCGAATGGTTGCCGGCGTGGGAGGACGGGTTGGCCCGCGCCGCCAAGGCCATCGATTCCGGCGCGGCCGAACAGCTGCTCGCGCGATGGGTGCGGTTCGGCCAGCAGGTCTGAATTGCGCAGGGCCTGCTCGGCCGCGAGCCGCGCCGAGCGCGCCGCCTCCGCCCAGGCCGCCCAGGCGCCGGCGGATCGCAGCGGCGACGCCCACCCCGCGCCGTCGCCGGTTCCCTCGACCCGAACGATGCGCACGCCGGGGCCGTCGAGCCAGCGCGCGATCAGCGCGGTCTCCTCGACCAGCGCGCCGCCGAGCGGGGCCGGCGCGGGCAGAATCGCTTGTGCGCCAGCGGTAATCGCGTCGACGACGGGCATCGGTGGCACCCCCCGCCGGGCGTTGCCGGCGGCGGCGAGCTGGCCGTGGCGGATGACGGCGAGGTGGTAGCCGCCCTGGCCGTCGGGCGCGGCGGCGACCAGCTCGGGCAGCGCGGCCAGGGCGCGCAACCGCTGACCGCGCCACAGCGTCGCGACCGCGGCGGCGGTGCGGTCGCGCAGCCGCGCGGCGCTCTCGAAGTGACGCCGCTCGGCGAGGGCGGCGACGTGGCGCACGGCGGCGGTCAGCGCGGTGTTGTCCGCGCCGTCGACCAACGCCGCCATGCGCGCGACGGCCGCGGCGTACTGCGTGGCGGTCACGTCGCGGGCGGCCGGGCACGGCGACACCTCCGCCTCGGCGCACAGCGGCCCGTGTAATGCCGAGCGGCCCAACCGGTTCGTGCAGGTTCGCAGCCCGGTGAAGCGGGCCAGCAGGGCGGCGGTGTCGGCGGCGTCGGCGCGGGCCCGAAACGGGCCGACGGCGCGGTCGTGGCGCGGTGCGCGCACCACCGCCAGGCGGGGGAAGGCCTCATCGGTCAGCGCCACCCACCACCAGCGCTGCGGGAACCGGGATCGGCGGTTGTAGGGCGGGGCATGCGCGGCCAGCAGCCGCAACTCGCGCACGCCGGCCTCCAGCGCGTGGGCGCACTCGACGTGGTCGACCGCGCCGGCCAGCGCGACCATCTCCTTCATGCGGCCGCGCGGATCGGCGCCGGTGAAGTACTGACCGACCCGCCGCCGCAGGTCGACGGCGGTGCCGATGTAGAGCACTCCCCAGCTACGCGGGGGCCCCGCGCCCGCCGGTCCGCGAAACAGGTACACCCCCGGCCGGTGCGGAAGCCCCTCGGCGAGAACCCGTTTGCGCCGCTGCGCCGGTGTCACGTCGGGCAGATACGCGCGCAGGTCGGCGTAGGTGTGCACGCCCTGGTTGCCCACCCGCTCGATGAGGGCGTGCAACACGTCGACGGTGGCGCGGGCGTCGTCGAGGGCGCGGTGGGTGGGCTGGGTGGTGACGGCGAACAGCCGCGCCAGGGAGGCCAGCCGCAGGCTGGGGGCCTCCTCGCGGCTGAGGACCCGGCGGGCCAGCCGGACGGTGCACAGCACCTGCGGTCGCGGCCAGGCGATGTCGCACCGCTGGGCGGCGGCGCGCAGGAAGCCGATGTCGAAGCCGGCGTTGTGCGCGACCAGCACCGCGTTGCGGGAGAACTCCAGAAACATCGGCAGCACGGCGTCGATGGTCGGCGCGTCGGACACCATCGCCGTGGTGATGCCGGTCAGCTGCACGATCTGGGGCGGGATGCTGCGCTGCGGATCGATCAAGGTGGCGAACTCGCCGAGCACCACGCCGCCGCGCACCTTGACCGCCCCGATCTCGGTGATGGCGTCCGGCACCGTCCCGGCCGTGCTTTTGGTGCGTCCGCCGGTGGTCTCGAGGTCCACCACGACGAAGGTGGTGTCGCGCAACGAGAGCTCGTCGGGCGTGAAGGGCGACCCCACGTCGGCGAAGCTCAGCTGAGTCGCGCCACGTGCAGCCACGGGGGTGACGTTAAGCACGACGACCGACATCCGCGGCGATCCACGCCGCGGCCGCGGGGAGATGTCGGTGCCCGCGGTTAGCGTTCGGGCTGACCGGCGTGATGTTCGTCGGAGCAAGACCGAGAGGACGGATCCCGATGGCACCGAGTAATGGACCCACCAACGTCGCGTTGCCGCCGCCAGAGCCGGGCGCGCCGGTGGTGATCGACTGTGACGACTGCGCGGTGCGCGGACCCGGATGCCGCGACTGTGTGGTCAGCGTGATACTCGGGGTCCCGGATACTTTATTGCAGGACGAACAAGCGGCATTGGAAGTTCTCGCCGAGGTCGGCCTGGCGCCGCGGCTTCGCCTCGTTCCGATTCGTCGGGACCGCGGATCTGGTGTAGCCTAAATTCCTTGTCCGCCAAAGGCCCTCGGGTCAGGCGGACTGGATCACATGAAAATGACAGAATTCTTTCTAATTTCTTAACCGCCCGCTTTGGACAAACGCCGATATCGTTTCGTAACCTGTTTGAGACCTAAACCCGCTCGACGACCTGGATTCGTCGATGGCCGTTTAAGGAAGCAAATCTTGAGGCTTGACTCTAGGTGTCTGGTTGCGCGTGTCCTGACACGTTCGGCCCTAGGGACGCTAGCTGGCTTCGCGATTCTGTGCGGTATGGTGACCGCCCCCTCATGGGCGGACCCGGCCCAAGACGCCATGGCAAAACTCAACGAGCTGTCCCGCCAGGCCGAACAGACCACCGAGGCGATGCACAGCGCCCAGCTCGACCTGAACGACAAGCTGGCCGCCCAGCGCGCGGCCGACAAGAAGCACAACGACGACCAGGCCGCCGTCGACGCGGCGAAGACCCATCTGGCGTCGTACCAGAACTCCGTCAACAACCTGGCCGCCGCGGCCTACATGGGTGGCCGCGTCGACGGCATGCAGGCCATCCTGACCGCCGGCTCGCCGCAGGGGCTGATCGACAAGCTCGCGGTGCAGCGGGTGATGGCCACGCAGATGGCCAACCAGATGAAGAGCTACCGGATCGCCGGCGAGCAGGCCGCCAAGGCCGAGCGGGAGTCCGCGAAATCCGCCGCCGACGCCAAGAGCGCCGCCGAGCAGGCCGCCGCGGTGCGAGCGAGCTTGCAGTCCAAGCAAAGTCAGCTGCAGGTGCAGATCGCGGTGGTCAAGTCGCAATACATGTCCTTGACCGCCGACCAGCGCACCGCGCTCGCCAATCCCGCACCGGCCGTCCCCGCGGCGGCGCCGGCCCCCGGCGCCCCGGCGCCGGAAGCGGCACCCCCGGGCGTCGGGCAGGCGCCCGGCGAGGCTCCGCCTCCCGGCGGCATGCCCGGTCTGGCTGCCGGTGGGGTCGGCGGCGGTGACCGCGCCACCGTCGTGCAGGCCGCGCTGACCCAGGTGGGTTCGTCCTACGTATGGGGCGGCGCCGCGCCCGGCGGGTTCGACTGCTCCGGGCTGGTGATGTGGGCGTTCCAGCAAGCCGGCATCTCGTTGCCGCACTCCAGCCAGGCGATGGCCCACGGCGGCCAGCCGGTGTCGCTGTCGGACCTGCAGCCCGGCGACGTGCTCACCTTCTACTCCGACGCCTCGCACGCCGGCCTCTACATCGGTGACGGCATGATGATCCATTCCTCCACCTACGGTGTGCCGGTACAGGTCGTGCCGATGAACTCCTCGGGCCCGATCTACGACGCCCGCCGTTACTAGACATCCCGCGCTGCGGCGGCGGCTTCCGATACTGCTGGCCTGGATCTTCGTCGTCGAGCTGATCGTGGCCGCGGCCGTGCCGTTCGGCGCCGAACGCAACAGCCGGATCCGGCCCCCACAGCTGATCACGCCGGCGCGCAGCCAGGTCAGTGCCACGACGAAGTCGATCGTCGTCGGCGACCGCACCGTCCGGCTGCTGGGGCTCGGCGGCCCGTCGAGCGAGCGCTTGTTGTCGCGCGTGGCCTCCGACATGGGCAACGCGATCACCGCCGTGGAGGCGTTCTGGGGCGTCGACTGGGCGCGCGAAATCTCGGTGGTCGCCGCGGGCACGGACGAGGAATTTCGCGCCGCCGCCGGCGGGGGACCGCCCGCCCAGTGGGCCGACATCGCCGCCGCCACCGTCTCCGACCGGGTCGATCCCGTTCGCCGGGTCGCCCTCGGCCAGCGGATCGTGTTCGCGCCGGGCGCCGCCCACATGAGTGCGGCGTCCCTGCGAATCGTGTTGGCCCACGAGCTTTTTCACTACGCCGCACGGGCGGACACCGTCGCCGACGCACCCCGCTGGCTCACCGAAGGCGTCGCCGATTTCGTCGGCCGGCCCCCGACGCCGGTACCGACCGAGGGGATGCTGCCGATGACGCTGCCGTCGGACAGCGAGCTGGATGTGCCGGGGGCGCCGCGCTCGTTGGCCTATGACCGCGCCTGGTTGTTCGCCCGGTTCGTGGCCGAGGCCTATGGGGCGCTGAAGCTGCACGATCTCTACCTGGCGACCTGCGGCATCCGGCGCGCCGACATGGCGACCGCCGCCCACGAGGTGCTGGACACCAGCGAGGCGGGCCTGCTCACCGCCTGGCGCCAGTGGCTGACGCACTAGCGCGCGCCGCCGGGCTGAGGCCGTGTGCGCGGGCCGCAGCGCCGCCACGCTAGCCTGTCGCAGGTGAGTCGGGTCCTGCTGGTAACCAACGACTTTCCGCCCCGCCGGGGCGGCATCCAGTCATACCTCGGGGAGTTCGTCGGTCGACTCGTCGAGGCCGGGTCGCATTCGGTGACGGTGTACGCGCCGCAGTGGAAGGGCGCCGAGGCATACGACGAGGCGGCCGGGTACCGCGTGGTGCGCCATCCGGGCACCCTGATGCTGCCCGGCCCGGCGGTCGACGCCCGGATGCGGCGGCTGATCGCCGACCACGGGATCGAAACCGTCTGGTTCGGGGCGGCCGCGCCGTTGGCGCTGCTGGCCCGGCGAGCTCGTGGGGCCGGGGCGAATCGGGTGCTGGCCAGCACGCACGGTCACGAGGTCGGCTGGTCGATGCTGCCGGTCGCGCGGTCCGTGCTGCGCCGCATCGGCGACGACACCGACATCGTCACGTTCGTCAGCCGCTACACGCGGTCGCGGTTCGCGCCGGCCTTCGGGCCGAAAGCGTCGCTGGAATACCTGCCCTCCGGGGTGGCCACCGACAAGTTTCGGCCCGATCCGGCGGCCCGTGCCGAGTTGCGTCAGCGCTACCAGCTGGGCGAGCGGCCCACCGTGGTGTGCGTGTCCCGGCTGGTGCCGCGCAAGGGCCAGGACATGCTCATCAAGGCCCTGTCCTCGATCCGGCGACGCGTCGACGGGGCCGCCCTGGTCATCGTCGGCGGCGGACCCTACCTGGAATCGCTGCAGACGCTGGCCCGCGACTGCGGGGTGGCCGACGAGGTGATCTTCACCGGCGGCGTACCGGCCGCCGAGCTGCCCGCGCATCACGCGCTGGCCGACGTGTTCGCGATGCCCTGCCGCACCCGCGGCGCGGGGTTGGACGTCGAGGGGCTGGGCATCGTGTTCCTGGAGGCCTCGGCGAGCGGCGTGCCCGTTGTCGCCGGAAAGTCCGGGGGAGCCCCGGAAACCGTGCGGCACAACGAAACCGGGCTCGTCGTCGACGGTTGCTCGGTGACCGAAATCGCCGACGCCGTCGCCGGTTTGCTGACGGATCGGGACCGGGCCGCCGCGATGGGGGCGGCCGGACGCGAATGGGTGACGGCCCAGTGGCGCTGGGACACCCTGGCGGCACGGCTGGGCGAGCTGCTCGGATAGCGGCGCGGTCAGTCCGCTTGGTAGATGGCCTCGATGTCGGAGGCGAACTTCTCGGCCACCACGTTGCGCTTGACCTTCATCGTCGGAGTCAGCTCACCGGTGTCCTCGGTGAAATCGACGGGCAGGATGCGGAACTTGCGGATGGCTTCGGCGTGTGACACCGCCAGATTGGCGTCCTTGATGGCCGCGTCCACCTCGGCGACGAGGTCGGGATCGGTGGCCAGATCGGCCACCGACGTGCCGGATCCCTTCTGGTTGCGCTGTTTCCAGCCGTCGAACGCCTCGGGATCGATGGTGATCAGCGCGCCGATGAACGGCTTGGCGTCGCCGACCACCATCGCCTGACTGATCAGCGGATGCGACCGCAGCCGGTCCTCGAGTACGGCGGGGGCGACGTTCTTGCCGCCCGCGGTGACGATGATCTCCTTCTTGCGCCCGGTGATCTTCAAAAAGCCGTCGTCGTCGAGCACGCCCAGATCGCCGGTCTTGAACCAGCCGTCGGTGAACGCGTCGGCGGTGGCCTGCTCGTTGCGCCAGTAGCCGCTGAACACCACGCCGCCGCGCACCAGCAGCTCGCCGTCATCGGCGATGCGCATGCTGTTGCCGGGCAACAACGTTCCGACGGTGCCGATCTTGACGTTGCCGACCTGGTTGACCGTGATCGCGGAGCTGGTCTCGGTCAGCCCGTAGCCCTCGTGGATGGTCAGACCCACCCCGCGGTAGAAGTGCCCCAGTCGCGACCCCAGCGGCGCGCCGCCCGACACGGACGCGTGGCAGTCGCCGCCCAGCGCCCCGCGCAGCTTGCGATACACCAGCCGGTCGAACAACGCATGCTTGGCGCGCAGCACCGGCCCCCGCCGTCCGCGGTCGGAGGCCTCGCTCCAGTCGACGGCGGTTTGCACGGCCATGGCGAAGATCCGCCCCTTGCCGTCGTTGGCGGCGTTTTGCTCGGCCGTGTTGTACACCTTCTCGAACACCCGCGGAACCGACACCACCACGGTCGGTTTGAACACCGCGAACATCGGCAGCAGGTTCTTGATGTCGCTGGTGAATCCGACGGTCACCTTGTTGGCGAACGCGGACAAGGTCAGCGAGCGCGCGAGCACGTGCGCCAGCGGCAAGAAGATCAGCAGCCGCTGGCCCTCATCCAGCAGCGTCGGCAGGCTCTCCTTGGCGCCGCGGGTCTCATACAGCAGGTTGGAGTGCGTCAGCTGGCAGCCCTTGGGCCGCCCGGTGGTGCCCGAGGTATAGATGAGCGTCGCGGGATCCGCGGCCCGCAGGGCCTCCTGGCGCGCGGTCAGCTCGGCCGGTTCCACCGACTCGCCGGCCTCGACGAGCTGGTCGAGCGCCTTGGGGCCCGAACCGTCGATGTGCAGGACCCGGCGCAGGGCGGGCAGTTCGGCGGTCAGCTCGGTGACCATCGCCGCGTGTTCGTCGGTCTCGGCGAACGCCAGCACCGCCTCGGAGTCCTGCAGCACCCAGCGCACCTGCTCGGCCGAGGACGTCTCGTAGATCGGCACCGTGACCCCGCCGACCGCCAGGATCGCCAGGTCGAGGATCGCCCACTCGTAGCGGGTGGCCGAGAAGATCGACACGCGGTCGCCGGCCTGCACCCCCAGGCCAATCAAACCCAGTGCGGCAGAGCGGATCTGATCGGCCGCCTCGGCGCAGGTGACGTCGGTCCACTCGCCGTCGACCTGACGTTGGTAGATGACAAAGTCCGGATCGTCGCGCTCGTGTTCGAACACCATCGCCGCGATGTTGTCGTCATCGTCGACCGGAAAGCGGGCGGGGACGCTGTACTCACGCACTCTTATGACCTCAATTGACCTCGTGACGTTTCCCGGCAGCCGGGTTGCTGTCGCCCAGCCTAATCCGAGCAACGAGCCAGCATGGTCACGGTCGGTGCGGCCGGGACCGCGATTGCCTGCCGCGACGCCCGGCCGCCCTCGGCGGGCCGCCGCGGCCCGGTGTGTGAAGCTGTGGGCATGAACAGCATCCAGATCGCGGATGAGACGTTTGTCGCCGCCGACGGCGCACGGGTGGGCGCCGCGGTCGCAGATCGGGCGAGTTGGCGCCGCTGGTGGCCCGACCTGCGGCTGCAGGTCGTCGAGGATCGCGGCGACAAGGGCATCCGGTGGTCGGTCACCGGCGCGTTGACGGGGACCATGGAGGTCTGGCTGGAACCGTCGCTGGACGGGGTCGTGCTGCACTACTTTCTGCACGCCGAGCCCAGCGGGGTGGCGGCCTGGCAGCTGGCCAAGCTGAACCTGGCGAAAATGACCCACCGCCGCCGAGTGGCGGGCAAAAAAATGGCCTTTGAGGTCAAGACGACACTGGAACGGTCACGTCCGGTCGGAGTTTCTCCGGTAGTTTAGCCGGGTCAGGTCCGCGCAGAGAGTACCGTTTCGGACCGAGACCCACGGGGGTCCCCGCACGGCAGGTTCGGAGCGGCCGGGGCAGATCGGCTTGCGGGAGAGAGGGCAGCAACCAGGTGGCGGAGAAGACGACACAAACCATCTACATCGAAGCCGACCCGGGCACCGTGATGAAGGTGATCGCGGATATCGACTCCTACCCGCAGTGGATCTCGGAGTACAAGGAAGCCGAGGTCCAGGAGAAGGACGCCGACGGCTACCCGAAGGTGGCGCGGATCGTCATGGACGCCACCGTCCTCAAAGACACCATGGTCATGTCCTATCAATGGCCCAAAGATCGCCAATCGGTCAGCTGGACGCTGGTGTCGAGCTCGCTGCTGCGTTCCCTTGAGGGCTCATATCGGTTGGCGCCCAAGGGATCTGGCACCGAAGTGACGTACGAACTCTCCGTTGACCTGGCCATGCCGATGATCGGCCTGCTCAAGCGCAAGGCCGAGCGGCGTTTGACCGACACCGCGTTGAAGGATCTGAAGAAACGAGTCGAGGCTGAGTGAGACGGCTGAGCCCGCCCCGGCCCGCATCAGCCTCTTCGTTGGCAAAGGCGGGGTAGGCAAATCCACCCTGGCGTGCGCCACCGCGGTCAGTTCTGCGAGCGCGGGACAGCGGGTGCTGGTGGTGTCCACCGACCAGGCGCACTCCCTGGGTGATGTGCTGGGCACCCCCGTCCCGCCCAGCCAAGACGAACTCGTGCGGGTGCTCGCCGATGACGCGGAGGCCGGCGGCGGGTTCCTCGATGCGCTGGCGTTGGACACCCTCGGCCTGCTGGAGGTCCGCTGGCGTGACGTCGTCGCCACCTTGGACCGGCGGTTCCCCGACTCCGAATTGAGCACCATTGCGCCCGAAGAGCTTTCGGCGCTGCCCGGTGTTCAGGAGGTGCTCGGCCTGTACGCCGTCGGCGAGCTGGCCGGCTCGGGGCGATGGGACCGCGTGGTGGTCGATTGCGCATCCACCGCGGACGCGCTGCGGATGTTGACGCTGCCCGCCACCTTCGGGCTGTACGTCGAGCGGGCGTGGCCGCGGCATCGCCGGCTGTCCGTCACGGCCGACGACGCCCGGTCGGCGGCGGTGGTCGAGCTGCTCGAGCGCATCAGCTCTAGCGTGGAGGCGCTCGGCGCGCTGCTCACCGACGGCGAGCTGGTCAGCGCGCACCTGGTGTTGACCCCCGAGCGGGTGGTGGCCGCGGAGGCGGCGCGGACGCTGGGGTCGCTGGCCTTGATGGGCGTGCGCGTCGAAGAGCTGATCGTGAACCAGGTTCTGCTGCAAGACGACTCGTACGAGTACCGCAACCTGCCCGAGCACCCGGCCTTCTACTGGTACACCGAACGCATCGCCGAGCAGCAGGGTGTGCTCGACGAACTCGACGCCACCATCGGCGAGGTGGCCCTCGTGATGACCCCACACCTGTCCGGGGAGCCGATCGGCGCCAAGGCGCTGGGCGCGCTGCTCGACGCCGCCCGCCGCCGGGGGGGCACCGCGCCGCCGGGCCCGTTGCGGCCCACCGTCGACCTCGAATCCGGGACGGGACTTGGGTCCGTCTACCGGTTGCGGCTAGCGTTGCCGCAACTCGATCCGTCGGCGCTGACCCTGGGGCGCGTCGATGACGACCTGATCATCAGCGCCGGCGGATTGCGGCGCAGGGTGAAGTTGGCGTCCGTGCTCAGGCGCTGCACGGTGCTCGACGCACGCGTGCGCGGTGGTGAGTTGACGGTGCGTTTTCGACCAGATCCGGAGGTGTGGCCTAAGTGAGTGGGGCTCATCCCGAAATCGGTCCGGAGCTACGCAGGCTCGCCCAGTCGATCCTGGACGGAATCGACCCCGCCGTGCGCGCGGCGGCGGCGCTGACGGCGGGCGCCGGACCCGGCACCGGCAAGTGCCAGCAGGTGTGGTGCCCGGTGTGCGCGCTGGCCGCGTTGGCGACCGGCGACCAGCACCCCTTGCTCACCGCGATCGCCGACCACAGCGTCGCCTTGCTTCAGGTGATCCGCGACATCGTCAGTGATGCCAGTGACATCGACCGGGCGTCCACACCGACACCGGAGCCCCCGCCCGACGGTCCGCCCGGCGGCGCGACCGACACCGGCGACACCGCCCCGCGGACCCGTTATCAGCCCATCCCGGTCACGCTCGACGAGTGAGGAGCCTGCGTCGCAGGTGGTCCCTTCGTGTGGGGATAGGTACAGTTGGCGCAGAACATCAGCGGGGCGTAGCCGAGAGGGAGGGCCATGTGGTACTGGCTGTTCAAGTACGTGCTGCTCGGCCCGTTGCTGACTCTGCTGGGCCGGCCGAAAGTTGAAGGCTTAGAACACGTTCCGAGTTCCGGACCAGTGATACTGGCAAGTAATCACCTGGCCGTGATGGACAGTTTCTATCTTCCGCTGGTGGTGCGGCGCCGAATCACCTTCCTGGCGAAGTCGGAATACTTCACCGGCACCGGGTTGAAGGGATGGTTCCAACGGTGGTTCTTCACCGCCGTCGGGCAGGTGCCGATCGACCGGACCGATGCCGACAGCGCCCGCGCCGCGCTGACCACCGCGCAACAGGTGCTGGGCCAGGGCAAGCTGCTGGGCATGTATCCCGAAGGCACCCGGTCCCCGGACGGCCGGCTGTACAAGGGCAAGACCGGGCTGGCGCGGCTGGCCCTGCAGACCGGGGTCCCGGTGATCCCGGTCGCGATGATCGGCACCAACGTCGTCAACCCGCCCGGGACCAACATATTGCGGTTCGGCCGGGTCACCGTTCGCTTCGGCGAGCCGATGGACTTCTCGCGCTTCGACGGGCTGGCCGGCAACCGCTTCATCGAGCGGGCCGTCACCGACGAAGTGATCTACGAGCTGATGGGGCTGTCCGGCCAGGAGTACGTCGACATTTACGCGGCCAGCCTGAAAAAGGGCGGCGGCGGTGACGCGGCCGACGGCGAGGCCGAGCGGATTCCCGAAACCGCTGCCGGTTAGCCGACGGCGGTAGCCGGCGCCAGCGGCTGCGGGGTGCTCTCCCGCGAAACCCCGCGGGCGGTGACGGTGCAGCCGGCCGCCACGATGACCGCCAGCGCCCACCACACATAGGACATCCCGGCGAGTTGGCGCCACCAGACCGCGCTCGCCTCGTGATGCTTGGGCAGCAGGTCGATCGGCGTCCACCTCATCAGCGCCACCCCGACGGCGCTGACGACCATCAGCAGCGCGTTGCGGCGCCGCCAGCCCAAGATCGCCGTCACCAGCACCGCGGGCAGCACCCACACCCAGTGGTGTGACCACGACACCGGCGACACCACCAGCCCGAACAACGCGACGCAGACCAGCGCGAGCGTAGGCTCGCCGGCGCGCAGCACCCGCCGCATCGCCCACACCGTCAGCGCCAGCACCAGCAGCGACGCGGCCACCCACAGCAGGAAGCGTTCCTGTTGTCCCAGCCCCAGTCGGGCCAGGGCGCCGGCGATGTTCTGGTCGGTGTTCAGCGACGCGGAACCGATCCGGTCGGTGTGGTGCACGGTGTGCGTCCAGTACTCCCACGAGTCGGTCCAGGCCAGGGCGAAACCCAGCAGCGTCGCCCCCACGAACGACGCCAGCGCGGTCAGCGTCGCGCGGTAATCGCGGCGCAGCAGGAAATACAGGAGGAACACCGCCGGCGTCAGCTTCAGCGCCATGCCCAGCCCCAACAGCAGACCGCGCGGCCACGGCGTGCGGTGCGGCACGCAGTCGGCGATCACCAGCGTCATCAGCACGACGTTGATCTGACCGAAGGCGAAGTTCGAGTTGATCGGTTCCAGCCAGATCGTCGCGGCCGCGGCGGCGACGACGGCCAGCCACCACCGGCGCAGCCAGGCCGGGCCGGGCAGCACGGTGGAGTCGCTCCACACGTCGAGCCGGGTCAGCACGATCACGGTCGACACGACCAGCAGCACCAACGTCAGGGCGGTGATCGCGACGCTGGCGGTCGGCATGTGCAGCCAGGCGAACGGGCAGAACACGATGGCCGCCAGGGGTGGATAGGTAAACGGCAGATCCACGATCGGTGTGTGGAACAACACGTCGCCGCGATACAGCGGGCGGCCGTCCATCCAGGCCTGGGCCCCCATCTGATAGACGTCGATGTCGATGCGATACGGGGTGTGCCCGAACAGCTGCCACGCCGCGTAACCCAGCCCCGCCGCGGCCGCCAGCCAAGCCAGGCCCCACACCAGCGCCCACCGGGGGCCACGCTTACCTGCAAAGCCCGCCCCGGGCGCCTGCCGTGTACTCATGTCGCACCACAGCGTAATGGGTGCGCGCGCCCGGACATGCCTGGTGCAGCGCGGCTCCCACGACCCCGGCGCGCGAAGGCGTAGGTTTCAAGAGTGCTCCACTCGTTCGTCGACGAGCTGTCCCGATGGTTCGAACATGACATTCACGACCGGGGCCACCTGCCACTGCTGTGCTGCCTGGTGGCCTTCATCCTGACGTTTTTCGTCACGCGGACGTTCGTGCGTTTGATCCGTCATCGCGTCGAGAACGGCCGGCCCACCAAGTGGTGGCATCCGCGCAACGTTCACGTCGGGGGAGTGCACATCCACCACGTCACGTTCGGGGTGGTCCTTACGCTGCTCTCCGGGCTGACGCTGGTCACCCTGTCCATCGACGGGCACGAGCCCCAGTTCATGGCGGCCGCCACGTTCTTCGGGATCGGGGCCGCCCTGGTCCTCGACGAGTACGCGCTGATCCTGCACCTGTCTGACGTCTACTGGTCCGAGGACGGCCGCACATCGGTCGATGCGGTCTTCGCCGCCGTGGCGGTGGCCGGGCTGTTGATGATGGGCCTGCACCCGCTGATGTTCTTCCTGCCGATCTGGCACGACGCCAACTCGTGGCCGCTGCGGGCCGCGGTGGGCGGTGCCATGGCGTTGACGCTGCCGCTGGCCGTCGTGGTGGTGCTCAAGGGCAAGGTTTGGACCGGCCTGCTGGGCATGTTCCTGGTCATCTTGCTGGTGATCGGGGCGATCCGGCTGTCGCGCCCGCACGCGCCGTGGGCCCGCTGGCGGTACTCCACGCAGCCGGACAAGATGCGCCGCGCGTTGCAGCGCGAAAGGCGGCTGCGCCGCCCGGTGGTGCGGGCCAAGCTGTATTTGCAGTGCGCCATCGCCGGCACGCCCCGGTTTCCGGACCCACACGCGGTGGACGCCAGGTTGGACGACGAGATTCATCCCGCGCCGGCTCCCACCGGTCCCATCCTGATCGGCAGATAATCTCCCTAGGTGCGGTACTTCTACGACACCGAATTCATCGAGGACGGCCGCACCATCGAGCTCGTCTCGATCGGGGTGGCCGCCGAGGACGGCCGCGAGTACTACGCAGTGTCCACCGAATTCGATCCCGAGCGAGCCGGGCCGTGGGTGCGTGCCAACGTGCTGCCCAAGCTGCCGCCCCCGGCGTCGCAGTTGTGGCGCTCACGCAGGCGGATCCGCGAGGACCTGGAGGAGTTCTTCGGTGTCAGCGGCGGCGAGCCGATCGAACTGTGGGCGTGGGTGGCGGCCTACGACCACGTCGCCCTGTGCCAGTTGTGGGGCCCGATGCCCGATCTGCCGCGCGCCATCCCCCGTTTCACCCGGGAGCTGCGGCAGCTGTGGGAAGACCGCGGCAGCCCGCGGATGCCGCCGCGGTCGCCCGATGCGCACGACGCGCTGGTCGACGCCCGCGATCAGCTCCGCCGCTACCGGTTGATCACCGCGGGCGACTGAGACGGCCGAGCCCGGATCGACGGCGTTCACGCTGATCAACCGTGACCAGGGGCGCCCGCGCCGCGGTTACGATGGACCGATGAACTGGACCGTCGACATACCGATCGACCAGCTGCCGCCGCTGCCGCCGCTGCCGAGCGATCTGCGGGCGCGGTTGGACGCCGCCCTGGCCAAGCCGGCAGCCCAGCAGCCCAGCTGGCCCGCCGATCAGGCGTCGGCGATGCGCACGGTCCTCGAGAGCGTGCCGCCGGTGACGGTGCCGTCGGAAATCGTCCGCCTCCAGGAGCAGTTGGCCCAGGTGGCCAGGGGTGAGGCGTTCCTGCTGCAGGGCGGTGACTGCGCGGAGACGTTCACCGAGAACACCGAACCCCACATCCGGGGCAACGTGCGCACCCTGCTGCAGATGGCGGTGGTGCTGACCTACGGCTCGAGCATGCCGGTGGTCAAGGTGGCCCGCATCGCCGGGCAGTACGCCAAGCCGCGATCGGCCGACGTCGACGCGCTGGGGTTGAAGTCCTACCGCGGCGACATGATCAACGGCTTCGCCCCGGACGCCGCTGTGCGCGAGCATGATCCGTCGCGGTTGGTGCGCGCCTACGCCAACGCCAGCGCGGCGATGAATTTGGTTCGGGCGCTGACGTCCTCGGGATTGGCCTCGCTGCACGGCGTCCACGACTGGAACCGCGAATTCGTCCGAACCTCGCCGGCCGGCGCCCGCTACGAGGCGCTGGCCACCGAGATCGACCGCGGCCTGCGCTTCATGAGCGCCTGCGGGGTGGCCGACCGCAACCTGCAGACCGCCGAAATCTACGCCAGCCACGAGGCTTTGGTGCTCGACTACGAGCGTGCGATGCTGCGCCTGTCCGAAAACGACAGCGGCGAGCCTCAGCTGTATGACCTGTCGGCGCACACCGTGTGGATCGGCGAGCGGACCCGCCAGCTCGACGGCGCGCACGTCGCCTTCGCGGAGGTGATCGCCAACCCGATCGGCGTCAAGATCGGCCCGACGATCACCCCGGAGCTGGCCGTCGAATACGTCGAGCGGCTCGACCCGCACAACAAGCCCGGCCGGCTGACATTGGTGAGCAGGATGGGCAACAACAAGGTGCGCGACCTACTGCCACCGATCGTGGAGAAGGTCCAGGCCGCCGGTCACAAGGTGATCTGGCAGTGCGATCCCATGCACGGCAACACCCACGAGTCGTCCAACGGCTACAAGACCCGCCACTTCGACCGCATCGTCGACGAGGTGCAGGGCTTCTTCGAGGTCCACCGCGCGCTGGGCACCCATCCCGGCGGCATCCACGTCGAGATCACCGGTGAGAACGTCACCGAGTGCCTCGGTGGGGCGCAAGACATTTCGGACACCGACCTGGTCGGCCGCTACGAGACCGCCTGCGATCCGCGGCTGAACACCCAGCAGTCGCTGGAGTTGGCCTTCCTGGTCGCCGAGATGCTGCGCGACTGAGGCCGGCTCGCGCTAGAGCAGCCCGTTGAGGTTGCTTCCGATGGTCCACGCCGCGGTCGCGACGAGCCCGGTGAACGCCAGCACCAACGCCACCCACACCAGCACCATGCGCCGGTTGTGCTGGCGCGCCCACACGAATTCGCTGATCGGGATGCCCGCGAATTCTCCTGCGACGGGCTCATATTCGTAATCGTCGTCGTCATCGTCCGGGTCGTCGTCGCCGGCGGGCGCCGGCTGCTGCGCCCGCGGCCACTCCTCGGGGCCCCGGGTCAGTTGGCGGGTGGGCTGACGCACCGGGGCCGACGGGGGCGGCCCGGGTTGCTGCGCGATGGCCGGGCGCTGGTCCGTCCGGTCGTGGTGGAGCGCGGCCGACCGGTGCTGCGCGGAGTTACGTGGTGCCGGCACGGAGAAGTCCGGCAGCGCAAGCTCATCGGCGATCGCGTCGAGGTCGGCGCCCATCTCGGCCGCGTCGGCGTAGCGGTCGGCCGGGTCGCGGGCCGTCGCCCGTTCCACGAACTGGTCGAACTGCGCGGGCACGCCGTCGATCGACGCGCTGGGCGCCGGCACGTCGGTGTCCAGCCGCCGGTAGGCGATCGACAACGCCGAGTCGCCGGTGAAGGGGGTGCGCCCGGTCAACAGCTCATAGGCGAGGATGCCTGCGGAGTAGACGTCGCTGCGCGGGCTGGCATCGCCGTCGCGCACCTGTTCGGGCGACAGATACGCCGCGGTGCCCAAAATCACACTGGTAGAAGTGATTCCGGCGGCGGCGACGGCACGGACCAACCCGAAGTCGGCGATCTTCACCTCGCCGTCGTCGGAGATCAACACGTTCTCCGGCTTGACGTCGCGATGCACCAGGCCGGCCCGGTGCGCGGCGGCCAACCCGCCGAGCACCGGACGAAGCACCGCCGCCACGGCGTACGGCGGCATGGGCCCGCGCTCGCCCAGCAGCTCGCGCAGGGTGCCACCCTCGATCAGCTCCATCACCAAAAACGGGTGCCGCCCGTCGGAGCCCTGGTCGTAGACCGCGACCAGCCCGGGATCCTTCAGCCGGGCCACGGTGCGGGCCTCGCGCTGGAAGCGGGTGAGAAATTGCTCGTCGCCGGCGTAGCGAGAGTCCATCACCTTCACGGCGACGGGACGGTCGAGCCGGGTGTCGAGACCGCGGTACACGGTCGAGGTGCCGCCGCTGGCGATCTTCGCCTGGATCAGGTAGCGGCCGTCCAGCAACGCGTTGTCCAACGGGTCCGCCGTCCCGGCTTCGGCCCGCGGACGAGGCGGACCGGCCCGGCCGGGCGGATGAGCTTGGGCCACGGGGCCATCGTAGGTGCGCCACGATGATTGGGCGGTAGAACACGGGCTCAACGCGCGTATCAAGGCTTACACTTGCGCGGATGAGCAGTATTCCTGCCGGCGACGATGTGCTAGATCCCGACGAACCGATCTACGACCTGCCGCGGGTCGCCGAATTGCTTAAAATCCCGGTATCCAAGGTGCACCAACAACTCCGGGACGGCCATCTGGTCGCGGTCCGGCGCGGCGAGGGCGTGGTGGTGCCGCAGGTGTTCTTCACCCAATCCGGCGAGGTGGTCAAAAGCCTGCCGGGTTTGTTGACGATCCTGCACGACGGCGGCTACCACGAGACGGAGATCGTGCGCTGGTTGTTCACCCGCGACCCGTCGCTGACGGTGACCCGCGACGGCACCAAGGATGCCATCAGCAATGCCCGCCCCGTCGATGCGCTGCACGCCCATCAGGCCCGCGAAGTGGTGCGCCGGGCGCAGGCGATGGCCTACTGAGCCGGCGTCTACCCGGCGGTGACTTCGGCCTGCTCGGCCGGCCGCTGAGGCGTTCGGTGCAGGCTGTACCACGCGATCAGCGCGACGGCGGTGGCCAGCGAGAAGTGTAGCCACGAGTACATGCCATGCGAGCCATCGGGTTTGAAGATCACCATCACCCAGGTCGACACGCCGCCGATGACCGCCACCGCCCGTCGTGACTGGGCCAGGGGAGCCACGACCGCCAGCGGCCACGAGTAGTACCACGGCAACGCGGCGGGCACGAACAGCACCACGATCAGCATCGAGTACGCGATGCCGGTGAGCGCGCCCCGGTCGTCGCGGCGGAACCGCCACCACAACAGCGGCAGCGAGACCGCGATGATCGCGATGCCCACCAGCCGGGTGACCCGCAGGAGCGGATAGAAGCTCACCGGAAACAGCCCGCTGCCGATCGCGTGGATCAGGTTGGCCGCCGCGGTCGGCACCGTCAGCCAGTTGATGATCTTCACCGAACCGGCCAGCGCGGTCAGCCATCCCAGGCCCACCCCGGCCACCGCGGACAGGATCGTGAAGACCACCGCGAAGACCAGCAGCGTCGCCGCCGCGGCCGCGAGAACCGCTCGCAGCGGCCGGTATCCGCGCCGGTCGCGCAGATCCCGCGCCCACACCCACACCAGGAAGGGCAGCGCGATGCCGGCGGTGGCTTTGACCGCGATGGCGACCGTGATCAGCGCGGTGCCCGCCACGTGGCGGCCGCCGAACGTCAGCGCGATGCCGGCGGCCATCATGCCCACCATCAGCATCTCGTTGTGCACCCCGCCCATCAGGTGGATGAGCACCAGCGGGTTGAGCACGCAGATCCACAGGGCGGTCGAGGGGTCGGAGCCCAGGTGCCGCGCCAACCGGGGGGTCGCCCAGATCAACAGCGCCAGACCGGGCAGCATGCACAGCCGCAGCAGCATGGTGCCGGCCACCACGTTGTTGCCGACGAGGACGGTGATGAGCTTCGCCACCAGAATGAACGCCGGACCGTAGGGGGCGGTCGTGATCGACCAGATGGGACTGACGTTGTCCAACAAGATGTTTGGATTGGCGACCGGGCCCACGGCGTAGGGGTCCAGGCCGTCGCGCAGCAGTGCGCCCTGCGCCAGATACGAATAGGTGTCCCGGCTGAAGACGGGCACCGACACCAGCAGCGGCGCCAGCCAGAAGCCGGTGGTGGCCTTCATGACGAACTCGGTCGCGTCGCCGGCCAGCACCCGACGGCCCAGGCCCAGCCAGGCGATCAGCATGAGGCCGACGCCGGTCCACAACACGATCGACGACAGCACCAGGCCGTGGCCAAAGCGCAGCCAGGACATGTGAATCGACTCGAGCAGCGGGTCGTGCTGCCGCGTGCTGCCCGCGCCCAGCCCGCCCAGGGTGATCAGCACCGACCCCAGCAGGCCGAGTTTGGCCGGTCGTGATTCGTCGGCCGCCACAAACGCCCTTAGCTGCGAAAACCGTTCGCCGCGAGGGGGTTTGGCGGCCGGCGCGTCGTCGGCCGGGGTATCGGTCGGAGTCGTCATCGGTTCAGGCGGACCGGTTCGTGGCGATCTTGGCCAATTCGGACAGCCCCGCTTTGGCCGCGGTATTGATGGGCGCGGCGGCCAGCGTGGCGAGCGCCCGCTGGGTCAGCGTGGCGATCCGTTGTTCGGCCGCGGCCAGGGCGCCCACCGACTCGATGACGTCGCGCAGCTGATCCACCTGCGCGTCGGTCAGCCGGGCGCCGATCGAGGTCCGTAACAGGTTGGCCGCCACCGGGTCTGACTGTTCCGCCAACTCCACCGCCTCGGCCAGCAGCACGGTGCGCTTGCCCGATCGCAGGTCATCCCCGGAAGGCTTGCCGGTCACCGCGGGGTCACCGAAGACACCCAGGACGTCGTCGCGCAGCTGAAACGCCACCCCGAGGTCCGTGCCGAACTGGCTGAAGATGTCGTGGACGTCGGGCCTGTCGGCGGCGGCGGCCACGCCGAGCTGCAGCGGTCGCGACACCGTGTAGCAGGCGGTTTTGAAGGTGTCGACGTTCATCGCCGACGCGATCGAGGCGGCGGCGCTGGCCTCGGCGACGATGTCGAGGTACTGCCCGCCGAGCACCTCGGTGCGGATGTTGGCCCACACCCGGCGGATGCGGCGCTGGGCCTGCGGCGTCAGGTCGACGCCGAAGACGATGTCGTCGGCCCAGGCCAGGGCGAGGTCACCGAGCAGGATGGCGGCCGACGCGCCGAACCGCTCGGGTGAGCCCTGCCAGCCCCGATCGCGATGCAGGGTCGCGAACTCGACGTGGGTGGTCGGCCGTCCGCGCCGGGTGGAGGAGTCGTCGATCACGTCGTCGTGCACCAGCGCGCAGGCGTGCAGGAGTTCGAGCGCGGAAAACAGCAGCAGGACTTGCTCATCGGGTTCGTCGGTGCTTACGGCGCGCCAGCCCCAGTAGGCGAACGCGGGGCGCAGCCGCTTCCCGCCGCCCAGCACGAAATCTTCGAGCGCGGCGATCAGGCCGTTGTAGTCGTCGCCGATGTAGGCGGTCTCGGCGCGCCGCTCGTCCAGATACCGCCGCAACTGTTCGGTGATGGCGCCGGTCAACTCGACGGTTGCCGCCGCTGCTGTGGCTTTGACGCTCAGCGCGGCGCCCCTTTCTGCTCGGCTGGCTGGGTGTTCCAGGCCCGACCAGTGTATTCGTCGCGCGGCCCGGGGTGGGTCCCGCGTGAGGTCGCCCGGTGCACCCAGTTGCTTCGACTGCCTCACTAACCCGCCCCTATGCTGGCGGGTGCGCTGGGGCTCGCGCGGATACTGCGCGGCCAAGAGACGCCCCGGCGGCCCATAGTCGTCGGACGGAGAGAAGCCGCGTGACCCTCAACACCATTGCGCTCGAACTGGTGCCACCCAACGCCGAGGAAGGTCGGGAGCGGGCACTCGAGGAGGCGCACAAAGTGGTGCGGCATTCGGCCGAGGCCGGCCTGGACGGCCGGATCCGGCACGTGATGATCCCCGGGATCATCGCCGAGGACGACGACCGTCCCATTCAGATGAAGCCCAAGCTCGATGTGCTCGACTTCTGGTCGGTCGTCAAGCCGGAACTGACCGGGATCAAGGGCTTGTGCACGCAGGTCACCGCGTTCATGGACGAGCCGTCGCTGCGGGGCCGGCTGACCGAATTGTCCTCGGCCGGAATGGAAGGCGTGGTGTTCGTCGGCGTGCCGCGCACCATGAACGACGGCGAGGGCTCCGGCGTCGCCCCGACCGACGCCCTGTCGATCTATCGCGAGTTGGTGGCCAACCGCGGGGTGATCCTGATCCCCACCCGCGACGGCGAACAGGGCCGGTTCAACTTCAAGTGCGACCAGGGCGCCACCTACGGCATGACCCAGTTGCTGTATTCGGACGCGATCGTGGGATTCCTGAGCGAGTTCGCCAGGCAAACCGATCACCGGCCCGAGATCCTGCTGTCCTTCGGGTTCGTGCCGAAGATGGAAAGCCGCGTCGGACTGATCAACTGGCTCATCCAGGACCCGGGCAACGCCGCGGTCGCCGCCGAGCAGGAGTTCGTCCGCAAGCTCGCCGCCTGCGAGCCCCCGCAGAAGCGTCAGCTGATGGTCGACCTCTACAAGCGCGTCATCGACGGGGTGGCCGACCTGGGTTTCCCGCTGAGCATCCATCTGGAGGCGACCTACGGGATTTCCGGCCCGGCATTCCAGACCTTCGCGGAGATGCTGGCGTACTGGTCACCCGCCCAGCAGGGGTAGCCCGCGCGGCTAGCTGGGTGGCGGCTGGTCGCGCGGCGCGGTGAGCCGCGGTGACCGGTCCCGGCTGACCCACGCCAGCAGCCCCGCCACGCCGGCGGCCGCGAAGGACGCGATGCCCAGCCACACCACCGCGCCGGTGAACGAACGGGTGTTGGGGTCGGTGTAGCGGGCCTGGGCGGTCATGGTGCTCACCACGCCCGGCTTGAGCTTCCAGGACACCACGTCGGGTTCGACCCGGTCGCCGTTGGTGGAGGTCACCACCCCCGGGAAGGCGACCGTCAGCTCGACGTCCGCCTCCGAATCGGTCAGCGAGGTCAGATCCGCCCGGCCCTCCAGGATCACCAGGTTGCCGTTGCGGCGCAGCGTCAAGTTGACGCCGGAGGCGTCGGAGTTCATGTTGGCCAGCTGCGGCAGCTCCGCGAACGTCAGATCGGAGAACACCGCCTGGGAGCCGACGTAGCCGTCGCTGTCGTAGTTCGACACCGCCACCTTCTGGCTGAACGGCAGGTTGTTGCTGTCCAGCTGCGGTCCGGTGTCCTTGGGGGTCTTGGGTTTCGCGGCGGCGACGATCTCGCCGGAGACCAGGTCGTCGGGGGAGATGGTGAGCGAGGCCCGGACCCGCAGGCATCCGGTGGCCAGCGGCACCAGCAGCAGCAACATCGCGACGGCCAGCAGCCGGCGCCGTCGGGCCCGGGGGGCTTTCAAGCGGGGGGAGCTGGCGCGCACCAGGTCATCGTGCCAGACCCGGTGTGCCACTTAAATAAGCGCCACACCGAAGCGGTGCCCGCGATGTGCGCCCGGTCCCGCGGTGTCACAGCGGTAGTTCGCGGCCCAGGATCGCGAACGCCCGCGGGTCGCCGGCGAAGTAGTAGCGGCGGATGACGTCGGTGAAGCCCAGCCGCCGGTACAACCGCCAGGCGCGGTTGGGCTCGCCGTTGGTTTCCGGCGTCGACAGCAGCACGTTCTTTTCGGGGCGCCCAGCGAGCAGCCGCCGGGCCAACGCCTCGCCGAGGCCGCGGCCCTGGGCGCGGGGATGAATGTGCAGCTCGGTCAGCTCGAAATAGCTGTTCATCAGGCGGGCGATCTCCTGCGGCGGCGAGCCGCCGCGCTGCATGCCCAGCACGACCTGCTGCTGCCACCACTGCCCCGGCGCCCCGGGATAGCCGTAGGCCACGCCGAGCAACGGGGCTTTGGCCAGATCTTCCGCCGAGGGCATCGGCGCGCCCTCGCCGTCGGCTACCTCGGCTTCGACGACGCCGGCCCCTTGCCAGCCACGGCGGCGGATGTGCTCCAGCCACATCGCGGCGCGCTGCTGCTCGGTGCCGCGCGGGTAGCGCATCGCGTCGACGTACACCGCCAGGGCGTCCCCGAGGCGACGCTCCATATCGTGAGGGAGCAGATCGATGAGGAATATCGCCAACGCGCGGTGCCCTCCTCATGCGGTGATCAGACTCATTCGCTGCTTCGGCGTTGCGTGGTCGTCGGAGACCAGGCTGCTATCGATCATTATCGGACCCCGACGCGACGGCGTGACGAGCGGTCGTGACACCGAAGCGGCGGGCGGCCCGGTTCGGGAAGCCGGTTGTAGCGCACGGGCGTTCCGGTCTCGCGGAATGCCGCGATCTGGCCGGGATAGAATCGGCGCGGAACCAGTGGTATGGGGCAGGTTGACCTCGTATCATTCAATTAGTTGCCCGCGCAACGGGCATCCGCGTGCTATCGATAGTGACGTGCCAAACTGTCGGCAAGGAGGGACGAATGCCACTCTCCGATCATGAGCAGCGAATGCTCGATCAGATCGAGAGCGCTCTCTACGCCGAAGATCCCAAGTTCGCGTCAAGCGTCCGGGGCGCGGGTTTTCGCGCGCCCACGGCCCGTCGTCGCCTGCAGGGCGTGGCGTTGTTCGTCGTCGGTCTGGCGATGCTGGTTTCGGGTGTGGCGTTCAAGGCCACCTGGATCGGCGGCAGCGTCCCCATTCTCAGCATTTTCGGGTTCATCGTCATGTTCGGCGGAGTGGTGTTCGGCATCACCGGCCCCCGGTTGTCAGGCAGGCCGGACCATTCCGGCTCGGCGCCCAGCTCGCTGCGTCAGCGCCGCAACAAGGGCGGAGGGTCCTTCACCAGCCGCATGGAAGATCGGTTCCGCCGCCGCTTCGACGACTAACGCCGACCTTTCACACGCGGGGTAGCCACCGGCTGCCCCGTTTCCTTTCCCCGGTTTTCACCAAGCCCTGGGCGGTGCGCGCAACCGTCGATGCCGATTTGCGGCTCGATCGAGGCCCGATCGAGGCGCACGGCGGCGGTGAAGCCCCACCGGGCCCCACCCGAGTTCCCCACGACGCCCCACTCGCGGCGTTTTCCCTGATAGATGCGCTGTCCCCGGCGCCCGGAATCGTGGCACGAGAGGTGCCCGACACGCGCCTTGTGGGCCGCTGAGGGCCCCGTGACGACGGATAACCCGGAAAACGCCACGGCGACACTCCATCAATGGGGCGAAGTGGGGGATTGTGGGGTATGGTGGCTGCAGTGTTTGGGTGACCTCGAACGGGAGGTGAGCTGGTGTTTCTTGGCACCTACACGCCCAAACTCGACGACAAGGGGCGGCTGACGTTGCCCGCGAAGTTCCGTGACGCGCTGGCAGGGGGGTTGATGGTCACCAAGAGCCAGGACCACAGCCTCGCCGTCTACCCGCGCGCGGAATTCGAGCAACTGGCCCGCCGGGCGAGCAAGGCCTCGCGAAGCAACCCTGACGCCAGGGCCTTCCTGCGTAACCTCGCCGCCGGCACCGACGAGCAGCACCCCGACGCCCAGGGGCGCATCACCTTGTCGGCCGACCACCGTCGTTACGCGAGCCTGTCCAAGGACTGCGTGGTGATCGGCGCGGTCGACTACCTCGAGATCTGGGATGCGCAGGCCTGGCAGGACTACCAGCAAACCCACGAAGAGAACTTCTCCGCGGCCAGCGATGAAGCACTCGGCGACATCATCTGAGGCGCATGCCCGTGCAACGTGGCCTCTGCCCGAACCGACCCTGGCGTACTTCCCCAACGCCAGGTTCGCGCTTTCGGTCAGGGACCTCGATGCAGGGGCGCCACACCTTTTCCGGCACGCTCGGGCCCTGCCGGCCCGTGCGGGCGACGGGTGGCGGCAGATCCGGGGAGGCGTTGCGGTGGCTGACAATTCAGGGCGCGGTGATCGCAAGCGCGGCCGTGGCGACCGCAAGCGCGGCGCAGCCGGGCGCAGCGGGTCGCCACTAAAGGATGCAGCCGGGCGCAGCGGGTCGCCGCCATCGGGATCAGGCGGGCACGTGCCCGTCCTGCTGGAGCGTTGCGTCGAACTGCTCACGCCCGCATTGACCCGCCACCACCCGGACGGGACGGGGGCGACCCTGGTCGATGCCACCGTCGGCGCGGGAGGGCACGCGGAGCGGTTCCTCACCGACCTGCCGGGGCTGCGGCTGATCGGACTCGACCGCGACCCCAGCGCCTTAGACATCACCCGATCACGGTTGGCGCGATTCTCCGACCGGGTCACGCTGGTGCGCACCCGCTACGACGGCGTCGCCACGGCACTGATCGAATCCGGATATGCCGCAACCGAATCGGTCGACGGCATGCTGTTCGACCTCGGTGTGTCGTCCATGCAGCTCGACCGCGCCGACCGGGGCTTCGCCTACGCCCAGGACGCGCCGCTGGACATGCGGATGGACCCCGACGCGCCGCTGACCGCCGCCGACATCCTCAACACCTACGACGAGGCGGAGCTGGCGAACATCTTGCACCGTTACGGCGAGGAGCGGTTCGCGCGGCGCATCGCCGCGCACGTCGTGCGCCGGCGGGCCCGGGAGCCGTTCACGTCGACCGCGGACTTGGTGGCCCTGCTCTACGACGCGATTCCGGCCGCGGCCCGGCGCACCGGCGGGCACCCGGCCAAGCGCACCTTCCAGGCGCTGCGGGTCGCGGTCAACGACGAATTGGATTCGCTGCGCGGCGCACTTCCGGTCGCCCTGGACGCGCTCGCCGTCGGCGGGCGCATCGTGGTGATGGCCTACCAGTCGCTGGAAGACCGGATCGTCAAGCGGTTGTTCGCCCAGGCGGTCGCTTCCCGCACCCCGGTGGACCTGCCGGTCGAACTTCCGGGTCACCAGCCGCGATTCCGGGCCCTGACGCAGGGTGCCGGGCGTGCCGACGGCACCGAGATCGAACGCAATCCGCGCAGCGCCGCGGTGCGGCTACGGGCTCTGCAGCGCATGGAATCACAGCAGGCGACCGGGAAAGGCGATTGATGAAAGCGGACCGCGAGACGGCGAAACGACGCGGTGGCAGCGACCGCCGGGGCGCCCGCGACGGTGCTGCCCGACCGGGTAGGCGCCCGGCGCCGGAACCCGGCGCGGCGCGGCGCACCCGCGGCGCCAGGACCTCGGCGCCCACCCGCGAAACCCGCGCACCCAAGGCCGGGCCGCAGAGCAGCCCCGTCGCCCGGCCCGTCGAGCGCTCGGCCCGGCCCAAGAACGCCAGCCAGGCCAAGGCGCGGGCCAAGGCCCGGAAAGCAAAGGCGCCCAAGGTTGTTCGTCCGAAGCTCACCGAACGGCTGGCCGTCCGGCTGGCATCGATCGACCTGCGGCCGCGGACACTCGCGAGCAAGGTTCCGTTCGTCGTGTTGGTCATCGGTGCGCTCGGCGTCGGGCTCGGGCTCACGCTGTGGTTGTCCACCGACTCCGCCGAACGCTCCTACAAGTTGAGCCACGCCCGCGAGCGGACCCGGCTGCTGCAGCAGCAGAAGGAAGCGCTGGAGCGCGACGTGCGCGAGGCCGAAGCCGCGCCGGCGCTGGCGGAGGCCGCCCGCAAGCAGGGCATGATCCCCACCAGAGACACCGCGCACCTGGTCCAGGACCCGTCCGGGAACTGGGTGGTGGTAGGCACCCCCAAGCCGGCCGACGGTGTTCCGCCGCCGCCGCTGAACACCAAGCTCCCCGACGACGCGCCGCAACCCCCGAAGCCGGCCGCGCCCGCCGCGGAGGTCCCGATGCGGCTCGAACCGGTCCCCGGTGGCCCCGCCCCGGCTCGGTCGGGGCCCGAAGCGCTGCTGCGCGCACCCGACGGCGCCTCGACGGTGGGCGGCCAGCACTTCCCGCCGGCAGTTCCCCCGGTGCCCGGCGCGCCTGGCGCCCCCGGGGCGCCCGCTGCCGGTACGCTGCCCGGCATGCCAGGTGGGCCCGTTACCGGTGCGCTGCCCGGCATGCCCGGCGGGCCGGTAACCGGTGCGCTGCCGACGCCGGGCCTGCCGATGCCGGCCAGGCCCGCGGCCCCGCCGGTGCCGGCCGAGGTCCCGATTCCGTTGGGCGGCCTGCCCATTCCGGCTCCTGGCCAGCTGCCCGCGCCCCTGCCGCCGGAGGTTCCGGTCCCGGTGCAGCTGGGTCGCCCGGCTAACCCCCAGCCGATCGCCCCCGCCGCTCCGATGCCGCAACCGGGTACCGGCACCCTGCCCGGGCCCGCCGGTGCGCCGCCAGGTGCTCCCAGGTGAGCCGCGGCGACTCCCCACGGGCACGCCGGTCGCAGGCCGCACGCCCGACGCGCGGCCCCCGTAAGGACTTGGCGGGCAACGGCGTCCGGCAGTCCAAGCGCCGGGCGAAACCGCAGCAAGCGGACCAGGGTCGCGACGTCCGGGAACCGAAGCGATTTCGGAAAGCCAAGCAGCCCAAGGATGGCCGCGGAGCGCAGCGGCCCGAGCCGGTGGGGGCCGGTCACTCGGCGCGGGAGCGGCGCACCCGTCAGATCGCGCAAATGGCCAGCCGCGGCGGCTCGTTCGTTTTCCGTCATCGCGCCGGCAATGTGGTCATCCTGGTGCTGATGCTGGTGGCCGCCGCCCAGTTGTTCGTCCTGCAGGTGACCAGCGCCCCGTCGCTGCGGGCCCAGGCCGCCGGACAGCTCAAGGTCACCGACGTGGAAAAGGCGGTGCGCGGCAGCATCATCGACCGCCGCAAGGATCAACTGGCCTTCACCATCGAATCGCGTGCGCTGACGTTCCAGCCGAAACGCATTCACAAGCAGCTGGACGAGGCCAAGGCCAAGAATTCGGCCGCCCCCGACCCGCAGCAGCGGTTGCGCGATATCGCCAAGGACGTCTCGGGTCGCCTGGGCAACAAGCCCGACTCGGCGACCCTGCTGAAAAAGCTGCAAAGCGACGAGAATTTCGTCTACCTGGCGCGAGCCGTGGATCCCGCTGTCGCCAGCGCGATCTCGGACAAATTTCCCGAGGTCGGTTCCGAACGCCAGGATCTGCGCCAGTACCCGGGCGGATCGCTGGCGGCCAACATCGTGGGCGGCATCGACTGGGACGGCCACGGTCTGCTGGGGCTGGAAGAGGCCATGGACTCCGTGCTGTCCGGAACCGACGGTTCGGTCACCTATGACCGCGGGTCCGACGGTGTGGTCATCCCCGGCAGCTACCGCAACCGGCATCGGGCCGTCAACGGCTCGATGGTCCAGCTGACCCTCGACGACGACATCCAGTTCTATGTGCAGCAGCAGGTGCAGCAGGCCAAGAATGTGTCTGGCGCACACAATGTTTCGGCCGTGGTCCTCGACGCGAAGACCGGCGAAGTCCTGGCCATGGCCAACGACAACACGTTCGACCCCTCCCAGGACATCGGGCGGCAGGGCGACAAACAGCTGGGCAACCCGGCGGTGTCCTCGCCGTTCGAGCCCGGCTCGGTGAACAAGGTGATCACCGCGTCCTCGGTCATCGAGTACGGCCTGTCCAATCCGGACGAGGTGCTGCAGGTCCCCGGTTCGATCCAGATGGGCGGGGTCTCCATCCACGACGCCTGGGACCACGGGGTGATGCCCTACACCACCACGGGCGTGTTCGGAAAGTCCTCCAACGTCGGCACTTTGATGCTCGCCCAGCGGGTCGGCCCGGAGCGCTTCTATGACATGGTCCGCAAGTTCGGGCTCGGGCAGCGCACCAACGTGGGCCTGCCCGGCGAAAGCGCCGGGTTGGTGCCGCCGATCGACCAATGGTCGGGCAGCACCTTCTCCAACCTGCCCATCGGCCAAGGTCTTTCGATGACGCTGCTGCAGATGACCGGCATGTACCAGGCGATCGCCAACGACGGGGTGCGCATCCCGCCCCGGATCATCAAGGCCACCATCGCGCCCGACGGCACCCGCACCGAGGAACCGCGTCCGGATGGCGTGCGGGTGGTGTCGGCGCAGACGGCCCAGACCGTGCGCAACATGCTGCGTGCCGTCGTGCAACACGACCCGATGGGATACCAGCAGGGCACCGGTCCCGCCGCCGCGGTGACGGGTTACCAGATGGCCGGCAAGACCGGTACCGCGCAGCAGATCAACCCGGCCTGCGGCTGCTACTTCGACAACGTCTACTGGATCACGTTCGCTGGCATGGCCACCGTCGACAACCCCCGGTATGTCATCGGCATCATGATGGACAACCCGGAGCGCAACGCCGACGGCACACCGGGCCACTCGGCGGCCCCGCTGTTCCACAACATCGCCGGCTGGCTCATGCAGCGCGAGAACGTGCCGCTGTCGCCGGACCCGGGCCCGCCGCTGACCTTGCAGGCCACCTAGACTTCCCGCCCGCGCCCCGATGCGACGGTGAAATCGCGGTTGCGCGCGTCGATTTGGTCTTGGGTGGCTGGAATCAGGAACTCGCCGCCGGGCGCCGCTGTGGCCTGGCAGCGAAGAGCGTGTGGTCGCTGGTCGCGTTCGTATTGCTGCCACGCTTGGCCGAGGTCGCCGGGATGGTCGCGCAGCGCTCGAGCGAGAAACCAGGCGCCGGTCAGGGCCAGGCTGGTGCCGCGGCCCGACAGGCTCGAGGCGCAGTGCGCCGCGTCCCCGACGAGGACGACGCGGCCGCGATGCCAGGTGGGCAGGTGAATCTGGCTGACGGAATCGAAATACAGTTCCGGATCGGCGACCGCGGCGTCGACCAGATCGGGTACCCGCCACTCGCTGTGGCCGGCGAATGCGTCGACGAGGATCTGCTTCTGGGCCGCGAGGTCGTGGTAGTCGTAGTCGATCCAGGGCGATCGAAACATGAAGACCGCCAAGGCTTTGTCGTTATAGGCGGCGATGCCGGCCAGGCGCCCGGGGAAGTTGTACATCGGGTTGTCGCGCCCGGACGGCGTGTAGCCGGGCAATTCGGCCAGTGCGACATAAAAGCCGAGATGGCGCAGAAACTGTTGCTCGGGTCCGAATGTCAGCCGTCGCACCGCCGAATGCATTCCGTCGGCACCGACAATCAGGTCATAGCGCTCGCGGTTGCCCGAATTGAACCGCACATCGACGCGGCGATCATCGTCATCGAGTTCGCTGATGGATTCGTTGAACCGCAGCTCTACCGACGGCCCCAGCCGGTTGTACAGGATGGTTGTGAGGTCTTCGCGCGGGATTTCGATGTCGCCGGCGGAGTCGTTGAACTCGTCGAGTGGCGGTTCGGCCACCACGGTGCCGCTTTCGTCGATGAACTGGACGCGTTCGGTCATGTCGACCCGGTGAGCGCGGCTCTGTGCGAGCACGCCCATCTTGTCGGCGACGTCGATGGAATCCCCGCGAACGTCGATAGGGGAGCCGTTCACCCGCAAGTGGTTGGCGCGTTCGACCAGGGTGACGTCGTGGCCGTCGGCGCCGAGGCTTATCGCCGCGCTCAGGCCGGCGATTCCGGCACCGGAGACGAGAATGCGCATCGATTCCACCCCTGATTCCTATAAGATACGGACTGTATCCAAAGAAACATAAACCCGAACGCTAGGAAACGCAATGTCTCTTAACTCGACCGGCGTGGTTCGGCGGCGCCGGGGCCCCGCATTGGAGGAGGCCTTGCTGGATGCGGCGTGGACGGAGCTGACCGAACGCGGCTACGACGAGCTCACGATCGACGCCGTCGCGGTACGGGCGGGCACCAGCCGCGCAGTGCTCTACCGGCGCTGGCCGAACAAGCAGGAACTCGCGCTCGCCGCGGTGGCGCATGAGGTGGCCAAAGACGTCGTGGTCGCCCCCGACACCGGCAGCCTGCGCGGTGACGTGATCGCATTGCTGCGGCAAGCGAACAAGGTCAGGGTGGCGTTGGTGGTGCCGTTGTTGACCCGGCTCGGCGGCTTCTACCAGCAGACCGGCAGCAGCCTGGCCGATCTCGAAACGCTGGTGCGCGGGCGGCGCGACGGCGCGTTGGAGCAGGCGATCCAACGCGCCATCGATCGCGGTGAAATCCAACCCGACCAGATGACTGAGCGCATCGCGCGCCTGCCCGTGGACCTGTTCCGCTACGAGGTCCTCATGACGCTGCGGCCTCTGCCCGACGAAGCCATCGAAGAGATCGTCGACACCGTCTGGCTTCCCCTGCTCGACCGGCGCAAAAGACCGTAACCCCGCCGCCCGGGCGCGGGAGCGTCTCGTCGGCCCGTGCTCCTAGGTAGGGTGTCATGGCCGATCATGGCTGACGGAGGTGGTGACGGGGTGTCGGTGCCCGGTGCGCTGCGGCCCAGCGCCGCAGCGGGCGTGCGATTGCCGGCGTTGGCGGCTGACATCGCAGCCGCGTCGGCCGGCGATCGGGCCGTCCCGAACCTACTGGTCACCGGCGTGACGCTGCGTGCTCAGGATGTGGTGTCCGGCGATCTGTTCGCCGCGCTGCCCGGTTCGACCACCCACGGTGCCCGCTACGCCGCCCAAGCGATCGACAGCGGCGCCGTCGCGGTGCTCACCGACGCCGCCGGGGTCGCCGAGATGGGCGCTCTGAGGCAATCTGTGCCGACGCTGGTTCACCCCGACCCCCGCGGCGTGCTCGGCGGGTTGGCCGCCACGGTGTACGGCAACCCGTCCGAGCGGGTGACGGCCGTGGGAATCACCGGCACGTCGGGCAAGACCACCACGACCTATCTGGTCGAGTCCGCCCTGCGCGCCGCCGGCCGCAGGGCCGGGTTGATCGGCACCATCGGCATCCGCATCGACGGCGCCGACATTCCCAGCGCGCTGACCACGCCGGAGGCCCCCGCGCTGCAGGCGATGCTGGCGGCGATGGCCGAACAGGGGGTGGACACCGTCGTCATGGAGGTCTCCAGCCACGCGCTCGCACTGGGCCGCGTGGACGGGACCGGATTCGCGGTCGGCGCGTTCACCAACCTGTCGCGCGACCACCTCGACTTCCACCAGACCATGGCCGACTACTTCGAGGCCAAGGCGTTGCTCTTCGACCCGAACTCCCCGCTGCGGGCCCGGCGCGCCGTGGTGTGCGTCGACGACGAGGCCGGGCGCGCGATGGCGGCCCGAGCAGGCGACGCGATCACCGTCAGCGCCGAGGGCCAACCCGCGCACTGGCGTGCCGTCGACGTGGCCCCGATGGGCGCCGGGGGACAACGGTTCACCGTCCTCGATCCGGCCGGGGCGCCGCATGAACTCGGCGTTCGGCTGCCCGGCCACTACAACGTCGCCAATTGCCTTGTCGCACTAGCCATTCTGGACGCGGTGGGGGTATCCCCGGAGGAGGCGTCGGCGGGGCTGCTGCAGGCCCGCGTGCCGGGACGCATGGAGGAGATCGACGCCGGCCAGGACTTCCTGGCGCTGGTCGACTACGCCCACAAACCCGGCGCGTTGCGCGCGGTGCTGACCACCCTGGCGCGTCCGGACCGCCGGGTGGCGGTGGTGTTCGGCGCCGGCGGCGAGCGCGATCCGGGCAAACGTGCACCGATGGGCGCCACCGCGGCCGAGCTGGCCGACCTGGTCGTCGTCACCGACGACAATCCGCGCGGCGAGGATCCGGCCGCGATCCGCCGTGAGATCCTGGCCGGTGCGGCCGAAAGTGGTTGTGCGGCAGACATTGTCGAGATCGCCGACCGGCGCGACGCGATCAGGCACGCGGTCGCCTGGGCGCGCCCGGGCGACGTGGTGCTGATCGCCGGCAAGGGCCATGAAACCGGCCAGCGCACCGGCGGGCACACCCGGCCCTTCGACGACCGGGTCGAGCTGGCGCAGGCGCTGCGGGACCTCGACGGGGCGCAACGATGATCGAATTGACGGTCGCCCAGATCGCCGACATCGTCGGCGGCACCCTGTCCGACGTCTCGCCGCAGGACGCCGCGCAACGCCACGTCACCGGGACGGTGGAATTCGATTCGCGCGCCGTCGTACCTGGCGGGCTGTTTCTGGCGCTCCCGGGCGCCCGGTCGGACGGCCACGACCACGCGGGCGCGGCCGTCGCGGCCGGTGCGGTGGCGGTGCTGGCCGCTCGGCCGGTCGGGGTTCCCGCCATCGTCGTCGCCCCCGAGGGGGCGTCCGGATCGCGGGCCGGGGTGCTCGAGCACGACCCGGACGGCTCCGGCGCGGCGGTGCTGGCGGCGCTGGCCAAGCTGGCCCGGGCGGTGGCCGCCGAACTGGTGGCGGGCGGGCTGACCATCGTCGGGATCACCGGATCGTCGGGAAAGACCTCGACCAAGGACCTGGTGGCCGCCGTGCTGGCGCCGCTGGGTGAGGTGGTGGCCCCGCCGGGGTCGTTCAACAACGAGCTGGGACATCCGTGGACGGTGCTGCGGGCGACGCCCGACACCGACTTCTTGGTCCTCGAGATGTCGGCGCGCCACCCCGGCAATATCGCCGCGCTGGCCGACATCGCCCCGCCGTCGATCGGGGTGGTCCTCAACGTCGGCACCGCACACCTGGGCGAGTTCGGGTCGCGTGAGGCCATCGCACAGACGAAATCCGAACTGCCCCAATCTGTTCCGACATCCGGGGTGGTGATCCTCAACGCCGACGACCCCGCGGTGGCGGCCATGGCCGAGGTGACCGCGGCCCGGGTGGTGCGGGTCAGCCGCGCCGAGAACACCAGCGCGGGCCCCAGCCGGCTGTGGGCCGGGCCGGTCTCGCTCGACGAGTTGGCCAGGCCGTGCTTCACGCTGCATCACCGCGACGACTCCGGGACCCGGCAGGCGCAGGTGCGGCTCGGCGTCTACGGCGATCACCAGGTCACCAACGCGCTGTGCGCCGCCGCGGTCGCGCTGGAATGCGGCGCCGACGTCGACCAGGTGGCGGCCGCGCTCGCCGGGGCCGGCCCGGTGTCGCGGCACCGGATGCACGTCACCACCCGCGGCGACGGCGTCACCGTGATCGACGACGCCTACAACGCCAACCCTGATTCGATGCGCGCCGGGTTGCAGGCACTGGCCTGGATCGCCCACGGCGGCGGCGAAGGTGCGCAGTCAAAGCGCAGGAGCTGGGCGGTGCTCGGCGAGATGGCCGAACTCGGTGAGGACGCGATAGCCGAGCACGATCGCATCGGCCGGCTGGCCGTGCGCTTAGATGTGTCTCGACTCGTTGTCGTGGGAAGTGGGAGGTCGATGAGCGCCATGCACCACGGAGCGGTCATGGAGGGTTCGTGGGGCTCAGCCGATAAGGGGGCCGTCAACGTGGCCGACAGCGACGCCGCCCTGGCGCTGCTGCGGGCCGAGCTGCAACCCGGCGACGTCGTCCTGGTCAAGGCCTCCAACGCGGCCGGCTTGGGCGCGCTCGCCGACGCCCTGACTTCACAAGGCTCAGAAGACGGCGGAGCCCGCCCATGAGACAAATCCTCATCGCCGTCGCCATCGCGCTGGCCGTCTCGATCCTGTTGACACCGGCGCTGATCCGGCTGTTCACCAGGCAGGGGTTCGGCCACCACACCCGCGACGACGGCCCGCCGACCCACCACGCCAAGCGAGGCACGCCGTCGATGGGCGGCGTCGCGATCCTGGCCGGCATCTGGGCCGGTTATCTGGGGACGCACCTGGCCGGGCTGGCGTTTGACGGCGAGGGCAGCTCCGCGTCGGGTCTGCTGGTGCTGAGCCTGGCCACCGTGCTCGGCGGCGTCGGGTTTCTCGACGACGTGATCAAGATCCGCAGGTCGCGCAATCTCGGGCTGAACAAGACTGCCAAGACGATCGGGCAGGTCGCGGCCGCGGTGATCTTCGGCGTGCTGGTGCTGCAGTTCCGCAACGCCAACGGCCTGACGCCGGCCAGCGCGGACCTGTCCTACGTGCGCGAGATCGCCACCGTCGCCCTGGCTCCGGCGCTGTTCGTGTTGTTCTGCGTGGTCGTCGTCAGCGCCTGGTCCAACGCGGTCAACTTCACCGACGGCCTGGACGGGCTCGCCGCGGGCACCATGGCCATGGTCACCGCGGCCTACGTGCTGATCACGTTCTGGCAGTACCGCAACGCGTGCGTCACCGCGCCGGGGCTGGGCTGCTACAACGTGCGCGATCCGCTGGACCTGGCGATCGTCGCCGCCGCCACCGCGGGCGCCTGCATCGGCTTTCTGTGGTGGAACGCCGCGCCCGCCAAGATCTTCATGGGCGACACCGGATCGCTGGCGTTGGGCGGCATCATCGCGGGCATCTCGGTCACCAGCCGCACCGAGATCCTCGCCGTCGTGCTGGGTTCGCTGTTCGTCGCCGAGGTCCTCTCAGTTGTGTTGCAAATCTTGACGTTTCGCACCACCGGGCGCCGGGTGTTCCGGATGGCGCCCTTTCACCACCACTTCGAATTGGCCGGCTGGGCCGAGACCACGGTCATCATCCGTTTTTGGTTGCTCACCGCGATCGCCTGCGGGCTGGGTGTGGCCCTTTTCTACGGTGAGTGGCTGGCCGCGATCGGTGCCTGATGAGCGGTCTTGACCCCTTGGCGCCGGGCGCCTCGGTGCTGGTGGCCGGCGGCGGGGTGACGGGCAAGGCGGTGCTGGCGGCCCTGACCCGATTCGGCGCGGTGCCGACCCTGTGCGACGACGACCTGGCCACCCTGCGCGGGTACGCCGACGCGGGCGTGGCGACCGCTACGACGTCGGCGGCAGCCGAGCGGATTTCCCGCTACGCCCTGGTGGTGACCAGCCCCGGCTTCTCACCGGCCACGCCGCTGCTGGTCGCCGCGTCGGCCGCGGGCGTGCCCGTCTGGGGCGATGTGGAGCTGGCCTGGCGGCTGGACGCCGCGGGTCACTACGGGCCGCCGCGCCGCTGGCTGGTGGTCACCGGGACCAACGGCAAGACGACGACGACGTCGATGCTGCACGCCATGCTGACCGCCGCGGGGCGCGCAAACCTGTTGTGCGGCAACATCGGCAGCCCGGTGCTCGACGTCCTGGACCAGCCCGCCGAGCTGCTGGCCGTCGAGTTGTCCAGCTTCCAGTTGCACTGGGCGCCCTCGCTGCGTCCCGAGGGCGGCGCGGTGCTCAACATCGCCGAAGACCACCTGGACTGGCACGGCACGATGGCCGACTACGCGGCGGCCAAGGCCCGGGTGCTCGACGGGCGGGTGGCGGTGGCCGGGCTGGACGACGCCCGGGCCGCGGCGCTGCTGGGGACCGCGCGGGCGCCGGTGCGCGTCGGGTTTCGGTCGGGCGAGCCGGGCCCGGGGGAACTCGGCGTGCGCGACGGCCACCTGATCGACCGCGCCTTCGCCGACGACCTGACCCTGCTGCCCGTCGACTCGATACCGGTGCCCGGCCCCGTCGGCGTGCTCGACGCCCTGGCCGCGGCCGCGCTGGCCCGCAGTGTCGGGGTGCCCGCAGAGGCGATCGCGTCCGCGCTCGCGACCTTCCGGGTGGGCCGGCACCGGGCGGAGGTCGTGGCCGTCGCCGACGGCATCACCTTCGTCGACGACTCCAAGGCCACCAATCCCCACGCCGCCGAGGCGTCGGTGCTGGCCTACCCCCGAGTCGTCTGGATCGCCGGCGGCTTGCTGAAGGGCGCATCGGTGGACGCCGAGGTCGCCAGGATCGCGTCGCGGCTGGTCGGGGCCGTGCTCATCGGCCGGGATCGGCAAGAGGTTGCAGAGGCGTTATCGCGACACGCGCCGGATGTCCCCGTCCTCCACGTTGTGACAGGCGAGGATGCTGGTATGGATGCGACTGCAGTGGTTTCTGGTGCAGATGTGACAGAAGTGAAACATGTGGGCCGGGATCTCGGCACTGCGGTCATGGCCGCGGCGGTTGCCGCGGCGCGTGGCCTGGCCCAGCCGGGTGACACGGTCCTGCTGGCACCGGCGGGCGCATCGTTCGACCAGTTCGCGGGTTACGCCGACCGGGGCGACGCGTTCGCGGCCGCCGTGCGCGCGGCGATCCGGTAGGGCGGGCGTGGGTAACGCACTGACCCGGTTCCTGGGCCGGGGTAAAGCGACCAGCGGGACCGAGACGGGGCCCGCGGAGGACGGCGACTCGGCGGCGGAAGTCACCGACGCGGCCGAGGTCACCGAGGCGCCCCCGGACGACGGAGAAAAGGCCGACAAGGCCGACAAGGCCGGCAAGCCGCCCAAAGCCCCGAAGGCGCCCAAGGCGAAAAAGGACAAGGCGGCCGGCGCCGACGGCGGTTCGCACAACCGGTTCGGCGCCTGGCTCGGCCGTCCCATGACCTCGTTTCACCTGATCATCGCCATCGCCGGCTTGCTGACGACGCTCGGCCTGATCATGGTGCTCTCGGCATCGGGCGTGCGGTCCTACGACGCCGACGGGTCGGCCTGGATCATCTTCGGCAAGCAGGTGCTGTGGACGGTGATCGGGCTCGTCGCCTGCTACACCTCGTTGCGGATGTCGGTGCGGTTCATCCGTCGCGTCGCCTTCACCGCCTACGTCGTCACGGTCATCCTGCTGGTCTTGGTGCTGGTTCCCGGCATCGGCAACCTGGCCAACGGATCCCGCAAGTGGTTCGTGGTCGCCGGCTTTTCCATGCAGCCCTCCGAGCTGGCCAAAATCGCCTTCGCCATCTGGGGAGCGCACATGCTCGCGGCCCGCCGTCTGGAGCGGGCCAGCCTGCGCGAACTGCTGATCCCGCTGGTGCCGGCGGCGGTGATCGCGCTGGCGCTGATCGTCGCGCAGCCCGACCTCGGGCAGACGGTGTCGCTGGGCATCATCCTGCTCGCCCTGCTCTGGTACGCCGGCCTGCCGCTGCGCGTCTTCGCCACCTCACTGCTCGCGGTCTTCATGGCCGGGGCGGTCCTGGCGATGTCGGCCGGCTACCGCTCCGACCGGGTGCGGTCCTGGATCAACCCCGAGAACGACCCGCAGGACACCGGTTATCAGGCCCGGCAGGCGAAATTCGCGCTGGCCCACGGCGGTATCTTCGGCGACGGCCTGGGCCAGGGCACCGCCAAATGGAATTACCTGCCCAACGCCCACAACGACTTCATCTTCGCGATCATCGGCGAGGAGCTCGGTTTCATCGGCGCGTTCGGGCTGCTGGTCCTGTTCGGGCTGTTCGCCTACACCGGGATGCGGATCGCCCGCCGCTCGGCCGACCCGTTCCTGCGGCTGCTGACCGCCACCACGACGATGTGGGTGTTGGGTCAGGCGTTCATCAACATCGGTTACGTGATCGGGATCCTCCCGGTGACGGGCATTCAGCTGCCGCTCATCTCCGCGGGTGGAACCTCCACCGCGGCAACGCTTTTCATGATCGGGATCATGGCCAATGCGGCCCGTCACGAACCCGAGGCGGTGGCCGCGCTGCGGGCCGGCCGCGACGACAAGGTGAACCGGCTCCTGCGGCTCCCGCCGCCCGAGCCCTATTCGCCGACGCGGCTGGAGGCGTTCCGCGACCGCAAGCGGTCTCGCCCGCAATCGGCCCCGCAAGCGCGCGGCGCGCCGCGCAAGGGCGCCGGGTCACCCGGGCGCAAGACGCCCCGCAACGCCGAGGCGCCGCTGCGGTCGGCGTCCCCGCGAGCGGCCGGCCGCCCGGCCCGCCAGTCTGCGGGCAGCGCCCGCTCCCGGGCGAGGCATCATGGATCTGGCCAGCGCTATGCGAACCTGGGAGCCAATCAGGCCGCCGGCCGGCGCCAGCAACGGCGCACACGCGCATTGGAAGGTCAGCGTTACGGGTGAACGACACGGTCAACGAGCCGACCGGCGGGCGGGGGGCAGACCCTCTGCCCGCCGGTGCCGCGTTGCCGGCTTTTAAGCCGCTGTCGGTCGTGCTGGCCGGCGGCGGAACGGCCGGCCACGTTGAGCCGGCGATGGCCGTCGCCGACGCGCTGAGCGCGCTCGATCCGCAGGTCCGGATCACCGCGCTGGGCACGGCGCGGGGGCTGGAGACCAGGCTGGTGCCCGCGCGCGGCTATGACCTCGAGCTGATCACGCCGGTGCCGCTGCCGCGCAAGCCCAGCGGCGACCTGGCCCGCCTGCCCTCGCGGGTGTGGCGGGCCGTCCGGGAAACCCGCGCCGTGCTGCGGTCGGTCGACGCCGACGTGGTGATCGGCTTCGGCGGATACGTGGCGCTGCCGGCCTATCTCGCCGCGCGGGACCTGCCCTTTGCGGCCGCGCGCCGCCGTCGGGTCCCGGTGGTGATCCACGAAGCCAACGCCAGCGCCGGGCTGGCCAACCGGGTCGGCGCCCGCAGCGCCGAGCGGGTGCTCTCCGCGGTGCCCGACTGCGGCCTGCCGGGCGCCGAAGTGGTCGGGGTGCCGGTGCGCGAGGCCATCACCTCGCTGGACCGCGCGGCGCTGCGCGCCGAGGCGCGCCGGCACTTCGGTTTCGCCGACGACGCGCGGGTGCTGCTGGTGTTCGGCGGCTCGCAGGGGGCGGCCTCGCTGAACCGGGCCGTCTCCGGGGCGGCCGCCGGGCTGGCCTCCGCCGGCGTGGCCGTGCTGCACGCGCACGGCCCCAAGAACACGCTCGACCTGCGCGAACCACTGCCGGGCGATCCGCCGTACGTGGCGGTGCCCTACCTCGACCGGATGGACCTGGCCTACGCCGCCGCCGACCTGGTGATCTGCCGGTCCGGGGCGATGACGGTCGCCGAGGTCTCGGCGGTGGGCCTGCCGGCGATCTACGTGCCCCTGCCGATCGGCAACGGCGAGCAACGGCTCAACGCGCTGCCGGTGGTCAACGCCGGCGGCGGCATGGTGGTCGCCGACGCCGACCTGACGCCCGAGCTGGTCGCCAGGGAGGTGGCGGGCCTGGTGGGCGACCCGCCGCGGCTGGCGGCGATGACGGCGGCGGCCGCGCGGGTGGGACATCCCGACGCGGCGCGCCAGGTGGCCCAGGCGGCGCTGGACATCGCCAGGAAGGCACGGCTCGGCCGCTTGGCGGCCGGAGGAAAGCCATGACCACCGAGCAGCTGCCGCCCGAGCTGCAGCGGGTGCACATGGTCGGCATCGGGGGAGCCGGCATGTCCGGCATCGCCCGCATCCTGCTCGACCGCGGCGGGCTGGTCTCCGGCTCGGATGCCAAGGAGTCGCGCGGCATCCACGCGCTGCGGGCCCGGGGCGCGCAGATCAACATCGGGCACGACGCGTCGTCGCTGGATCTGTTGCCCGGCGGCGCCACCGCGGTCATCACCACCCACGCCGCCATCCCGAAAACCAACCCCGAGCTCGTCGAGGCCCGCCGGCGCGGCATTCCGGTGATCCTGCGGCCGGCCGTGCTGGCCAAGCTGATGGACGGCCGCACCACGCTGATGGTCACCGGCACCCACGGCAAGACGACCACGACGTCGATGCTGATCGTGGCGCTGCAGCACTGCGGGCGCGACCCGTCGTTCGCGGTCGGCGGCGAGATGGGGGAGGCCGGGACCAACGCGCACCACGGCAGCGGCGACTGTTTCGTCGCCGAGGCCGACGAAAGCGACGGGTCGCTGCTGGAGTACACGCCCAATGTCGCGGTGGTCACCAACATCGAGACCGATCACCTGGACTTCTACGGCAGTGCCAGCGCCTACGTCGACGTGTTCGACGCCTTCGTGGACCGGCTCGCCCCCGGCGGGGCGCTGGTGGTCTGCGTCGACGATCCCGGGGCGGCGGAGCTGGCACGGCGCACGGCCGAACTGGGCATTCGGGTCCTGCGCTACGGATCCGGCTCGGGGACTTCGCAATCCGGTGAACCCCTGGCCGCCGAGTTGTTGTCGTGGCAGCAGCAGGGCACCGAGGCGGTCGCGCAGATCCAGCTGGCCCCCGAGCTGGACCCCGAGCAGCACCCGCGGGTGATGCGGCTGTCGGTGCCCGGACGCCACATGGCGCTCAACGCGATGGGCGCGCTGCTGGCGGCGCTCGAGATCGGCGCCCCGGTCGACGCGGTGCTGGACGGGCTGGCCGGCTTCGAGGGGGTGCGCCGCCGGTTCGAGCTGGTCGGCGCCGCGGGCAATGGGCAGCCGGTGCGGGTGTTCGACGACTATGCCCATCACCCCACGGAAATCGTCGCCACGCTGGCGGCGGTCCGAACCCTGCTCGAGCAGAGCGGTGACGGCCGCAGCATCGCGGTGTTCCAGCCCCATTTGTATTCGCGGACAAAGGCTTTCGCGCAGGAGTTCGGTCACGCGCTGGACGCCGCCGACGAGGTTTTCGTCCTCGACGTCTACGGCGCGCGCGAACAACCGCTGGCCGGCGTCAGCGGCGCCAGCGTCGCCGAGCACGTCAGCGTCCCGGTGCGCTACCTTCCGAACTTCTCCGCCGCCGCCGAGCAGGTGGCCGCGGTCGCCGGGCCCGGCGATGTCATCGTCACCATGGGGGCGGGCGACGTGACCCTGTTGGGGCCCGAGATCGTCACGGCGTTGCGAGGGCGGGCCAACCGCGGCGCGCCGGGGGCGCGGCGATGACCCAGCCGACCCCCGAACCGCCCGGGGCCATGCAGGCCGACAACCCGGTCCCGGACGACGCGGTCACCGCGCCGCTCTTCACCGGCACGGGCGCCGACCCGGCGGAACCCGATCCACAGGCCGATCAAACCCCCGATCCGGCGGAGGTCGAGGGGCCGCGCCGGCGGGCCCGCCGCGAACGCGCCGAGCGCCGCGCCGCCCAGGCCCGCGCCATGGCCATCGAAGAGGCGCGCCGTGAAGCCAAGCGCAGGGCCACCGGACGGCCGGTCCACGAACCCAAACCCGTTGCGCGGGGCGTTGTTCGGGGGCTCAAGATGCTGTTGGTCACCATCCTGCTGGTGATCGTCGGCATCGGGTTGGCGTTGGTGCTCTATTTCACGCCGGCGATGTCGGCCCGCAACATCGTCGTCGTCGGGACCGGCGTGGTGACCCGGGACGAGGTCCTGGATGCGGCGCAGGTGCGGCTCGGAACGCCGCTGCTGCAGATCAACACCAACCAGGTCGCCGACCGGGTGGCGGCGATCCGGCGAGTGGCCAGCGCGCGCGTGCAGCGCCAGTACCCGTCCGCGCTGCGGATCACGATCGTCGAGCGAGTCCCGGTGGCGGTCAAAGACTTTCCCGACGGGCCACACCTGTTCGACCGCGACGGCGTGGATTTCGCGACCGGGCCGCCGCCACCGGCGCTGCCCTACCTCGATGTCGCCGATCCGGGGCCGAACGACCCCGCCACCAAGGCCGCCCTGCAGGTGCTCACCGCGCTGCGTCCCGAGGTTCAGGACCAGGTCGGCCGGATCGCGGCGCCCTCGGTGGCCTCGATCACCCTGACACTCGGCGACGGCCGGGTGGTGATCTGGGGGACCACCGACCGCACCGACGAGAAGGCCGAGAAGCTGTCCGCGCTGTTGACCCAGCCCGGCAAGACCTACGACGTGTCCAGCCCGGACCTGCCGACGGTCAAGTAGCGATCTTCGTCACGTCGCGCGCGCCGCGGCGCCGTCGAGCAGCGCTCACGCCCGCTCAGCGGCGGAAAAATGGGCAAAATTTGCGGGACGCGCGTCGGCGCGCCTGCGGGGTTAGCGCGCGCCATGCCCATACCGTTCTGGTTGCGCGGAACTACTTGACATAACTCTAACTCTATGGTTGAGGTTGAGGGTTTGCCAGGAAGGACCGCGAACGTCCGGAGGAGCCCACCACCGGGAGAGCCGAGCCCATCAGGGAGGAAGACGAATGATGACCCCCCCGCACAACTACCTGGCCGTGATCAAGGTCGTGGGTATCGGTGGCGGCGGCGTCAACGCCGTCAACCGAATGATCGAACAGGGCCTCAAAGGCGTCGAGTTCATCGCGATCAACACCGACGCGCAGGCGCTGTTGATGAGTGACGCCGACGTCAAACTCGACGTCGGGCGCGACTCCACCCGCGGGCTGGGCGCCGGCGCCGACCCGGAGGTCGGGCGCAGGGCCGCCGAGGACGCCAAGGACGAAATCGAAGAGCTGCTGCGCGGGGCGGACATGGTGTTCGTCACCGCCGGTGAGGGCGGCGGGACCGGCACCGGCGGGGCCCCCGTCGTCGCCAGCATCGCCCGCAAGCTGGGCGCGCTGACCGTCGGAGTGGTCACCCGGCCGTTCTCGTTCGAGGGCAAGCGGCGCGGCAACCAGGCCGAAAGCGGCATCGCGTCGCTGCGGGAGAGCTGCGACACCCTGATCGTGATCCCCAACGACCGGCTGCTGCAGATGGGTGACGCCGCGGTGTCGCTCATGGACGCCTTCCGCAGCGCCGACGAGGTGCTGCTCAACGGTGTCCAGGGCATCACGGACCTGATCACCACCCCGGGCCTGATCAACGTCGACTTCGCCGACGTCAAGGGCATCATGTCCGGCGCCGGCACCGCGCTGATGGGCATCGGCTCGGCGCGCGGCGAGGGCCGCTCGCTCAAAGCCGCCGAGATCGCCATCAACTCCCCGCTGCTGGAGGCGTCGATGGAAGGCGCGCAGGGCGTGCTGATGTCGATCGCCGGTGGCAGCGACCTGGGGCTGTTCGAGATCAACGAGGCGGCCTCGCTGGTGCAGGACGCCGCGCACCAGGACGCCAACATCATCTTCGGTACCGTCATCGACGACTCGCTGGGCGACGAGGTGCGCGTCACCGTCATCGCGGCGGGATTCGACGCCACCGGCCCCGGCCGCAAACCCGTCATCGGCGGCAACGCCGACAAGGAAGAGAAGGTCGGCGCGCACCGCATCGAGTCGGCGAAGGCCGGCAAGCTCACCTCGACGTTGTTCGAACCGGTCGACGCGGTCAGCGTGCCGGTGCACACGAACGGTTCGACCTTGAATATCGGCGGCGATGACGACGACGTCGATGTGCCGCCGTTCATGCGCCGCTGAGGTCTCGATTTGCTTGCCACTGCGCGACAAACCGGCGTCGAAGCATAGGGGCCCTACGTCGATGCAGCCTGGCGGGCAAGGGCTTCCGGATACTGGTCACGTGAGCGTTCGCATCCGGCGGGTGACCACCACCCGCGCCGGTGGTGTCTCGAAGCCCCCCTTCGACACCTTCAATCTGGGTGACCACGTTGGTGACGACCCGGCGGCGGTCGCCGAAAACCGGGCACGGCTGGCGGGCGCCGTCGGCCTGCGCCCCGGGCGCGTGGTGTGGATGAACCAGGTCCACGGTGATCGGGTCGAGGTGGTCGACGGACCACCGGAGGCCACGCTCGAAGACACCGATGCGCTGGTGACCCGAACCGCGCGACTGGCGCTGGCGGTGGTGACCGCCGACTGCGTTCCGGTATTGATGGCCGACGCGCGCGCCGGTGTGGCCGCGGCGGTGCACGCGGGGCGCGTCGGCGCCCAGCGCGGCGTGGTGGCGCGCACCGTGGCGGCGATGCTCGAACTGGGAGCGCAGCCCGAGGACATCTCGGCCCTGCTCGGTCCGGCCGTCAGCGGCCAGAACTACGAGGTGCCGGCGGCGATGGCCGACGAGGTCGAAGCGGCGCTGCCCGGCAGCCGCACCACCACCGCGGCCGGAACGCCCGGACTCGATCTGCGGGCCGGAATCGCTTGCCAGCTCAAGGGTTTGGGCGTCACCGCAATCGACATCGATCCGCGGTGCACGGTGGCCGACCCGACATTGTTCAGCCACCGCCGGGATGCACCGACGGGCCGGCTGGCCTCGCTGGTCTGGATGGAGTGACCGCGATGGCGGTGGACATGTCCAATGGGGGAGACCGCGAATCGGAATTGACCCACGCATTGGCGGCGGTGCGCTCACGCCTTGCCGCGGCGGCCGAAGCGGCGGGCCGCAATGTCGGGGAGATCGAAGTTTTACCGGTGACCAAGTTTTTTCCAGCAACCGACGTCGTGACTTTGTCCCGATTGGGTTGCCGGGCCGTCGGCGAATCGCGGGACCAGGAAGCGACGGCAAAAGTGGCCGAGGTCACTCGGCTGCTGGCGGCTTCTGAACGGTCGAACGTGGGAAATCCGCGCTGGCACATGGTGGGTCATATCCAGCGGAACAAGGCGCGGTCGGTGGCCCGTTGGGCCCACACCGCCCACTCGGTCGACAGTGCGCACCTGGTGACCGCGCTCGACCGGGGCGTCGCGGCGGCGCTGGCCGAAGGCCGCCGCACCGAACCGATGCGGATCTATGTTCAGGTAAGCCTCGACGGCGACGAGTCCCGCGGCGGCGTCGACATCTCCCGGCCAGGGGCCGTCGACCAGATGTGCGCGCAGGTCGAGGAGGCGACCAATCTGGATCTGGCCGGCCTGATGGCCATCCCGCCGCTGAACTCCGATCCCGACGAGGCCTTTGACCGGCTCCAATCCGAACATCGGCGGGTGCTCGAGACGCACCGGAACGCGGTCGGCCTGTCCGCCGGCATGTCCGACGACTTCGAAATCGCCGTCAAACACGGATCGACATGTGTGCGTGTCGGTACCGCCCTATTGGGCCGTCGGAGGTTACCGTCACCGTAAGTAGTCACTGCAGTAACAGCTTTATCACTAACACCAGGAATCCCAGGGGCTAGAAGGGTCAACGCAATGAGCACACTGCACAAAGTCAAGGCCTATTTCGGTATGGCCCCAATGGACGACTACGAAGACGAGTATTACGACGACCGCGCGCCGTCCCGCGGTTTCCCGCGCCCGCGATTTGACGAGACTTTCCAGGGATACGGCCGCTACGACGGCGACGACTACGACGACCCGCGCCGCGAGCCGGCCGACTACGTGCCGCCCGCGGGCTACCGCGGTGGCTACGGCGAGGAGCCGCGCTACGGCGCCGTGCACCCCCGCGAGTTCGACCGGGCCGAGAGGGGCGGACCCCGCTTCGGCTCGTGGTTGCGCAACTCCACCCGCGGCGCGCTGGCGATGGACCCGCGCCGGATGGCGATGATGTTCGAAGAGGGCCACCCGCTGTCGAAGATCACCACATTGCGGCCGAAGGACTACAGCGAGGCCCGCACCATCGGCGAGCGTTTCCGCGACGGCACCCCGGTCATCATGGACCTGGTGTCGATGGACAACGCCGACGCGAAGCGACTCGTCGACTTCGCGGCCGGCCTGGCCTTCGCGCTGCGCGGTTCCTTCGACAAGGTGGCGACCAAGGTGTTCCTGCTGTCGCCCGCCGACGTGGACGTGTCCCCGGAGGAGCGTCGCCGGATCGCCGAAACCGGTTTCTACGCTTACCAATAGACGCACCCGCCGCGCTCGGCGATGGCTCGTCTCGGGCGGCCGATCGCGCACTCGGATGGTTGAACGACTCCCGAGGCCACGTGAGGTGGGGCCGGTAACCCGGAGTCGGTAGGCTGGCAGGCGCCGCGCACGTCCGCGGCGCTTGGCATCTCATCGATAAGGTCGGGGCACTTCAGTTGGTGTTGTTCTTTCAGATCCTTGGGTTTGCGCTCTTCATTTTCTGGCTGCTGCTCATCGCTCGGGTCGTCGTTGAGTTCATCCGCTCGTTCAGCCGGGACTGGCATCCCACCGGGATCACCGTGGTGGTGCTGGAGATCATCATGTCGATCACCGATCCGCCCGTGAAGCTGCTGCGCCGGTTGATCCCCCAGCTCACCATCGGAGCGGTCCGCTTCGACCTGTCGATCATGGTGCTGTTGCTGGTCGCGTTCATCGGGATGCAGCTGGCGTTCGGCGCCGCGGCGTGACCCGATTCCGGCCCGCGGCCTGAGCCCCCGTTCCGTCCCGGAGACGGTCCGGACACGTTTTAGCGTCGGTTTGGTTCCCGCGATTTAAAATTTCTAAGGTTTCGGATTTTATTGGCCTCATTGTTTGAAATTGGCTCTTATTTATTGGGCTAATCAGCAACCGTCGCGCCTGGTGTGACAGGATGGACGGCAGTTGCACTACGGCTACCACTGCGTTCTACACTTTCCAGAACGTTCGACAGGAACTTGAGGGGACGAAACAATGCCGCTTACACCAGCCGACGTCCACAATGTGGCGTTCAGTAAGCCACCGATCGGCAAGCGGGGCTACAACGAAGACGAGGTGGATGCCTTCCTCGATCTGGTGGAAGCCGAGCTGACGCGACTCATCGAAGAGAACAGCGATCTGCGCCAACGGATCGAAGAGCTCGACCAGGAGCTGGCGTCCGGCGGCGGGGCCGCCGCCCCGGCCGCGGCCGCCGCGCCCACGCAGGCCATCCCTGTCCGCGAGCCCGAGCCGGAGCCCGTCAAGGCCGCCGCCGCGCCCGCCGCACCGGCCGCGGCGGTCAACAACGAGGAACAGGCCATGAAGGCCGCTCGGGTGCTGAGCCTGGCCCAAGACACCGCCGACCGGCTCACCAGCACCGCGCAGGCCGAGTCGGAGAAGATGCTGTCCGACGCCCGCGCCAACGCCGACCAGATTCTCAGCGAGGCCCGCAGCACCGCCGAGACCACGGTGGCCGAGGCGCGGCAGCGCGCCGACGCGATGTTGGCGGACGCGCAGTCCCGCTCGGAGACCCAGTTGCGCCAGGCCCAGGAGAAGGCCGACGCCCTGCAGGCCGACGCCGAACGCAAGCATTCCGAGATCATGGGCACCATCAACCAGCAGCGCACGGTGCTGGAAGGTCGCCTCGAGCAGCTCCGCACCTTCGAGCGTGAATACCGCACCCGGCTCAAGACCTACCTGGAGTCTCAGCTCGAGGAGCTCGGCCAGCGAGGGTCGGCGGCGCCCGTGGACTCCAGCGCGGATGCCGGCGGGTTCGAGCAATTCAACCGGGGCAACAACTAGTCTTTCAGCCGTGCCGGACGCTCGCCGAGCTTCGGGGTTGGCACACTAGGTCTTGAACACCGCAGTCCCGCTCGTCGCCTGGAGGATGCCCGATGCTCGTCATTGCGCTGGTATTGGCCCTGATCGGGCTCGTCGCGTTGGTGTTCGCCGTCGTCACGAGCAACGAGCTGGTCGCCTGGGTGTGCATCGCCGCCAGCGTGGTGGGTGTGGTCCTGTTGATCCTCGACGCCCTGCGGGAGCGCCAGCAGCGCCCGCCCGGCGGTGACGAAGATCAGGATGCGGGCGAGACCCATCCCGACGAGGACGACTACGTCGACTACCCCGAGGAAGTGCCCGCGCAGGGCGAACCGGAGGCCGCCACCGAGCCGACCGAGGAGTCCAGCGTCGCGGCCGACGGCCGCAGCGACGAGCCCGCCAAGTAACGCTCAGGTGGTCGGCGTGGCGAGCAGCTCGCGCACCTCGTCGTCACTGACCTGATGAAAGTCGTCGTAGACCTGCCCGACCGCCTCGAATCCGGGCGGCATCGTCGCGCACACCACGTCGTCGGCCTCCCGCGCGAGGTCGCGGCAGGTCGACTCCGGCCCCACCGGGACCGCAACGGTGATTGATCTCGGGCCCGCGGCGCGCACCGCCCGCACGGCGGCCAGCATGCTGGCTCCGGTGGCGATCCCGTCGTCGGCCAGGATGACGACCCGGTCGCGCAGGTCGGCGATCGGCCGGCCTCCCCGGTAGGCGTGTTCGCGCCGGAGCAGTTCGGACGTCTCGCTGTCGATCACCTCGCGCACCTGCGCGTCGGTGATGCGCAAGCTGGCCACGACCTCGTCGTTCATCACCAGGCCGCCACCGCTGGCCAGGGCGCCCATCGCCAGCTCCGACCAGTTCGGCACTCCCAGCTTGCGCACCAGGAACACATCCAGCGGGGCACCCAGGGCGGCGGCGATCTCCCAGGCCACCGGCACGCCGCCGCGCGCCAGCCCGAACACCAGCACGTCGTCGCGGCCGCGGTAGGCCGTCAGCTCCTCGGCCACCGCGCGACCGGCCTCGCGGCGGTCACGAAAACTGCGTGTCGCCGTTCGCCGGAGAAAGCCGTTCGGTCGGTTCATTGGTCGTCTACCAGCCTACGTGGGAAAGCCCCCGTGTGAGGTGCATGCTCGGTGGATGGCCTGCGGTAGCGCAATACGGTTGCGCGGGAAGGTGTTTGGAGCCTGCGGATTAACTTGGGGTTAAGATCGCCGCGGTTGCATACGCTGGCCGCAGCAAGGGTGGGGGCTTGTGCCCGCCTATGACGCGACTTGCGGGCTTGCGATTAGGGCGGTGAACGCCGGCGGGAGCTATTGGTGTGGTTACCTCGTTGCACCGCGCATCAGCCGAATATTGCGAATGCATGCGCTCGAAGGCGGGCCATCGTGACTGCCCAGACCGATCGGGTTAGCAGGCTGATTATGGCTGGTCACCTATCAATCTCAGGCTCAAGCCGAGCACCAACCCCTGGAAGAAGTACAGAGCAAGCAATAGCAAGACCAACATCATGATTCCGGCGAAGAATGCCAGCACGACCTGTCCGGACATCACGCCTGTGGCAACCAACGGCTGTTTCTGGGCAAATAGCCGAAATTTCGTACGGTCATGGTCGACCATGCGGCCTCGGTTGTATGACTTCACAACCCCTGTCGCGAAGAGGAACAGCCCAATCCCTCCGCCGATAGTGGGCCAGGATAGGTGCCGCAGGGTGTCGTTCCGGAGCGCCGCCGAATACAGGAAAAGGAGGGTACCGGCACCGGTTCCCCCGCCGGAGTAGGCGAACATTTTCTTCCAGAAGATGAGCTGTGGTGTTGCTCTTGCTTTGAGAATCTTTCGGTGTCCCCCGGTAAGCGCATGGAACCATTTGCGCCGCACCACCGCCCGGTAAGTCTGGTACACGGTGAAAAGCTCCTCGACGCTCTGGGCGTCGTCGATGTCGTTTTTCGTCTGTGCGACAAGGAATTCCGCCTGCCGCTGTCCACTAAACGCCTTCCCCTTCAGGCTGTCAGGTGGCGGTTGCGTGATGGGTAGGTTCGCGCAGTAGAGCGCGACTGCAACTAGCCGCCTTTCGGTGTCTTCGGTTATGCGCCACGCTGGGCCGTGTTGGAGCGCGTCGAAGACTTCCCACCGTCGTTCGTTGGTCAGTCGCACCGGTCTGCCTATCAGAATCCGCACCCCGTCGCCAATGCCTCTGATCGGCCCGTCATCAGAGGAAATTCGGGAGAAGAACTTGCGGAAGCGTGGAATCGCTTTGACGTAATCCTCGACCGTCCCGCCGGTGATCTCGGCGAACCTCTCACGAAAAGCGTCGACAGCCAACGTTTGGTACTGAAATATCCCCGCTGAGAAACCCACCGAGACGATGGAGTATGTCAACCCGATGAAAATGGATCCACCCATGAGAAATAAGCCCCACGCTGCAAGTACGTTCACGATGTCAGCCTTTCCGGTTCGAACCGACGAGAGGGCGTGGCGGCGAGCTACGCCTTGGACGCAGTGTTACGCGCACCTCCGACACCCGGGACCGCGCGGCGACTGAGGCTTCAGTGCTAAGGACAAGTGTTGGGCCCGTCCAGGATGGCGATGAGCTGAGAAGACGGGGGACTCCGTCCCCGTGCCGCTACGCCGGTGATCACCAATGAAATTGGTCGCCGCACCGTCAATCCGACCGCAAGAACGATGTGTCCGAGGGGGACTTGTCCACCTGCGACACGGTGGGGTCTTCGAGTTGGTCGTTGACCAGTCAGCTTTCTGGCGGCCGGCGATTGGCTGCGGCTGCGCCGGCAAGGTCGGGCGTCTCGCCCGCGCCGGCCCGCGTCTGTCCCAGGGAAGACGAACCCGCTGAAATTTGGGGTGGGCGGTCTCGCGTACCGGAACTCGATCGCCAGTTCGCGATTCAACGCCTGTCGTGCGAACACCTTCACGATGTACACCAGCGCCCAGAACTCGCTCCCGTTGTGCAGCACGACCGCGTCGCCTGGTGCCGCGTCGATGATCCGGCTACTTGTATCGAACCGAGACATGTCCGTCAGCAATTCGTTCGCGCACTGTTGATGACCGCGACGTTGGCTATGTCGGACGGATCCGTGAGCACGTAGACCGTGCCCAATCCGTATTGCCGACAGCCAGCGTCACCTCGTTGGTTCCGCTCCCGATCTGGTAGTGGCCGCTGTTTTGGGAGTAGGCGAACTCAATATCTCCGCGAAATGCGGGACTGTGCCATCTGCCAGGCGCTCATCTTGCTGCTGTTGGACCCAGGCTCGGTGACCGTTGCCTCTGTGCTTTCCCTGTTTCGCAAAGTACCATGTTTCTCGTGATGCGAAATGCGATGATTGGAGAAACGGCTGTACGTAACGCAGCGGTCGAGACGCTGCGCTCGCGACTGCCGCCGTCCTGGAGGATCGGCATCGAACCGGACCGCGCCGTCGACTTCCGGATGACATTGACCACCGAGGACGGCGCCGCCGTCAGCTTCCTGGCCGAAGTAAAGCTGTCGACGAATCGCCGCTCGGTGCAGGACATCACAAGGCAGTTGCGCACCATGGCCGCCGCCTTCGGCGACGCTCCTCTGCTGTACGTCAGCGAGTACGTCAGCCCGCCGCTCCGGCGCGAACTGGACGAGGCCAACATCAGCTACCTGGATACGACCGGCTGGGTTAGTCTGACGGCCTCCAATCCGCCGGTGCTGATCCGCCTAGAGGGTGCGCCCAAACCGCCGCGGCCCCGAGAGTCGACGGCCACCGTCCGACTCACCGGCCCCGCTACGGCGCGCACCATCCGCACCCTCCTCGACCGACAACCACCGTTGGGGATCCGCGAACTTGCGGATCTATCGTCGAGCAGCGCTGCAGCGGTCTCCAAACTGATGCCAACGCTGGTCGATGCCGGCGCCATCGAGCGATCCGAGGACGGCACCATCACCCGCGTACGGAAACGCACCCTCCTCGATCGCTGGGTGACCGACTATAGCTTCACCAACGGCAATGGTGTCGTCCTGGACTACATCGCGCCACGCGGTGTCGCACGCACCCTCGACCGAATTCGGGGGCGCGACGACATAACCGCCACCGGGTCGGCTGCCGCCCGCGAGTATCTTCCCGCGGACATCACCTCGGTTGTTCCTCTGACCGTGCTCACGCTCTACGCCGATGACATCACCAGTGCCGCCAGCAGTTTCGGGCTGGTCCGCAGTGACCGTGCCACCAGCAACGTCATGATCACGACCCCGCGAGATCGCACATTGCTAACCAGTGTGGACATCACCGCGACGGGATTGCGCGTCGTACCCATCTCCCAGGTGCTCGCGGACCTGCTGACCCTTCCCAAAGGCCGCCTCGCCCAAGAGGCTGAGCAGCTCATCGACATATTGGCAAGGAGCGACGATGCCTGGAGAGAATGAATTCGTTCACGCACCGGAGTATGTCGCGGCGCGAGCTGTACTGCTCGACGCTCTTGACGCGCTCGATGGGCACCTGCCGACGATCATCGTCGTCGGCGCTCAAGCCGTGTATCTACATACTGGTGCTGGCGACTTTGTTGAACCGCCGATGACCACCGACGGCGACCTGGCCCTCAATGCGGAGTCGCTGAAGACTAGCCCTGAGATCACTGCCGCAATGGCAGCTGTGGGCTTCAACCAGGGTGCAAACCCTGGTCGATGGGTGGGCCGCGGCGAAGTGGCAGTCGACATCATGGTTGCGCCGTTTCAGTCCGGCCGCACTGCCAAAGGTGCACGCTCAGCGCGGCTGGTCGGGCACGAGAAGTGGGCTGCCAGACCCACAGCCGGTTTGGAACCCGCCCTCGTCGACCACGGCCCGCGTACCCTGCATGCGCTAGACCCCGACGATCATCGCTGTGTTGAGGTCAATGTGGCAGGACCGGCCGCACTCTTGGTCGCCAAGATCATCAAGTTCGAGGAACGGCTCAACGACATCAAGGCCGAGGGCAAGCGGGTCAAGCAAAAAGACGCGTTGGATATGCTGCGTCTGCTTCAAGCTGTCGACACCGATGATCTGACTGTCGGTTTTCGCCTGCATATCGCCGAATCACACGCGCGAGATGTCAGCATCCGCGCGTTGGGCTTTCTCGAAAAGGAAGGCACGTCAGCTACTTCGGTTCTGCCGCAGGCCGCCGCGGCGGTCGACGGCGGCAACCCCACCACAGCGCCCAGCTTCGCAGCTCTGGCGCAGGATCTCCTCGGTCGTGTTCGCGACGATTTGGGTGTCACGCTATGACCGTGAGTGCTGGGTGCCGCCAGCGGCGGCGGCGGTGCCATATCGTCTGATGCTCAGTCGATCAGTCCGCGCACCTCCAAGTCGCCCCTTCGTGCCTCATGGCTCACCGTCGAGACGCTGGGAGACCATGGATTGCTGAACTGCACAAATGAAACTGTGTAAGACACCGTTCCATCGCGCCGGAGGGCAGAATCAGGACATCAAGCGATGCCCAATCGACATCAGCGTGGGTGTGATCGCGGCTTCGCCGCTCAACACACTCCATCGCCTCAGGAATGAATGCGAGCCTTCATTCCATTCGGCTCAGTCGTGTGTCCGAGGGGGGACTTGAACCCCCACGCCCATTAGTAGGGCACTAGCACCTCAAGCTAGCGCGTCTGCCATTCCGCCACTCGGACAAGGCCAAACCAGCATGGGTTGGCAGCTAAGGCTATCGGATCGCCCGCCGCGAACCCAATCCAGCTCCTCGGGACGGCTCGGTGCTCGGCCCGAGCCGTCCGGCCGTGGCAATGGTAGGAAAGGGGGTTGTGACCATTCACAGCGGGGCGACCGAGCAGCCGACCATCCCGAGCGACGACGTGGTCGAGGTGGTCAGCAAGCTGATCCGGTTCGACACCACCAACACCGGCGAACCGGAGACGACGAAGGGCGAGGCCGAGTGCGCCCACTGGGTCGCCGAGCAGCTCGCCGAGGTCGGCTATACGCCGCAGTACCTCGAATCCGGCGCCCCGAGCCGAGGCAACGTCTTCGCCCGCCTGCCCGGTGCCGACTCGTCGCGGGGCGCGCTGCTGATCCATGGGCATCTCGACGTGGTGCCGGCCGAGCCGACCGAGTGGAGCGTGCACCCGTTCTCCGGCGCGGTCAAAGACGGCTTCGTCTGGGGCCGCGGCGCGATCGACATGAAGGACATGGTCGGCATGATGATCGTGGTGGCCCGGCAGTTAAAGCGGGCCGGCATCGTGCCCCCGCGCGACCTGGTCTTCGCGTTCATCGCCGACGAAGAGCACGGCGGGACCTACGGGGCGCAGTGGCTGGTCGACAACCGGCCGGATCTGTTCGACGGCGTCACCGAGGCGATCGGCGAGGTGGGCGGGTTCTCGCTGACCGTGCCCCGCCGCGACGGGGGCGAACGTCGGCTCTACCTGATCGAGACCGCCGAGAAGGGGCTGTCGTGGATGCGGCTCACCGCCCGCGGCCCGGCCGGCCACGGATCGATGGTGCACGACCAGAACGCCGTCACCGCCGTCGCCGAGGCCGTCGCCCGGCTGGGCCGCCACCAGTTTCCCCTGGTCCTGACCGACACCGTCGCGCAGTTCCTCGCGGCCGTCAGCGAGGAAACCGGTCTGACGTTCGATACCGACTCGGGCGACCTGCGGGGAGCGGTCGAAAAGCTGGGCCCGATGGCCCGCATGCTCAAGGCCGTCCTGCACGACACCGCGAACCCCACGATGCTCAAGGCCGGGTACAAGGCCAACGTCGTCCCGGCGATCGCCGAGGCGGTGGTGGACTGCCGCATCCTTCCCGGCCGCAAGGAGGCCTTCGAGGCCGAGATCGACGAGCTCCTCGGGCCCGACGTGACCCGCGAGTGGATCAAGGACTTCTCGTCCTATGAGACCAGCTTCGACGGTGACCTGGTCGACGCGATGAACGACGCCGTGCTGGCGCTCGACCCGGACGCACGCACCGTGCCGTATATGCTCTCCGGTGGTACCGACGCGAAATCCTTCGCGCGCTTGGGTATTCGCTGTTTCGGCTTCAGCCCGCTGCGGTTGCCGCCGGATCTGGATTTCACCGCGCTGTTCCACGGCGTCGATGAACGGGTACCCATCGACGCGTTGCGGTTCGGCACCGATGTGCTGACCCACTTCCTGACCCACTGCTAGTTGACGAACGCAAGCCGATCATTCGAGAGGACTGCCATGAGCACCGCGCCCGACCCGTACGCATCGCTGCCGAAGCTGCCGACGTTCACGTTGACCTCGCAGTCGGTCACCGACGGCCAGCCGCTGGCCAAGCCCCAGGTCAGCGGGATCATGGGCGCCGGCGGTGAAGACGTCAGCCCCCAGCTGAGCTGGTCGGGATTCCCGGACGAGACCCGCAGCTTCGCCGTCACCGTCTATGACCCCGACGCGCCGACGGCCTCCGGGTTCTGGCACTGGGCGGTGGCCAACCTGCCCGCCGACGTCACCGAGCTGGCCGAGGGCGCCGGCGACGGCAGCAACCTGCCCGGTGACGCGCTGACGCTGGTCAACGACGCCGGGCTGCGCCGCTACCTCGGCGCCGCGCCGCCGGCCGGGCATGGCCCGCACCGCTACTACATCGCCGTGCACGCCGTGGACACCGACAAACTGGATCTGCCCGAGGACGCCAGCCCCGCCTTCCTGGGGTTCAACCTGTTCCAGCACGCCATCGCCCGGGCGGTCATCCACGCCACCTACGAACAGTCCTAACGGCGAGACTGTAACCACCGACGGGTGCACTCGGGAAATGCGTCGGTGGTTACAGTCTCGCGGGGCTCAACCCCGCGCCGCCGAGCCGACCGCGTCAGCAAGCGAGGCGAACCCGCCGTCGTGCAGCCGCCGGGCGATGCCGTCGTGAATCTGCTTGGCCCACAAGCCTCCTCCGTAGATGAAGCCGGTGTAGCCCTGCAGCAGCGAGGCGCCCGCGGTGATCCGCTCCCAGGCGTCGTCGGCGTTCTCGATGCCGCCCACGCCGATCAACACCAGGCGATCGCCGACCCGGCGGTATAGCCGGCGCAGCACCTCGACCGCGCGGCGCGCCACCGGCGGCCCGGAGATGCCGCCGGCGCCCAGCGCCTCGACCCCCGGGGTTTTCAGGCCGTCGCGCGACACCGTGGTGTTGGTGGCGACGATGCCGGCCAGGCCCAGCTCGACCGCCAGGTCCGCGATCTCGTCCACGTCGGAATCGGAGAGGTCCGGCGCGATCTTCACCAGCACCGGTGTGGTCGTCTCCGCGAGGACGGCCGACAGGATGGGTCGCAGCGACTCGACCGCCTGCAGATCACGCAGCCCGGGGGTGTTCGGCGAGCTGACGTTGACCACCAAGTAAGAGGCCAGCGGGCCCACCAGCCGGGCGCTCGCCCGGTAGTCGTCGACGGCCCGATCGGCCGGCGTTGCCTTCGTCTTGCCGATGTTGACCCCGATCGGCACCTCCGGCCGCTGGCGCGCGAGCCGCATCGCCAGCGCGCCGGCACCGAGGTTGTTGAAACCCATCCGGTTGAGCAGCGCCCGGTCGGCGGGCAGCCGGAACATGCGGGGGGCCGGGTTGCCGGGCTGCGGGTGGGCGGTGACGGTGCCGACCTCGGCATGCCCGAAACCCAGCGCGCCCCAGGTGAGCACGCCCAGGCCGTCCTTGTCGAAGCCGGCCGCCAGGCCAAGCGGCCCCGGGAAACGCACCCCGAACACGGTGCTGGCCAGCGCCGGATCGGTCGGGGCCAGCAGCCGGCGCAGGGCCCGGCGCGTCCAGGCGACGGCCGTGACTCCGCGCAGCAGGGCGAAAACCAGCGTGTGGATGCGTTCGGGCGGGATCACGAAAAACAACCCTCGCAGCAGGCCGTACAGTCGGCGGCTGCCCTCGCGTGGCCGGTCGGGTGTCACAGTTCCGGCTGGTCGGGCCGTCGCCCGTCGTAGCCGGCGCCGTCTAGACGAGACTTCTTGCGGCGCAACAGCACTCGTCTGCTGCCGTCGGTGTAGAGCCGTACCCTTGTCAACTCCCAGCCGCGGTATTCGGCCTCGATGGACAATCGGGTCGACGCGCTGACCCGGGTCACGTCCGGGGGCAGCCGCAGCGGCGCCCATTCGTATTCGTCGGACATCTCGGTGTCCCAGCCCGCGGGCAGGCGGCTGTGCCGCGCCGCGGTCAACGCGTACCCGCCGCGTGGTCGATGACCTGAACTCCCGCACCGGATCCCGACACCACGTACAAAGTGTCTGACGCTTCGTCGAAGGCCAGTGAGTTGGGTTGCTGCACGGTCGGGTAACGCACCTTTTCGACGGGAATTCCGGTGGACAGGTCGTAACCAATGACGATATTGGAAAGGGTCGCCGAAACCCAGGCTAACGCGCGGGAACCGGCCAGGCCGTAGGGCGCCTGCGGAACCGGGTAGGTCTGCCGCAGAATCAGCGGGTCCACGCCGTACACCAGCAGCTGGCCGCCGCGGGTGTCGGCGACCAGCACCCGGCCCAGCGCGTCGGCGGCCATCGTGGTGGCACCCCTGCCGGCCCGCAGGGCCTGCTGGACGTGACCGTCGGCGTCGATCGTTGTCACCGACGTCTGCCCGCGGTCCAGCACCACCGTCGTATTGCCTTGTGTGGCAAGCCAATCGACGCGCGCGAAGATCTTATTGCGGTTGGCGACGCTCGCGCTGGTCACCGCGGCCGGCGTGGGGGAGGCCAGGGTGTAGACGGCGCCGTCGGCGCTGCCCAACACCAGCTTGCCGTCGGCGCGCTGGGCCACCGCGGTGAACTCGGTCTGGGCGGCCTCGGTGACGCTCACCTGCGTCGTGCGGCCGGTGGACAGGTCGACCGCGAAGTAGCCGCCACGCGCGGCCAGGTAGACGGTTCCGTGGCCGTCATCGGTCACCGCGGTGGCCGGGCCCGGTAGGTCGACGACGCGCGGTGGCGCCTGCGGGTCGCCGAACACGGTGATGCTGCCCGGCGCTGCCGGGTCGGAGCCCGGCGCCAGGACGGCCAGCTGACGGGTGCCGGTATCGAGCACCGCCGCCGCGGCGTGGCCGGCCAGCGGGCGCACCGCGCCGGCCGGCGGCTGCGACACCGGCGGCGACACGGCCGCCAGCGCGGGTTCGATGGTCCGCGGCGCGCCGGCAAGCGGATTCGACGAACAACCGACCGTCGCACCCAGCAAAACCGCAAGGCTCAACAAACCGCTTTGAGCTGTAAGCTTGCGGCGCTCTGGTCGTGACAGCAATTGCTTCCCTCGTGGTGCGGCGGTGGAACACAAATTCTAAGGAACGCGGTCGCGCCCCGCCGGGCCATGCTGCCCGCCTCCCGCCGTACCGGCGAGGTATCGTCGGCTCATGGCCGTCACCGCTGACCGTCATATGACGCAGAAAGAGTTTGCTGTCGAAGACATGTCGACAGGTATTTTCGCTAGCGGATACGGACAAGTCGGTGATGGGCGAAGTTTCTCGTTCCACATCGAGAATCGATCGCTGGTCGTCGAGGTTTACCGGCCGCGCCTGGCCGGGCCCGTTCCGCAGGCTGACGAGGTGGTCGCCACCGCGGTCCGCGGCCTCGTCGATATCGACCTCACCGACGAACGCAGCCTGAGCGCGGCGGTGCGCGACTCGGTGGCGCACGCGGAGCCGGTTTCGCGCTAGTGGTGATCGCAAGCGCGGCGTAGGAGTCCCACACGGGTAGCGTCGTGGTCGACATGACCGTCATTTTGTTGCGACACGGCCGATCCAGTTCGAACACCGCGGGCATTCTCGCCGGTCGTTCGGAGGGCGTCGACCTCGACGACAAGGGCCGCGAACAAGCCGCCGGGCTGATCGACCGGATCGGTGATCTGCCGATTCGGGAATTGATCACCTCGCCGCTGTTGCGCTGCCGTCGCACCCTCGAGCCGCTGGCCGACGCGCTGTGTCTCACGCCGCTCGTCGAAGACCGGCTCGCCGAAGTCGACTACGGAGAATGGACCGGCCGCAAGATCGGCGAGCTGGTGAGCGAGCCGTTGTGGAAGGTCGTTCAGGCCCATCCCAGCGCGGCGGTCTTTCCCGGCGGCGAGGGCCTGGCGCAGGTGCAGGCGCGCGCGGTGGCCGCCGTCCGCGAGCACGACCGCCGGCTGGCTGCGGCACACGGTGGCGACGCGCTGTGGGTCGCGTGCACTCACGGTGATGTCATCAAAGCGGTCATCGCCGACGCCTACGGCGTACACCTGGACGGGTTCCAGCGCGTCACCGCCGACCCGGCGTCGGTGAGCGTGATCCGCTACACCGAACTGCGCCCGTTTGTGTTGCACGTCAACCACACCGGCGCGCGGCTGTCCGCCGCGCTGCGGGCCGGGCCGCCGCCGAAGGAAGAGGCGAAGCCGGAAACGGACGGGCAGTCCAACGGCGAGCCGCAGGCACCACCGGCCGCCGGGCTGCCGTCCAGCGACGCCGTGGTCGGTGGTTCGACGGATTAATTCGGCCGCCACCACTATCGGATCGCACGGCGACGGCAACAGCCGGTATTTTGGAGGTGCCATGTCCCGCGCAATTCACGTCTTCCGCACCCCCGACCGCTTCGTGGCCGGGACCGTTGGCCAGCCCGGAAACCGCACGTTCTACATCCAGGCGGTGCACGACGCCCGAGTGGTGTCGGTGATTTTGGAGAAGCAGCAGGTGGCGGTGCTCTCCGAGCGCATCGGGGCGCTGCTGCTCGAGGTGAACCGCAGGTTCGGCACGCCCGTCCCGCCGGAGCCCGCCGAGATCGAGGACCTCGATCCGCTGGTCACGCCCGTGGACGCCGAGTTCCGGGTCGGGACCATGGGCCTGGGCTGGGATTCGGAGGCCCAGACCGTGGTGGTCGAGCTGCTCGCCGTCACCGACGCCGAGTTCGACGCGTCGGTGGTGCTCGACGACACCGAGGAGGGTCCCGACGCGGTGCGGGTGTTCTTGACACCGGAGTCGGCGCGGCAGTTCGCCACCCGCTCCAACCGTGTGATCTCGGCGGGGCGTCCGCCGTGCCCGCTGTGTGACGAACCGTTGGACCCGGAGGGGCATATCTGCGCACGCGCCAACGGCTATCGGCGCAATGCGCTGCTCGGGTCTGACGATGACCCCGAGATATGACGACCATGAGGTGTTGCGCAACGGCGAGCTGACGGTCATCGGACGGATCCGCTCGGCCAGCAACGCCACCTTCCTGTGCGAATCGACGCTCGACGAGCGCGCGGTGCATTGCGTCTACAAGCCGGTCGCCGGCGAGGCGCCGCTGTGGGACTTTCCGGACGGGACGTTGGCCGGCCGCGAGCGGAGCGCGTACCTGGTGTCGGCGCAACTGGGCTGGAACATCGTGCCCTACACGATCATTCGCCACGGGCCGGCGGGCCCGGGCATGTTGCAGCAGTGGGTGCAGCAGCCCGGCGACACGGTGGACACCGAGCCGCGGCCGGGCCCGGATCTGGTCGACCTGTTTCCCGCCGGCAAGGCCCAGCCCGGCTACCTGCCGGTGCTGCGCGCCCACGACTACGCCGGCGACGAGGTCGTGTTGATGCACGCCGATGACATTCGCCTGTGGCGCATGGCGGTGTTCGACGTGCTGGTCAACAACGCCGACCGCAAGGGCGGCCACGTCCTGCGCGACCTCGACGGCCACATCTTCGGGGTCGACCACGGCGTGTGCCTGCACGTGGAGGACAAGCTGCGCACCGTGCTGTGGGGGTGGGCCGGCAAGCCGATCGACGGCCAAACGTGCAAGGCCGTCGCCGGGCTGGCCGAGGCCCTCACCGGCTCGTTCGGCGACGAACTGGCCGAGCACATCACTTCCGCGGAGATCGCCGCGCTGCGGATGCGTGCGCACGCGCTGCTGGACAATCCGGTGATGCCGGGACCCAATCGGCATCGCCCGATTCCGTGGCCGGCTTTCTAGCGGTGATCGCCATCGCGTTTAGCGGCGATCGCAAGCGCGGCGCGGCCGGGCGCGGCGGGTCGCCGCCATCGCGTGAAGGCCGCGGCATGGTGTCGGCGATACTGAACCGGTGAGCGATGCCCCCGGCGACCAGTCGGACGAGATGACCGATGCCGCGCTGGCCGCCGATCTCGCCGCCGAAGCGGGGGAGTTGTTGCTCAAGGTCCGCGACGAAGTCGGGTTCGGCTATCCCTGGGCGCTGGGCGACGCGGGTGACAGCCTGGCGAACGAACTGATCCTGCGGCGGCTGCGGGTCGAGCGGCCCGGCGACGCGGTGCTCAGCGAGGAGGCCTACGACGACCTGTCCCGGCTCCAGCACGACCGGGTGTGGATCATCGACCCGCTGGACGGCACCCGCGAGTTCTCCACGCCGGGCCGCGACGACTGGGCGGTCCACATCGCGTTGTGGCAGCGGCCCAGCGACGGCCAGCGCGAGATCACCGACGCTGCGGTGTCGTTGCCCGCCCGCGGCAACATCGTCTACCGCAGCGACACCGTGACGGCCGGCGCCGCGCGCGTCGGCGTCACCGACACCATCCGCATCGCCGTCAGCGCCACGCGGCCCCCGGCGGTCCTGCACCGGATGCGGCAGACGTTGCCCATCCAGCCGGTCGCGATCGGCTCGGCGGGCGCCAAGGCGATGGCCATCATCGACGGCGACGTCGACGCCTACGTGCACGCCGGCGGCCAGTGGGAGTGGGACTCGGCCGCCCCCGCCGGGGTGGTGATGGCCGCCGGGATGCACGCCTCGCGGCTCGACGGATCACCGATGCGCTACAACCAGCTCGACCCCTACCTGCCCGACTTCGTCATGTGCCGCGCCGAGCTGGCGCCGATCCTGCTGGGCGCCATCCGCGACGCGTGGCGCTAGGGAGCCCGACGGCCCAGCCGGCGTCGCCAATCTTTGGCCGACAGCATGCGGACAACGTTTTCCACGACGGCGCCCTTCTTGCGGCTGTAGGGGTACCAGAGCAGTTCCTTCTTCATCGCGACCCGGTCGGCGACGATGGCCTTCTGGCGGCAGTACTTGCGGATGCCGTCGGCGCCGCCGGAGCGCGAGCCGATCCCCGATTCCTTCCATCCGACCATCGGCAGACCGAACTGCAGGAGGCTGGTGACGACGTTGTTGATGTTGACGCTGCCGGTATTCATCTGCCGCGCAACGGCCATCGCCTTGTCTTTGTCGCGCGTCCACACGCTGCCGGACAACCCCAGATTGGAGTCGTTGGCCCTCGCGATGGCCTCCTCGACGTCGCGGACCTTCATGACCGGCAGGGTGGGGCCGAAGGTCTCCTCCCGCATGCAGGCCATGTCGTGGTTCACGTCGACCAGCACGGTCGGCTCGTAGAACAGGCCGCCGCTGCCACCGTCGCTCGCCTTACCGCCCACGAGCACGTTGGCGCCCTTGCTCACGGCGTCGTCGACGTGGCGGGACACGATCTCGAGCTGCTGCTCGGTGGTCATCGATCCCACCTCGCAGGAGTAGTCGTGTCCGGCGTCCATGCCGCTGCGCAGCGCAGATGTCTTGGCTACCAACTTCTTTACGAACTCGTCGTAGACCGGCTCCTCGACGTAGACCCGTTCCACCGAGATGCACACCTGTCCGGTGTAAACGAATCCGCCCCACACCGCGCCGTCGACGGCGCGGTCGATGTCGGCGTCGGCGCACACGATCATCGCGTCCTTGCCCCCGAGTTCCAGGCTGCAGGGGATCAGCCGCTCGGCCGCCGCGACGGCGATGCGCCGACCGGTGTTGACCGAACCGGTGAACATCACGTAGTCGACCGAATTGACCAGTGCGGCACCGGTTTCGGCGTAACCGAACACGACGTCCAGCACATTGGGCGCGCCGATCTGCTTCCAGCCCTCGACCGCGACCCGCCAGGCGAGCGGGGTGAACTCCGAGGGTTTGGACAGCACGGCGCACCCGGCCATCAGCGCGGCCGGAACGTCGAGCAGCGGCACCGACAGCGGCCCGTTCCACGGGGTGATGACGCCGACGAGCTGATAGGGCTCGTAGGCCAGGGTCAGCTTCTTGCCCGCGTTGGCGGCACCGTAGGGGCGCACCGCCTGATCGGCGAGAAATTCGGCGGCGTTGTCGATCCAATAGTTGATGATCTGCACCGCGGAGATCTCCACGCCGGTGTCGCCCCAGGACTTGCCCGTTTCGAGTTGCAGCGGTGTCAGCAGGTCATCGCGGTGATCGAGCATCCAGTCCCGCCACTTGCCCAGCCACCGTGCCCGGCCCCGGACCCCCATTTGCTGCCACATCGGCTGGGCCGTCCGCAACCGGGCGGCCAGGGCCTCGACCTCGCCGGGTGCGGCCACCGGGACGTGACCGACGACCTGTCGCGTCGCCGGGCAGGTGACCACGATTTCTTGGTGTGTGGCCGCGGCCGCGGTGCCGGTGCGGTCAGTTGTATGAGTCGACATCGCAACCACCTCGCTCGTCGACGTTGAGCGAATTTGCTCGATACCGGATTTAGCAAACCACAAAACGCCCGGAGGGGATATAGCTTCGGGGGCCGGAGTGACCGGGCAGTTCGGGGGCTCAACGTCGGCGCGCTTAGGCTGATTGCCATGCAGTCGTGGTCTTCCCCACAGGTTCCCGCGTTGGCGGGACGCGGCCCGGAGCTTCGGCTGTACGACACGTCCGACCGGCAGGTGCGTCCCGTGGCGGCCGGTTCGACCGCCACGATGTATGTCTGCGGCATCACCCCGTACGACGCGACCCATCTGGGCCACGCCGCAACGTATCTGGCGTTCGATCTGATCAACCGGCAATGGCTGGACCTCGGCCACGACGTCCACTACGTGCAAAACGTCACCGACGTCGACGATCCGCTGCTGGAGCGCGCCGAGCGCGACGGCATCGACTGGCGGGACCTGGCCGCGCGGGAGGTGTCGCTGTTCCGTGAGGACATGGCGGCGCTGCGCATGCTGGCGCCCCGCGACTACGTCGGGGCCACCGAGGCGATCGCCGAGGTCGTCGAACTGGTCGAGAAGATGCTGGCGTCCGGGGCGGCGTACGTGGTCGAGGGCGAATACCCGGACATCTACTACCGCGCCGACGCCACGCCCCAGTTCGGCTACGAGTCGGGCTATGACCGGGAAACCATGCTGCGCCTGTTCTCCGAGCGCGGCGGCGACCCGCAGCGGCCCGGCAAGACGGATCAGCTCGACGCCCTGCTGTGGCGGGCCGCGCGGCCCGGCGAGCCCAGCTGGCCCTCACCGTTCGGCGACGGCCGGCCCGGCTGGCATGTCGAGTGCGCGGCGATCGCCCTCAGCCGCATCGGCAGCGGTCTGGACATCCAGGGCGGGGGCAGTGACCTGATCTTCCCGCATCACGAATTCACCGCCGCGCACGCCGAATGTGTCCGCGGCGAAAGGCGATTCGCGCGTCACTACGTGCACGCCGGCATGATCGGCTGGGACGGGCACAAGATGTCCAAGAGCCGCGGCAACCTGGTGCTGGTGTCGCAACTGCGCGCACGAGGCGTCGAACCCGCGGCGATCCGGCTGGGGCTGCTGGCCGGGCACTATCGCGGCGATCGCTATTGGAGCGAGCAGGTGCTCGACGCGGCCATCGCCCGCCTGCAGCGCTGGCGCGCCGCGACCGCGCTTCCGGCCGGCCCGGACGCCGGCGACGTGATCGCGCGGGTGCGCCAATATTTGGCCGACGACCTCGATACCCCCAAAGCGCTTGCCGCGCTTGATGGTTGGACTACCGATGCGCTGGAATACGGTGGCCACGACACCGAGGCGCCACGCTTGGTGGCGACCGCGATCGACGCGCTCCTGGGCGTCGCCCTGTAACCGCAGCGACGGTGGGGACTGGCGCGAGCAGCAGTGCCCACCGTCGTTTCCGTCGGCCTTCCCGGCTAACCCATACCATGAAAGTATTGTTTGCTGAGCGGCCTGCCCGGACCGCGGCCGAGGTTCTATAAAACAGCTGTATAACCAGCACATTAATTTACACCTACGTCGAATTACGTGGGGTCAAAAGCTTTTGCTGGGAGCTGGAATGTCAGGTATATTTTCGAGTAATTGCTGGGCCATAGAAGGAGTGAGGTCCGGTGCGTACCAGAAGCGTGGCGGCGTGGCTGTTGGTGGGCAGACGGCTGCGTCGACCGCGGGGTGGCGATCCCGATCGGCCACAACCGCGTCGTGTGGCTGCTACAGCTCGGGCCGGTCGTCGGCTCGTCTGCGATCCACGACGCAATTCCCGGGGTAGGTGTCAGGCGTTGCGAAATGTCATGGCGCCGACGCCCCCTCAACAAAGCTAGGGGTTTCCGATGCGGGGGGAAACCGATTCGGCGTGGCCGATAGTGGCGCGCGACAAGGAGCTCCGGCGGTCCCTGGCGGCGCTCAGTAACGGGGAATATCAGGGCGTGGCGCTGGTCGGCGATAGCGGCGTGGGCAAGTCGACGCTGGCGCGCATGCTGGCCAAGACGGTCGAGTCGGCGGGCCGCACGGTGCGCTACGCGTTGGGCACTCAAACGGGCTGCGCTGTGCCGCTGGGCGCGTTCTCGCGCGTGGTGAGCCTTGGAGCGGTGAACGAACCGGCCGTCATGCTGGCCGCTGTGCACAACACCCTGGGCCAAGACAAGAACCTGGTGGTGGTGGTCGACGACGCGCAGCTGCTCGACCCGCTGTCGGCGACCCTGATCAACCAGCTCGCGGCCGGCCATAGCGCGAGGTTGATCGTGACGATCCGGTCGGGCGAGCCGGTGCTGGATGCGGTCACTGCGTTGTTGAAAGAGCGCCTGCTGTTGACAGTTCACGTCGACCCGTTCACCCGCGAGCAGACCGAGGTGCTGGCCGGCGCGGTGCTGGGCAGTCCGGTCGCCTCGCGATTGGTTGACGAGTTGTTCGACCGCAGCGCAGGAAACCCGTTGCTACTGCGCGGCTTTCTGACCGCGGGGCGCGAAAGCGGGACCTTGGTTCGCACGGCGGAGGGATGGCAACTTCAGGGTCCGTTGCGCGCAGATCGCGAACTTCGAGACGTTCTGGAGTTCCAGCTGCAATCGCTGACCCCGGAGGAGCTGGAGGTGGTAGAGATCTTGGCCACCAGTGAGCTGCTGGGGTGGGAGATCCTGCGTGACATCTGCGATGCCGAAGCGGTGGCAAATCTCGAGCGCCGTGGTCTGATCCAGTTGGTCGCCGACGGATCACACACTTTGGCGCAGCTGAATAACCCGATGCTTGGCGAAGCGGCGACCCAGCACGCCGGGATGGTGCGCGCCCGGCAACTCAACGGCAAATTGGCGCGAGCTATTCAAAAACATCAGCGGGCAGGGGGCCGGCTGGTGAGGTTGCCCGGCCCGCAGGGCCGAATTCGGCTGGCCCAGTTCATGATGCGAAGCGACTTGCGGCCTGACCTCGATGCGGTCATCAGCGCGGCGGTGGACGCATTGGCGATGTCGAATCTGGTCCTGGGCGAGGAGTTGGCGAGGTTCGCGGTCGATCGTGGCGGTGGCCTGCCGGCCGCCTTGGTGCTTGCCGAGGCGGTGAGTTGGCAGGGGCGCGGCGAGGAGGCCGATGCCGTGCTGGTCGACGCCGAACCCGACGGCGGCGACGAATGGCTGATCGCGCAGTGGGGCTGCCTGCGCGCTGCCAACTTGTACTGGGGCTGCGGAGACGTCGAGGCGGCCACCGAAGCACTCGATGATGTGAAAAAGCGTGTGGCAGCCGAGGCGGGCGTCCGGCTGATCGACGCGCTCGAACTGGCCATGGGCTACTTCCGCGGCGACGTTGAGACGACGCTTGAGTTGGGGCCGAGCCTGTGCGAGTCCGATGAACTGCCGATAGCGTCCGTGTGGGCGGTTTTCCCGACATGCGGTGCTTTGGCAGCGGCCGGGCGGTTTTCCGAGGTTCGCCGCATCGCAGACCTCGGGGTGCGTGCAGCCGAGCTGTGCGGATTGGGCCCGCATCGATTCAACATCGGCCTCACCGAGGTCATGGCCGCGACGGCTGCCGGTGACTATGCGGCGGCCGAGCGGATCTACCAGCGTTATGCCGCAATGGCCGCGGGTCTTCCTGCCGCGGAGGCCATGGTGGACGTGATGCTGGGATGCGTGCAGATTGCCCGCGGTGAGCTGGCGTCGGCGTGCGCTGCGTTCACGAGCGCGATTGCGGTGTTCGCCCAGGGCTTTCCGTCGCCGTGGTTGATTGTGGTGGCCGCCCTGCACGCCCAGGCCGAAGGGGCGCGGGGGGACGGCGCGGCGGCCGCGGCAGCGTTGCGGCGAGCGGAGAAAACCTACGGACCGCATGTCGCGGTGTTCTTGCCCGAACTCGAGCTCGCCCGGGCCTGGGAGCGGGCAGCCTCCGGTGACACGACGGCCGCCCAAGGACACGCGACGCACGCGGCACAGATCGCGCGCGCGGCCGGGATGCATGCGGTCGAGATGCGGGCACGCCATGCCGCCGTGCGCTTCGGCGATCGTTCGCAGGCCACGCGTCTGGAGCAACTTGCTCGTATTCTCCGCACCGCGCTGGCCGAGGCGGTCGCCGTGCATGCCCGCGGTCTGGCGCGACACGACGGCGCTGTGCTCGATGCCGTCGCAGGACAGTTCGCCGATCTGGGCGGATTGGCCTTTGCCGCGGACGCGTGGGCGCAGGCGGCCAGCGAGCACACCCGCCGAGGCGATCGCAGCAAGCAATTTGAGTCGTCGACCCGGGCACACGCGTTAGCCAGCCATTGCGGCTCGCGCACACCGGCGGTCGAGAGCGCGGCGCGCCCACTGCCCTTCAGTGGACGTGAGCGCCAGATCGTCATGCTGGTCGCGGCCGGTTTGTCCAACCGGCAGATCGCGGACCAGTTGGTCATCTCGGTGCGCACGGTGGAGGGACACCTCTATCGGCTTTTCGCCAAACTCGGGATCAACACTCGCGAGCAGCTCATCTGCCTGACCCGCAGGGAGCCTCCCGTCCCGAGCGAGTTATCACGTCGCATCGACGAGTCGCTGGGTTACGAAAGCCACGATCACCCTCGGACCGGCTGAGCTTTCATCGGCGACCTATGGAGTTCACGGGGCCGCCACTCTAACTCCGCGGGCACACCACTCGACTTGCGAGCGGATTCCGACGATGCCTGCTTGAGCGGCCATACGCTCCCGCACATGATTCGCAGTCGCAAGCGCACGGTCGCGATCGTCAACGACGAGGCCGACCCTCCCGGACCTGCAGAGACGATCCCGCCGGGGGAGTCGCTGATCGTCGAGGGCCGACACGCATCGGGCCGCTCGGGCACGACCTCGATCGCGTGTGACCCCTTAAGGCTTTATCTGGCGGCCGCGAATTCGGGGTTCATGTAGCGGCAGCGCGCTCAGGGCGTCTCGTCCGGCGCGTCACTGGCTCGCGGCCGCCGGTACGCGACCCAGCAACATTCTGGTCGCCGTGTCGGCGGCTTGGTGGGAGTGGGGAGACAGATCATTTGACACAGAGGGTCAATGGGTCGACATGGCCCATTGTGGGGCGCGATGTGGAGTTGCGGCGATCGCTGGCGGCGCTGAACAACGGCGAGTTCCACGGGGTGGCGCTGGTCGGCGACAGCGGTATGGGTAAGTCGACACTGGCGCGCATGCTCGCGAAGGCGGTGGAATCGGCGGGGCGAACGGTGCGATTTGCGCTGGGCACCCAAACGGGTTCGGCCGTGCCCCTGGGCGCCTTTTCTCGCGCGGTGAGCCTAGGGGTGGGCCACGAGCCGGCGATCATGCTGGCCGCCGCGCATCAGACCCTGAGTCAGGACAAGAACCTGGTGGTGGTAGTCGACGAGGCCCAGTTGCTGGATCCGTTGTCGGCCACCTTGGTCAATCAGCTTGCGGCCGGAAGCAGTACGCGGTTGATCGTGACGATCCGGTCCGGTGAGCCGGTGCTGGACGCGCTGACCGTGTTGTTGAAGGAGCGCCTGTTGTTGACCGTTCACGTCGACCCGTTCACCCACGAGCAGACCGAGCTGTTGGCGGGCACAGTCCTGGGGGGTCCGGTCAATCCGCGATTGGTTGACGAGTTGTACGAGTGCAGCGCGGGAAATCCGTTGCTACTGCGGGGCTTTCTGACCGCGGCCCGCGAAAGTGGGACCTTGGTTCAAACCGAGCAGGGCTGGCAACTTCAGGGTCCGCTGCGCGCGGATCGCGAACTTCACGACGCTTTGGAGTTCCGGTTGCAATCGCTGACTCCAGAGGAGTTGGAGGTGGTGGAGATCTTGGCCACCGCCGAGGTGCTGGAGTGCGAGATCCTGCGTGACGTCTGCGATGCCGACGCGATGGCACACCTCGAGCGTCGTGGCCTGATCCAGTTGGTCGTCGACGGATCCCACACCCTGGCGCAACTCAATCACCCCATGCTCGGTGAAGCGGCGACCCGCCATGCAGGGATAGTGCGTTCGCGGCAACTCAATGGAATCTTGGCGAAAACTCTTCGAAGGCACCTACGGGCAAGCGGGCGGCGCTCACATTTCTCCGATCCGCGCGGCCGAATCCGGTTGGCCCAGTTCATGATGCGAAGCGACCTGGAGCCCGACCTCGACGTGGCAATCAACGCGGCGGCCAGTGCCCTGGCGATGTCGAATGTGGTGCTGGGTGAGGAACTGGCCAAGTTCGCGGTCGATCGCGGTGGTGGTCTGCCGGCCGCTCTGGTGCTTGCCGAGGCGGTGAGTTGGCAGGGGCGCGGGGAGGAGGCCGAGTCAATCCTTCTGGGCGTCGACCTCAGTGACGCCGACGACTGGCTGATCGCGCGATGGGGCTGTCTGCGCGCCGCCAACTTGGCGTGGGGTTGCGGTGACGCCGAAATCGCGACACGCGTACTAGCCGAGGTGAAACCGCGTCTCGTGACCGAGGGCGCCCTCCAGCTGATCACCGCGCTGGAGATGTCGATCGGGTTCTTCCGCGGCGACGTCGAGACGACGCTCGAGCTCGGGCCCCGTCTGTGCGAGGCCGACGTAGCGCCGATCGCGACCGTGTGGGCGGCCGTCGCGACATGCGGCGCCCTGCTGGCGGCCGGGCGCTTTTCCGAAGTCAGCCGCATTGCCGCCGCCGGCGTCCGCGCGACGGCACTCTGCCGGGCGGGTGCACAGCGGTTCGCCATCGGATTGGCTGAGGTCATGGTGGCGACCGCCGCCGGTGACTATCCGGCGGCCGACCGAATCCAGAGGCGTTACGCCGCGCTGGCAACCGGTCTTCCCGCGGCGGAGGCCATGGTTGACGCGATGCTCGGGCTCCTGCAGGTAACCCGCGGCGAGCTGCCGTCGGCGTGCACCACACTTGCCCGGTCTATTTCCCTGCTGTCCCAGGGCTTTCCGTCGCCGTGGTTGCTCGTGGTGGCTGCCCTGCTGACGCAGGCCGAGGGGGCGCGGGGCGACGGCGCGGCGGCCGCCGCGGCGTTGCGGCGCGCGGAGGAAACGTATGGACCCCACGTTGCAGTCTTCTTGCCCGAACTCGAGCTGGCCCGGGCCTGGGAGCGGGCAGCTGCCGGTGACACGGCGGCCGCCCGTGCGCATGCGATGCAGGCGGCGGAAGTCGCGGGGGCGGCCAAGATGTACGTGGCGGAGATGCGGGCGCGCCATGCCGCCGTGCGCTTCGGGGACGGTTCGCAGGCCAAGCGAGTGGAGGAGCTCGCCCGAATGTTGAACTCGCCATCGGCTCAGGCGGTCGCCGACCATGCCCGCGGTCTGGCGGACCACGACGGCGATGTGCTGGATGTCGCCGCACACAAATTCGCCGATCTCGGCGCATTGGCTTTTGCCGCCGATGCGTCGGCCCAAGCGGCCACCGAGCACGCCCGCCGAGGGGAGCGGCGCAAGGAGGTCGAATCGTCGAGCTGGGCGCACGTTTTGGCCGGCCAGTGCGGAGTGCGTACTCCGGCGCTCGAGGCCGCGGCGCGCCCCCTTCCGTTCAGTGGCCGTGAACGTCAGATCGTGCTGCTGGTCGCTGCCGGACTGTCTAACCGTCAGATCGCCGACCGGCTGGTCATTTCGGTGCGCACGGTGGAGGGGCACCTCTACCGTCTGTTCACCAAACTCGGCGTCAACCACCGCGACGAACTCATCCGTCTGATCAGCCGAGATGCGTCGTGAAGCAACAGGTTGTCGGTGAGGCTGCCAGCAGGCAGCCTCACCACCGTGGTTCGTCCACCACCCGGTAGCCGCGACCAATTGAACAACGAAAACTCCTCCTGCGCAGGCGAATAGCGAGGTGTGGCTGTGTCATGCGCGCGTGTCACCAGCTCGTCCCGATGCCCATCTGGCACAGACCGGGACATAAGACGAGGTCAGCGCGCCGCGCGAGTGTTCGGCACGAACCCGCACCGTCGTCTCGGGAGGTACCAGGGTTGCCTAGTCGGAGCCAAAGCCGACGGCGTCACGAAAATCGCTGTCACAGAATGTAATCCGTGCGAATGCGCCAATTTTCGGTTGCGTAATTTTCTGTATACGACACAGCCACCACTCTGTCGGCTTGCGCCTACCACTCGATGTGCGGGCTCCGACTACGCTACCGACTTGATAAGCCTGACAACAGGATTGAAACCCACGACGCTCTGGATCATGCACTCCGTCGAGACCGGTTCCGTGGCAAGCCCCTGAGCGCCCGGTCGGAAACAGTTAGTGCACCGAACTGTTCGGCTCATGCCACAACGAAATTTGGAGGACCGGTGAGTATCAATCCGTTCGACGACGACACTGGCAGCTTTTTCGTCTTGATCAACGACGAAGAACAGCACAGCCTATGGCCGGCATTCGCCGAGGTACCAGCCGGCTGGGAGATGGTTTACGGCGAAGCGGATCGCGCCGCGTGCCTCGAGTACATCGAACAGAACTGGCCCGATATCCGGCCGAAGACTCTACGCAGCAGGCTGGCGGCACAGCGCCAGGCTTCCGGCACGTAAACCGCAAAGGCAATCCGATGACGATCGATGACCGGGCGCTGCCGCTTGGGCGCGAACAACTGACGGAACCTGATGGTGGGCCATTCCCGCTGACGCGCGGGCAACTGGATATATGGCTTGCGCAGGAAACGGATCGCCGCGGTGCGAGGTGGCAGCTGGGCTACCTTCTGCGAATCGCGGGCACCATAGACCCTTGGTTGCTCGAGCACACGATCCGTCAAGTGGTGCGCGAGGCCGAACCGCTTAGAGCCGCCTTTTTCCAGGTGGATGCCCAGGTTTTTCAAACGACGGTTGATTACCCAGATGTTGAGCTTGCTCGCTATGAGCTCATGGGCTCGCAGGATCCTGTCCAGGAAGCCTATCGGCTGGCATCCTCGATTCAGGGCGCGGTAATGCCGTTCAGTGGGCCCCTGTTCAAATTTGCGTTGATGCAGACGCGGCCAGATGAATTTTATCTCTACGTATGCTGCCACCATATAGTGGCCGACGGAATCGGCCTCGCTCTTGTCTGCCATCGGATCGGAGATGTCTACAATGCCATGGCTTCGGGCGCGCCGATTCCCCCCGCTTTTTTTGGGTCGCTAAGTGATCTCATTGCGTGCGAAGCAGAATACGAAGCGTCCACCGATTATCTCGATGATCAGGCCTACTGGACCAAGAACCTGCCGGCCGAAAGCGAACCGAGCTATCAGTTGGCGTCCGCCGCGGACGGACGTGATCCCTATGAACCATCTGCACCGGTGGAATTGGATCCTGTTGCCGTCGCCGGGATCCGAGAGTTGTCGCAGGCGTTGGGGGTGCGTCGCTCGTCGGTGATCGCTGCGGCATGCGCGCTGCTGGTGGGCGGGTGCGGCGTCGAGAGTTCGGACGTGGTGTTCGATTTTCCGGTAAGCAGGCGGGTGCGTCCGGAGACACAGACGGTGCCCGGAATGATTACCGGGTTCGTCCCACTGGCGCTGAAAGCCTCGCCGGGGTCCACGGTTGCCAGTTTTTGTGAACATGTCGACACGCGACTGCGAGAAGCGCTGGACCATCAGCGGTTCCCGGTCCACCTTATTGACTACAAGCGGCCCCGCGGCTCCGCCCAGGGCTCGAATCGCGTAATTCTCAATTTCATTCCGACCACAAATCTGGCGAATATTGCCGGTGCTACGATTTCGGGCACCCTGACCCATACGAATCTCGTCGATCAATGTGGGCTGGACTTTTTCAGCGACCATGATCGGCTGTTTCTCGGCCTGCAGCCGGGCGCGAAGACGAGTGGGTTCGGGGGCGCCGGGCAATGGCTTTCTCATTGTGACGTCCGCGATTTGACCGGCCGGTTGGAGCGGGTGTTGGTGGCGATGGCGGCCGATCCCGCCGGGCGGTTGTCGTCGCTGGATGTGCTCGGTGAGGGTGAGTGTGTCCGGTTGGGTGAGATCGGTAACCGGGCGGTGCTGACCGAGTCGGCGATCGCGCCGGTGTCGATTCCCGAGTTGTTCGCCGTCCACGTGACGCGCGCGCCGGATGCTGTGGCGTTGGTGGGCGAGGGTCTGTCGGTGACTTATCGGGAGTTGGATGAGGTATCGAATCGGTTGGCGCATGTGTTGGTGGGCCGGGGAGCGTGCCCGGGAC
>NZ_JAEKMI010000129.1 GCF_020217485.1 Mycobacterium sp. WUMAC-067 | reverse complement strand
AGGTGACATGCAACTTCTTGCAAGGATCATTTGCCTTGGTCTGGTGGGCTTCTGGATGTCTGCCATGTTCGGCTATGGGAACTTCGTTCTTTTGGGGGCCGGGGGCGTTGCGTTTCTATCTGGATTGCTGATGACGGCATTAGCACTACGTCGAAGGCGCCAAATGTTCAGTTATGGAGTGGAACTTCGCTTCGCTCTCGCTGTCATTGGAAGTAAGCGCAAGTGGGCGGATCTGCTCGAGATTCTGGACCTTGCGGTGTATGCGGACCTACGCCGATCCTGGCCGCAACGGCTGATGCCCACGTCGGGGAGTAGAAGTCACCCCGGCCGGCGCGCGGTCCAGTGTATTCCGGCGATCGCCGGGGTCAGAAGGACGCCATACGGAGCCATGCTGAAGGTGGTGGGTGCACCCGGCCAAAGCTTGGAGACGTGGCGACACCGTTGCGGCGAACTCAGCTCCGCGCTGAGAGTGCGCGAAGTCATCGTCGCCGAACCCAACCCCGGTGTTTTCGGGTTGCAGCTGCGAGTGCGCGATCCACTCGCGAGCCCTGTCATGCTGGCGGCGCCTCCGGTGTCGCGGCAGTGGGAACTGCCACTCGGGATCAACGAGCAAGGTGTCCCGATCACGGGATCGTGCCGCAACGTGAGCGGCATGGTCGTCGGTGGCGTACCGGGTGGCGGCAAGAGCGCGTGGTTGGCCGTGGTGCTCGCTTCGTTGGCGCAACGAGATGATGTCCAGTGGCTTTTGATCGACGGTAAGCAAGGCTACGACTTGGAAGGGCTGAGCTCACGGGCGTATCGCTACATCAGTGGCGATGATGCAGGGAATCTAGAAATCGTCAGAGACGCTCTGCGGGACGTCCAACTGCTGATGCGCGAACGGCTGCGCTTCGCGCGCGAGTTGTACGGAGATGCGAACCTATGGTCCGCGAACCCGTCTCGGCTGCATCCAGCCGTGCTGGTTGTCATCGATGAGTGTCAAACCTACTTGGATGCACGGTCTTTGCGTACTAGGGATGCTAAATCGGTTGGTGCAGAGATTGAATCGATCACTCAAGATCTGGTTAAGCGCGGGCGTTCTGCCGGGATCGTTGTTGCCCTGAGCACTCAGCGGCCGACCGCCGACAGCATCCCGACCGGTATCCGCGACAATTGCGCTGTGCGCGTGTGCTTTTCCGTTCGGACGCGGGAAGCAGCGAGGGCAGTGCTCGGCGAGTTCTCGACGGATTCGGCGACGAGTCCCATTGGCGCTCCGACAGGCGTGGGTGTGAGTTCCTTTGATGGAGTGGAGGTTCGTTTTCGTAGCCCGTTCGTGCCTGACTGGGTTCTTCGCAGGCACGTCGAGGCGGCCGCGAGACTTGCCGCGAATCCATTGGACTTACTTTGCGGTGCGCTGATGGATCTGGCTGCGCGAGGCGACAGTCGCGCTGGGTCGACGCCCGAGAGCGTCCACATAACACGGACACAAGACCGTACAACACGGACACAAGCCGGCTCGGCCGGCGCGTGAGCGAATCGGTCGATAGGAGACATGATGCGAGGCAAGACGATCGCGGGCAGTAGAGAGCGCGTCGGTCGCTACGACGAACTGCTCAGAATCGACGAGGTGGCTGACCGTCTGAAGGTATCCGTCGGATGCATCAGGGCCTGGCGGCTGAAGGGAGAAGGGCCGCCGGCGATTCGGATCGGGGCCGCCTTGCGTTGGGACGCAGCGGAGGTGGATGAATGGCTGGACTCGCGACGCGAGTCGCGCATGCAGGCATAGCGGCATGATCGAGGCGCGGCGGGGGCCGAATGGGGCCCGCGTCTACCGTGCCCGGGTTTACTACCGCGGCCGCTACGTCGCATCGCGCACCTTTCACCGCAAGCGCGACGCCCAGGAATGGGAGCGCAACCAAGTCGACACGCTGAAAACAGGCGCCTGGGCAGACCCGAAAGCGGGAGAGAAGCCCGTCCGCGAGTGGTGCGAGATTTGGCTGACTGCGCAACCTGCTAGAGCGGAGGCAACGGAGCGAAAGATTCGTGGCGTCATCGGCAAGCAGATCTCCGGCACATTCGGCAGGCGGCCCCTGGTGTCGGTACGCCCGTCGGAGGTGCAGGCTTGGGCGGCAGACATCTCTCGTAGGCAGTCCGCCGCAACGGCGCGCCATTCACTCGGTGTTTTGCGCAGGGTGTTCGACCATGCCGTTCGTGACGGTGCAATCAATCGCAACCCGGCCGCGGGTATCCGCTTGCCGAGGGTTCAGGGAAATGATCCGCGACCTTTGACCCACGAGCAACTGTGGCGGTTGGCCGATTACCTCGACGAGCCGCGGGACCGCACTTTGGTGCTGGTAGCCGGGTACTGCGGACTGCGGTGGGGGGAGCTCGCCGCACTGCGCTGGACCGATATCGACCAGGAGCGGAGCGTCCTCCGCGTCGCCCGTGCGTACTCGGAGGAAGCGCGGCGCGGTGAGCTTTCGCCGGTAAAGGACCACCAGGCGCGGACAGTCCCAATTCCGCGAATCGTGTCGGACGAACT
>NZ_JAEKMI010000128.1 GCF_020217485.1 Mycobacterium sp. WUMAC-067 | reverse complement strand
AGCGTTGTCGGTGCCGCAGACCTGGGCTTCGGCGGCCCCGGCAATGAGTTCTGCCGCGTCGGCGCTGCCCAGCGCCAGCCTGGCCACTGCCCCAGGAGCCACAGCGGGGGCTCCCGCAAGCATGCTCGGCGCGCCGCTGGCAACGATGGCCGGGCGCAGCATAGGCAACGTCGGCGAAACCGACCTTCGCTTCATGCCCCGCCTGACGGTGGTACCGCCCTCGGCGACTTTCGGATAGCAAAGGAGAGCACCAATTCGTTTTGGCAGGCGGCCATGACGCCGGCCACGTCGAGCAAAACTGATGATTTCCAGGTAAGGAGACACTTCAATGACTACACGATTTATGACCGAGCCGAACGAGATGCGGACCATGGCAGGCCGTTTCGACGTGCACGCCCAAACCGTCGAAGATGAAGCCCGCAAGATGTGGGCGTCCTCGCTGAACATTGCCGGCGCCGGATGGAGCGGGACCGCTCAGGCCGCGTCCTACGACACCATGGGCCAAACGAACACTGCATTCCGCAACATCGTCACCATGCTGCACGGGGTGCGCGATGGGCTGATCCGCGACGCCAACAACTACGAACAGCAAGAGCAAGCCTCACAGCAGATGCTAGGCAGTTAGGAGAACCGACGATGAGCATCAACTACCAATTCGGCGACGTCGACGCCCATGGCGCGCTGATCCGCGCCCAGGCCGCTTCCTTGGAGGCCGAGCATCAGGCCATCATCCGCGATGTGCTTGCCGCCGGGGACTTTTGGGGCGGTGCGGGTTCGGTGGCCTGCCAAGAGTTCATCACCCAGTTGGGCCGCAACTTCCAGGTCATCTACGAGCAAGCCAACGCCCATGGGCAAAAAGTCCAAACCGCCGGGGCCAACATGGCCTCCACCGACAGCGCCGTTGGATCCAGCTGGGCCTAGGACGCCCTCAGCCGCACCTCGATCGCATAGGTAACGCAAATCACGACTTGCGCATTGTCGTTCGATACTGCGCCCTTGCCCAGGGAGCTAGGCGAACTCGAAAGCTCTTGCTGGATCATGCCTCTGGAGGGTTCAGCCACATCGACATGAATGCCACAATGTAACGCAAGCCCGGCTGAAGACACGGCCGACTGGAGTGACGGCTTCGATACAGCTGCACCTGGCGGTCCCGAAGATGCCGCGCTCGTCAGTCAATAGGCGGGCGACAGACGCGCTGGCGACGACAAGGTCGTTACGGTTATCGCTCCAGCTGGACCAAGGTGGCCGCTGCGCCGGTGGGAGCGGATGGTGCTTTCAGATCGATACTGCGCCGGCAGGTTTCGTTAACGGTAATGATCGATCGGTCAAGATCAGCGCTTCGGGCGCCCCTGGACGTTGCAGCGCGACCCGCCTGCGCGGTACCAGGCATATTTGAGCAGCCCGCCATTGTTGTGCCTGTGAATTCGACGCCGTCTGTCCGCGACAGTACGAAGGCATCTCGTGCCTGGTATCCAGCTGAACGGTCTACGGATTTGGACGGAACCCAGCAGCCGACCGTCCACCGTTGCACCCATCGCAATGCCTGTCCTGCGAGCGCCTCGCCCTGACGTGGTTACCGGGGCCTGGCGCTGCGTGGACGCATCAGAGCGGCGAGGTCCTCGCGGCTGGCCGTGCAGGTCTTGGCCATCGCCTTGTAGATGTGGTTTTCGACGGTACGAACCGACAGCGTCAGTCTCGCCGCGATCTCACGGTTAGACAGCCCTTCACCGAGCAGCATCGCGATTTCTCGTTCGCGATCGGTCAGCGGCAAACGCTCGGCGGCCTGCCGAAGCGCCGGTGTGGTAGCGCCGCCGCACTGCTCGGCGAGCGCCTCGGCGCGCGTCGAACACGTCAACGCCGACCCGCGCTTGTCCTGCCGGCGGTACGCAATAGCTGCATGGGCCGCCGCGTCCAAGGCCGCAATCAGATCACCCCTGCGCTCGAATTCCTCTGACACCAACGCCAATACAGCCCCGTCCCCGGCATTAAGGGCCTCAGCGAATCGGGCCGCAACAGCTGCGCGCGGTCCTTCGACGATCGTTTCAAGCTCGCGCAAGCGCGGCGCACTGGAATGGTCACCAAACTGCACGGCGGTCTGTAGACACATTACTTCCGCGGCAAACTGCCCATTGGCGCCGGCGATCCCGGCAGCCGAGAGCGCAGTGGTGATTGCGTTGCTGACGCTGCCCTGGCAGGCGGCGACCCATGCACGAGCCAGCTCGTACTCGTAGTCGAGGTATCGCCAGCCTGGATGCCGCTGCTGGTCAAGTCTGGCAAGGGCAGCGACGGCCTCACTGGTTGATCCGCGCATAGCGAGCGCGATCGTGTGTGGGATCTGGCAGCGGTACCCCCATCCGTTGCGCTCGCCGGAGGCGACCAGCGTGTCGATGACGGGTTCAAGAAGCGCGCATGCGGCATCGAGGCGGCCCGCGCCAAGTGCAGCGCGAGCCGCGACGGGTGCACCGACTAACTGGCCCGGCCCTGGAACGTTGGCCACCCGCTCGCCCAGGAGTTCGGCCATACCCTGAGCTTGCGCTATCTGACCA
>NZ_JAEKMI010000127.1 GCF_020217485.1 Mycobacterium sp. WUMAC-067 | reverse complement strand
CTGTCAATGGCCAAGTAGAAGTACCCGCTGGTGGCCGGATAAAAGTACCCACCCCGTGCAGTGATTCTTAGATTGGTTGGGGGTTCTCCTTCCGGTGTTGGGCGTCCTTCATTCGGTAGGACTGGCCGTCGGTGATGACGACGGTGGCGTGATGCAGGAGCCGGTCCAAGATGCTGACGGCGGTGGTCTGCTCGGGCAGGAATCGACCCCACTCTTGGAAGGGCCAGTGCGAGCCGATGGCCAGGGAGCGGCGTTCGTAGGCGCCGGCGACGAGGCGGAACAGCAGCTGGGTGCCGGTGTCGTCGAGTGGGGCGAAGCCCAGTTCGTCGAGGATGATCAGATCGACACGGAGCAGGGATTCGATGATCTTGCCGACGGTGTTGTCGGCCAAGCCGCGGTAGAGGGTTTCGACGAGGTCGGCGGCGGTGAAGTACCGGACCTTGTGCCCAGCATGAATCGCAGCGACCCCCAGTCCGATCAGGGTGTGGGACTTGCCGGTCCCAGCCGGTCCGATGATCGCCAGATTCTGTTGTGTGCGAACCCATTCCAGGCTCGACAGGTAGTCGAACACCTTGGGCTGAATCGACGATGCGGCCACGTCGAAGGACTCCAAGGTCTTGGTGACCGGGAACCCGGCAGCCTTGAGCCGGTTGACGACGTTGGAGGCATCCCGTGCCGCCAGTTCGGTCTCGACGAGGGTCCGTAGCACTTCTTCGGGGGTCCAGCGCTGGGTCTTGGCGGTGATTAGGACTTCGGGGGCGGTGCGCCGGATCGCGGCGAGCTTGAGCCGCCGCAGCCCGGCGTCGAGATCAGCGGCGAATTGCGGAGTGGACAGTGGTGCAACGGGTTTGGTTGCCTTGGCTGGCGTGCCGTTCATGACGTGGCACCACCGTCTGCGGCCGGGTTGACCGTGTAGGCAGCCAGGGATCGGGTCGGGGCGACTGGGAGGTCCAGGATCAACGCATCCCCGGCGGGGCGGGGCTGCGGCGTTCCGGCGCCGGCGGCCAGGATGGACCGCACGTCGATCGCGCGGAACCTCCGGAACGCGACCGCCCGGCGAAGCGCGCCGACCAAGGCGTCGGTGCCGTGGGCGGCGCCCAACGCCAGTAGGACTTCCAGTTCGGAGCCCAGCCGAGTGTTGCCGATCGCGGCGGCCCCGACCAGGAATGCTTGAGCATCCTCGCCGAGTGTGCAGAACTGTTGCTCAGCATGAGTTTTGGGTCGTGGTCCGCGGCTAGGTTCCGGGCGGGGACCGTCGTAGTGATCGTCGAGGACTGATGCGCTGCCTGGGGCACCCAGTTCGTGCTCAGCCACGATCACCCCAGTCGCGGGCTCCACGATGCACAGCGCGCCGTGATCGACGACGACGGCCACGCTGGTCCCGATCAGTCGGGTGGGCACCGAGTAGCGGGCCGAGGCATACCGGACACACGACAGCCGGTCGACCTTGCGGATCACCGACGGTGCCCCGATTCGAAGTTGCAGCGACGGCAACGGTTGCAGGAGTTCCCGTTCGATCAGCAGTTGCTCATCGGGGACCGCACAGATCTCCGAATGCACCGCGGCATTGACCTCCAGACACCACGCCCTGGCCGCAACGTTGGCAGCACGCAGATCAACCGGCACCCCGGCGATGGCGGCGTCGGTGAGCAGCGGGACGGCGAGGTCGCGTTGGGCGTAGCCGCACAAGTTCTCCACGATGCCCTTCGATTTAGGGTCGGATGCATGGCAGAAGTCCGGCGCGAAACCGTAATGACCTGCCAGCCGGACGTATTCGGCGGTAGGGATCACCACGTTGGCGACCACGCCGCCCTTCAGACAGGCCATCCGGTCGGCCAGCACCCGGGCCGGGACACCACCTATCCCGGCCATCGCTTCGGCGATCAACGCCAACGTCGTGGACGCCTTCTGGTCGGTGGCGAACGCGACGAAGCGCCACCGGGAGAACGCCAGCACTGCGCAGAACAGGAACAACCCGGGTGCGGCTTGGGCCCAGTCGATCACCAGATACTCACCCGGTGACCACACCGCCGGGCGACGTCCCCGGTGATGTTCGTTGCGCCACAACACCTTCGCCTCAGCAACGAGGCGACGGAAGTTGCGTGCCGACCCGTCGTAACCGGCGGCCTTCGCGATCGGCAACATCCGCTTCGCCGACATCCGACCCGCCGACTTCTCGACACGCTCGGCGACCAGATCGGCCACCGCATCGTAATTGTGGGCCCGCTCGACCCGCGGCGGTGCGCTCTCACCGGCTTCGAATTTCTCGACGACTTTCTTGACGGTCCTATGGGTGGTGCCGCACAGCTGCGCGGCGCCGCGGTATGACCCGACTTGTTGATAAGCAGAAATGATGTCCATGCGGTCCCTCGCAGACTTCAATGGAACTCCCCGGTGGTGACGATGAGTGGTTGGCACCTTCACCGTCACCACCGGGGCCCGCAGTTCCTGATCGACACGACGAACACGGGGTGGGTACTTTTATCCGGCCACCAGCGGATACCTCCACTTGGCCACCAGTGGGTACTTTTTCATGGCCACGGACAG
>NZ_JAEKMI010000126.1 GCF_020217485.1 Mycobacterium sp. WUMAC-067 | reverse complement strand
ACCGTCTTCGATGAGGTGGGTGATGTAGGAGCGTCGGAACGAATGCAGATCGAGGCCATCGGATAGTTCAAGGTCCTGGCAGTAGCGTCTAAATCTGCGCAACAGGGTTCTCTCGGCGACCAGTAACCCGCGCTCGCTGGGGAAGAGGTCGATGCCGTCGTCGATGTAGGGCTGACCGTGGGTGAGCCAGTCAGCGATCACCTCCGGCGTCCAATCAAACACAGTCAGCACGGTGCGGCGCTTGGGTGGGGATCCTTTCTTTGCTTTGCCGTAGCGGACTTTGACCGCGCCGTAGCGGCCGAACTCCGGGGCGTGTGGATTGCGGGAGAAGTCAATGGTTTGCAGGTGCCTCAGCTCGTTGAACCGTAAACCGTAGGAGTAGCTGATCTTGAACATGACGGCGTCGCGGTAGGCCGGCAGCCACCCTTTCTTCTTCGAGTTGGCGATCAGGGTGACTTGATCGTCGGCGTGGTCCAAGAAGTCTTGTAGCTCCTGTTTGGTGAACGGCCGCTTCTCGGGGGACTGCTCGTTGTCTTGGACGTGGGTGGCGGTGTTCCAGACGAAGAACACCTGTGCCGGATGGGTGCCGAACCGCTGCTCACAAACCCGGTCCCAACCGTAGTCTGGGTCGGCGATATAGGAGCAGAACAGTCGTAGCGCATTCTGATAACCGCGCACTGTGGACTGGCGTCGCCCTTTGATGCCGCGCAGGTCGCTGAAGAACTCTTCGACGATGGCCGGCGTCCATGACCACGGGAACTCGTTGGTGTGCTCGATAAACCGGCGAACCGTCGCGATCCGCGCGTCGATCGTGTCGTGTGCCAGGTTGCGACACAGTTGCTGGTTGCGCCAACCCTGCAGCATCTCGTCGACGGTTTGGGCCTCTGGATGCAGCAGAGGGACCGAGCCGACGAGGAACACACGACCGCTCTTATCGACGGGCAATCCGCCCTCCAGCCTGTCTCATCGAATGAATCATTGAATCACCTGATGAATCATTACCACATCCGTGCTGGTAGATCCACCGCATCAGAAAGGTTCACTGCAGCATGTCGGAATGTCGGCTAGCAACCACTTCGCGGCTCACGCATCGCCACATGCCGAAACCCCCTGTGATCCGGGCGTTTTGATTCGTTCGCAGCCCGGCGACAACGGGGGGGTCGGTCAGGGTAGGCATGATTCATCCGATGAAAACGGCGAGCTTTACCTGACGTAATCTTTGTTATCGGCATCTAAGGCATGCGAGTTTCATTTAGTGAAAGAACTTGCACCCCTGGACGACTGGCTCGATTGTCCTGGTTGTGACGGGTGTCGGTCGCCGCTGCAGCGCCCCTGATCGACCTTGGGTCTTGCGCAACGGGCCAGCTCGACGTAAGTTTCAATCACTTAATGATTGATTCGGATGTTAGGTGACGACGTTGCGAGCTTCAACGAGCGACCACTGGCATCCGGTCGGTGTGAGTTGTTTTGCGGCACCGCCCCCGCCACTGCGTGGACCGGGGTTATTGCGTCACAGTGACGAATTGCGTTCGAGGGCAAGACTATTCGGATCGCAACTCAAGTCGTCGCCAAGCCGGTTGCCGAGATCGTTCGACCATCGTCATGGCTGAGGAACTGCCCGGGTTCATTCCCCACATCCTGCGTGCCGACGATGTTTCGCTCCTGCGTGCCGATGAGACCGTGTTCAATGCGATGGTCGATGGCTGGCGGGCGCAGATGCTGGCCCGAGGCTTGGCCGTCGACACGATCATGACGCGCGGTCGACTGATTGCCCGGTTCGTTGAGTTCACCAACGAGTATCCGTGGCGGTGGCGCCCAATTGACGTGGACCAATTCCTGGCCGAATTCCGATCGCAGGAAAGACCGATTGCGCTATCTACGTTGCGGACCTACAGCAATACGATTTCGATGTTTTGCTCGTACGTCTGCGACAGTAGATACGGCTGGGTTGCATTCTGCGAGAAGCAGTTTGGCGATGTTCCGTCGCAGATATGCTTCGAGTGGAACACTCCGCAACACACAACCGATGATGCTGTTCCACCGGGCCGCCGAGCGTTCACCAAGGCCGAGTTGCAGCACCTATTTGACGTCGTAGATGATTTTGTCGACGAAGCGCACCGCACAGCGTCCAAGCGGTGGGTGACGGCCCTGCGGGATTCGATCGCATTCAAGGTCGGCTACGCCTATGGGCTGCGCCGCCGCGAACTGGTCATGCTGGACCTGACGGACTTCGGGCCCAACCCACACGTACCCCGCTTTGGAAACTACGGCGCGCTGACCGTGCGCTGGGCCAAAGGCACGAAAGGGTCCGGGCCACGTCGGCGGACGGTGCTCACATCGCCTGAATTCTCTTGGGTTGTCGAGCTTTTGGAATATTGGTGCAGCGAGGGACGCCAGCTGTTCGCCACCGCGGACCGCTCCCCCGCGCTGTGGCCCAGCGAGCGTGGTTCCAGATTGACGCTCGGTGCGCTGGGCCGCTCCTTCACCGCATTTCGCAAACGAGCCGGGCTGCCACCAGAATTGAGTCTGCACGCACTGCGGCACTCCTTCACCACCCACCTTCTGGAGGCTGGCTACGACCCACTGTTCGTGCAG
>NZ_JAEKMI010000125.1 GCF_020217485.1 Mycobacterium sp. WUMAC-067 | reverse complement strand
TGTCGCCTGCCAGGGTGATGGGACCTCTGGTTTGCCATGAGCATGGGACCGGGTTGTTCCGGTTGTAGGCCGTGCGTTGATGGTGACCGATGGGGTGGTTGCCGGTCAATCCGACGGAGTCGGAGGGGCCGGCTTTTCCGGTCGGGGCTTTTGGCGTTGCCGGTAGGACTGGCCTTCGACGACGAGTTCGTAGGCCGCTGATTGCAGGCGGTCCATCGCGGATTGAGCCAGCAGAGGATCGGCCATCATGGTCAGGATCTCGGGCGGTTCGCGGTTGCTGGTGATGATCGTCGAAGCCTTGCGGTGGCGTTCGACGATGATCTCGTAGAAGTCGGTAGTCTCGGTGGCTTCCAGGCGGTGCAGTGCCAGATCGTCGATGATCAATAGCTCGACGCGGTGCAGTTTGCGCATCTCGTCTTCGTAGCTGCCGTCCAGGCGTGCTCCACGCAGGCGTTTGAACAGTTTGTCGGCCCGTTCGGTGTGCACGCTGTGAAGCCGTCGTACCGCGATGTGGCCTAAGGCGTTGGCCAGGAACGTCTTTCCCACGCCGACCGGGCCCATGACGAGCACGTTGTAGGCATCGGCGAGGAACCGCAGCGAGATCAGCTCGGCCCACAATTGCTGATCGAACGCCACGGCGGTGGAGTCGTCCCAGGCTTGGAGTTGCATCGCAGGATCGAGGTGGGCAGCCTTGGCCCGCCGCGTCGCGGACTCGCGGTCGCGGCGGGTGACCTCATCAGCGAACAACAGCTCCAAAAAGTCGTGGTGCGGCAGCCGGTTGGTGCGGGCCAGCGCCAGCCGCTCCGGGAGGGTGTCGAGCAGCTGACCGAGTTTGAGGCGGCGCATCAACGCTTTGAGCTCGCCGGAGACCTCGATCGGTTTGACCGCCGGCACGGCATCGGGGCGGGCCGGGCTCATGAGGGCCTGCGGACCGAGAAGTCGGAGCCATCCCGCACGAACCTGGACGCCGCCCCGGGTGGTTTCGGTATCAGGGGCATCTGTTCACCGCCGCCGCGGGTCACGATCCGCTCGATCAGTCCGACGTCGATGACTTCGGCATCCAAGGCACGCCGGCAGGCGTCCTCCACGGCGGCGGCGCTGTGGCGGCGCACCAGCCCCAGCAGCCGATAGACCTGGCGCATCTTGGTCCACGGCAGCGGGTGTTCCAACACGGCGGCGGCGTAGGTGCCGACGTGGGTGCCGTGGGCAGCAGCCTTGCGCTGCAGCGCATTGATGTCGCGCATCGCATAGACCGACACGTGCGCGGGCAGATCAGCGGGGTCGGTGTGCCGCCGGCCCGGGGCCATGACGGGGTGGACCTTGATCAACTCACCACGCCAGTACAGCTTCACCGCGTGCGCATCCGTGCGGGCCTCGATCCGCTTGCCGACCAACTCGCCGGGCACGCTGTAGAGCGCTTTGGCGATCTGCACATGCCGGTCTGAGGCGACCTTGGGATGGGTCCAGACCGGGATGTCGAACACATCCTCAGGCACCGGTCCCAGCGCAGGGAGTTCCTCGGCGGCGAACACCTCGGCCGGGCGCAGCCGGGTGGTGCCATGAATCCGCAACCCGGCGGTCTGCGCACACCACAGCCGCGCCCGTTCCCGGCAATCCCCGAGATCCCGGAAGTGTTCTCCGGCATAGAAATTCGACCGCACGTACTGCACCATGCGTTCTACCCGCGGCTTATCTTTGGGGCTGCGGACCCGCGTCGGGTCAACAGCGAACCCGCGGGCCTGGGCATACTCCCGGAACGCGTCATTGAGCCGGGGTTCGGTCGCGTGTGCGGTGGTGACGATGGCTTTCATGTTGTCGGGGATCACCACCGCGAACACCCCGCCGAAGAACACCCACGCCGCTTCGAACCCGGCGATCACATCGTTAAGGGTCTGGCGGTAGGTGGGCCAGACGAACATGTGCCGCGAATACACCGCGGTGAAGATCAACCCGTGCACCACCCGGCGCCGCCCATCACCAGCATCGATGAGCAGACCGAGGCGGCCGAAGTCGACCTGCACCTCCGCACCGGGTTCGCAGTCGGCCACCGGCACCGTGGCTTGGCGCCGCCCGAATCCCAATTCAGTTGTGGCGTAACGGTGCAACGTCCGATACGACACCACCACACCCCGGCGGCCAAGCAGCGTGTGGATCTTGGTCAACGTCAACCCGTCTTTGAGCCACGCCTTGATCTGCTCATGCTCAGCGGCGATCGTCTCCCAGGCAAGGCTCTTGCCAGTCGGCCGGTGCGGGCGAACCTCGGCGATCACCGCCGCGAGCAGCTCATCGGTGAGCTGACTGTCTCCGCCGTCACGGTCGAGCCCGCAGGCCCGTGCCCGGTCGACGTAGCGTCGCACCGTTTTACGATCGGTGCCCGAGAGCCGGGCCACCTCCCGCAACCCCAACCCCTGCAGCCACAGCCGCAGCATTTCCACGATCTCGATCACCGATACCTCCCGGTAGCTCATCAGGCCAATACAGCGGCCCAACAACCGGAAGAACCCACGCCACGCCGGGGTGGTCCCATAACTGGCAAAACAGCCAGTCAGGTGGTCCCATCAATGGCAAACAGGTGGTCCCATGCTCATGGCAAAACCAGCTCTGAAGTGGTCCCTTTCACCTGGCAGCCGACA
>NZ_JAEKMI010000124.1 GCF_020217485.1 Mycobacterium sp. WUMAC-067 | reverse complement strand
ACTGTGGCGTTTGCCCTGGGCTCGTTTCCGGTCGTAGAAGGCACGCGATGCTGGACTGGTGCGGAGACTGTTGTGGGCAGCCATGTAGCAGGCTCGGAGTAAGCGCCGGTCATACCTGCGTGGACGTTTCAGGTTGCCCGTGACGCGCCCGGAATCGTGTGGCACTGGTGAAAGACCAGCGATGCCCGCAAGCCTATCCACGGTCTCGTAGTTAGCTAGATCGCCGTTAATCGCGGCCACGAATTCCGCCTCCTAGCAACGGGCCGAATCCGGGCATCGCTGATTTGACTCATGGTGCCGCCCACCCGGATCCAGTCATCGTCATTCATGCGCCCCGAACGCATATCCGCAAGTTTGACCCTCGCTTCGGCCGCCAGCAGCCGCATCACAATTTCGGACTTACTCATTTCCAACGAGAAGATGACACTGGCCATCCGATGTCTGAGCGAACACGATCGCATGAAATCCAGTGCTAGAACGGACTTTTCCAACGCCCGGACGAGCCGCAACGGTAACCATGGTTCCTGGCTGAAGCCCGCAGGTGATCTCATCGAGATCAGCGAATCCGGTCGGCACGCCCCGCGCCAGACCGCCATTGGTAGCGATCGTGTCCAACTCGTCGAGTGTCGGAGTCAGCAAGTCCTCTAACGCGACAGTGTCCTCGCTAGGTCGTGTCCCTGCCGCGGTGTAAAAGAATCCGGACGTAGGTTCCCTCGAAGACCGGCCAGTCTGATGGAAGGAGCCTACGTCCGTGTCGAAGAGGGTATCGCCTGTGCAGCGGTTGCAGGCAGAAATTGATGGTGTGTTCGCCGGCGGCGAGGACCTGGCGGGCGCGATCGAGGAAGTAGCCCGGCTTGGTGCCCGGTTGCTGCTGCAGACCGCCATCGAGGCCGAAGTGGCCGCGTTTTTGGGCCGGGACCGCTACCAGCGGACCGCGAGCTGTGCGGACGCCCGCGCCGGGATGCGCAACGGATACTGCCCGACCACGGTGAAGACCACCGCGGGACCGGTGACGCTGGCACGGCCGAAGATGCGCGGCACCACCGAGCGGTTCGCCTCCCAGCTGTTCGGCAAGGGAGTAACCAAGACCAACGCATTGGAGGCATTGGTGATCGCCGGGTTCGTGCGCGGGTTGTCGGTCCGCGACGTGGAGGCCACCCTGGTCGAAGCGCTCGGCGAGGCCGCCGCGGTGTCGAAGTCGACGGTGTCGCGCATCTGCGAGGACATCAACGGCTCAGTTCGAGCAGTGGAGCGCTCGCCGCCTCGACGACGTCGAGCTCGATTACCTGTTCCTGGACGGGTCGCACTTTAAATACCACGCAGGCGCCTCAGCCGAGCCGGTACTGGCCGCGTGGGGTATCGACACCGACGGCAAACCGGTGTTCGTCGGGCTTGAGGCGGCCTCCTCGGAATCCGGTGCGGCCTGGGAAGGGTTCTTGCGCGGGCTCGGCGAACGCGGCCTGGCGTGCCCACTGCTGGTGATCAGCGACGGCGCACCCGGGCTGATCGGCGCGGTCGAGACCACCATGGGCGCGGCGTTGCGGCAGCGGTGTCTTATTCATCGCGCCAGAAACATCCTGGCCAAGGTGCCCAAGAATGCCCAAGCTGACGTCAAAGCCGATTATTGGGCGGTCTTCGACCTACCAGCCGATGTCGAACCCGGCATCGCCGCGGTCAAACTCGCCCAAAACAGGACCGACGCGTTCGCCAAGCGCTGGCGCGACTCCTACCCGGCCGCAGTGCGGGCCCTGCTCGATGACCGCGACTCGCTGACCGTCTACCTGCGGTTTCCCCGTGAGCATTGGCCCAGGGCCCGACACTCCAACTTCATCGAACGCACCTTCGGCGAAACACGGCGCAGAGTCAAGGTGATCGGCCGCCTGCCCGGCGAGTACTCCTGCCTCACACTGGTGTGGGCCGTACTCGACCGCGCCAGCGCCGGATGGCGCGGGTTCACCATGACCCCGGCCGGGCTGCGGCTGCTGGCCGACCTACGCAGATCGCTGCACGACCCACCGACCGAACTGCCGCAAAGGAATCCGCAAAATCACACCGAAACTGGCCTGGTGCCAACCGAGCCTGTCAGCGCTACCGCATAGACTCATGAACGCAAGCGAACGATCGATCTGCGCGACGAGTTGGGCAACCCGGTCGATCCCGGTTCTCACTGCTAATTTCCTTTCGTCGTTTGTCTCATTCGGTCCAGATTCGGGCCGAATGCTGCGTTGTTGTTGGTGTTCATGGTCGGGCGGGTGGTGCGATTAGGTGTTCTGGACCGGATGCGACAAGCTGCTGTCGGCGTTTCATGGCGCCGTAGTGAACAAGGTCTCCTCCGGCAGCGGCAGTTGGATGGCCAGGCCTTTGCGTTGGCCACGGTTGACGTGGACGGCGTTGAGCTCTCCGCGGCGGATTCGATCCAGGACGGTCTGTTTGGCCACGCCGAGTCGGCGGGCAGCCTGCTCGAGCCCAACCCATCCGTCGGGTGTGTCTGGGGTGATATTGGCGCGTAGCTCGGGGTCGATGCGGATCCGCCACGGGTCGCCAGGGCGATGTTGCTCGCCGTGGATGAAGCCGCTTGCCAGCCACCGGTAGAGAGTGGCGCGGGAGGTGCCCCAGCAGCGTCTCGGCTTCGGCGATACTGACCATGCGTACATCGTCGCCGACGGGTACGACAGGCTCGGTCGGCCCGGCGATACCGTGTTTGCGGCGCAGGCTGCCAACCCGGTCGCGGGTGAACGCCAGCCCGGTCGCAGTCATCACGCCCTGCCGTGCGAGCAGACGCGCGATCGTCGCGTCGTCGTAGTGGGCTGCCAGCCGCCGAATGCGCTCCAGCGTGTCGGCCTCGGTACGGATCGCGCTATCGACGGCGCGCTGAAACAACTCACCAAGCTGCGGTCAATCCACGAGCGACCGGCGAGCGTCCAAACCCGCCGACAGGCGGGCCACTGGGAG
>NZ_JAEKMI010000123.1 GCF_020217485.1 Mycobacterium sp. WUMAC-067 | reverse complement strand
GTGGAGTCCGCGCTCGAAGGTGAGCTCGATGATCACCTGGGCTACGGCAAGCATGACGCCACCGGGCGTGACGGCGGCAATTCCCGCAACGGCCGTCGCGGCAAGACCGTGTTGACCGAAGCAGGACCCGTCGCGCTGGAGGTGCCTCGCGACCGGGATGGTTCCTTCGAGCCACAGCTGGTCAAGAAGCGTCAGCGGCGCCTGACCGGGCTCGATGATCTGGTGATCTCGTTGTCGGCCCGAGGATTAACCCACGGCGAGATCTGCGCGCACCTGGGCGAGGTGTACGGGGCGAGCGTGTCCAAGCAGACCATCTCGACGATCACCGACCGGGTGATCGAGGGCATGGCGGAATGGCAGTCCCGTCCCTTGGATGCCGTGTACCCGGTGATCTTCATTGACGCTGTGAACGTCAAGATTCGCGACGGCAACGTCGCGAACCGGCCGATCTACCTGGCGCTGGCGGTGACCGTGGAGGGCACCCGCGACATCCTGGGGTTGTGGGCTGGTGAGCACGGCGACGGGGAGGGGGCGAAGTTCTGGGCCCGGGTCTTGTCCGAGATCAAGAATAGGGGTACCCAGGACGTCTGCATGGTGGTCTGCGATGGACTCAAGGGCCTGCCCGCAGCGATCGAAACCGTGTGGCCGCAGGCGATCACCCAAACGTGCGTCGTGCATCTGCTGCGCAATAGCTTCAGCTACGCCTCCAAGCGGCACTGGCCGGCGATCGCCAAGGACCTCAAACCGATCTACACCGCGCCGAGTGAATCGGCCGCGTTGGAGGCGTTCGTGGCGTTCACCGACACTTGGGGTGATCGGTACCCGGCGATCACCAAGCTGTGGGATGGCGCGTGGGCCGAATTCGTGCCGTTCCTGCAGTTCGACAACAGTATTCGCAGCGTGGTCTGCACGACCAATGCCATTGAAAGCATAAATGCCCGGATCCGTAGAGCGGTCAACGCGCGGGGCCACTTTCCCACCGAGGCCGCCGCGCTGAAGTGCGTGTACCTGGCGGTCATGAGCCTCGACCCCACCGGACGTGGCCGCAAACGGTGGACCAACCGCTGGAAAGAAGCGTTGAATGCCTTCGACATCACCTTCGACGGACGCCTGTCCGCCGGACGAAAGTAGAACCACCACAACCAGTTACACCGTTAAGTTGACAGACCCCTGTCCGGTGTCAGTCGAGTCGTGTCGCAATGTATCGGGCGTATGTTGATGCCGATGCTCTCGCGTGGGCTTCGAGTGTCTGCGGGCTGTAGCCGAGTGTTTCGGCCAGGATCGCGATTGGCGTGGTCTGGGTGAGTTCATTGAGTGTGCCAAGGCGTGCTTCGAGGGCAGCGAGAACAGGTCGCAGATGGTTACGAAGGTGCGTCGGAGTGACGTGAGTTCCGGGTCCATACCCGCGAAATACCCAGGGCGAGTTGGGATGTGCAGCAGTTTGACCGTTGTAGTTGACTGCCGCGAGTAGTCGGATGGGCTCATCGAGCGGCGGCGGGATATCGATGGGCATGCCAGCCAGGTTGACGCTCACGGAGTCCGCTGTGATGGTCACCTGCTCCCAGGTCAGGGCAGCGATATCCTCGACGCGCTGAGCGAAAACGATGATCAAGATCGCGGCGAACCGGTCACGGGGATGCAGGGTCTGTTGATGTACGACGTGCTCGATAACGGCGTTCTGCTCGGTGATCGGTAGCCGTGGTGCGGTACCGCGCCGGTGCGGGGTCACCTCGAGATCCGCGGGGATCAGTTTGGTTTTGATGGCCCAACGGACGAATCGCAGAATGTGCTCCCGGGTAGTTGGTCCGGTGGACTGCCACAGGTCAATGTGCGCCTGGGTGACGTTCTCGACATAGGTGTCGTGTTCGGTGGTGAGCCAGTTGCAGAACTCGATCGTCACGGTCGTGGTCTGCTTGGCGCGCAGAAATGCTGAGTCGGTGACGGCGTCCATCGAGCGGAGCCGTCTTTCCAAGCCCCAGCGGATAAAACGGGCAATCACCTTGCGGTGCTCGTCCGTCAGGATGCGCTGTTGCGCGGTCGCCGCCCAGCCCAGGAACCGCGCTAACCGTTCGTCGCGCGCCGGCAGCGACTGATGAGCCACGAGGAGGCCGCGAACATAATTGGTTGTCCGGCCCGCCGGAAGCAGGTCAACAAGCTCATGGGTGAGCGTCGGATGGCACGCAAGTTCGCGCAGGACGCGTTCGACATGGCGTTGGCGGATCCAGGTCAGGCCGCTATTGGGGCGTTGCATTCCGGTGAGCGCATCAATGATGACCTGCAACTGCGAGGCGACCACGCCGGTGTCGGGGTTGGTCAGGAAGCGAGTAGCAGTCTCGCCGAGGACGCAGCGTTGACATTTGCCGCCGCTATAGAGTTCGGCCTCGTCCCCGCAGGCAACGCAGTCGACGTTGAGCGTGATCCCGGTGCATCGGCGGCACGCGGGCCGAGCATCAATGATCCCGGGGAGAACGCCCTGGTGGCCGCAAGCGCAGATCCCGGTGACACGTTTGGCGGCCTGGTAGCAATACCCGCAGACCGATTCGCCCGGCCAGTTCGCGACCACCATGTAGTGCCCGCCGCACCGGTCGCAGGGCACCGGCCACCGCTCGGGGTCGTCAGGTTTGCGCGGGCGGGCCATCGTCGTCCTGGACGATCCGAATCCGTTTGGCGACGGGGTTTCCCGGTTTCAGGCCGAGGTCACTGGGCCGTGGTGCGTTGGCAGTTTTCGCGGCTTGCATCTCGACGTACGGCTCGAACAGGTCGTTGGGCGTGCAGTCGAAGATGTCGCACAGGGCAGCGAACGTCCTTGACGGAATGCGTTGGGGTTCACCGGTAACCAGGCGATAGACCTGGGCGTCGGAGAGGTTGATTCCGCGCGATTTGAGCAGCGGTCGCAGCTCGGTGGACTTCCACAGGTTGTGGGCGGCCATCATCCGGCGCAGATGCCAGTGGAAGCCGATGCGGCGCTGTTCAGCCATCGGGCTGATCTTCCTCCATTCGGATGCGTCGAGCGATCATCTGTTGGATCGTCTTTTGTTTGAAGTCTGACGACACCGAGGTGTACAGCGAGGTGGTCGATGCAAATGAGTGCCCGAGCTGT
>NZ_JAEKMI010000122.1 GCF_020217485.1 Mycobacterium sp. WUMAC-067 | reverse complement strand
ATCCGAGGACCACACCGCGTCGAGTCGGCCCTTATCAAAGCGCTGGCCGATCAGATCCGGCGGAAACGAGGCCGGATCGACCACCGTGGTGGTCTTAAACCTCCGCGGACTGATCCCCTTGATGCCGAGCTCGGCCATGATTTTGGCGCGGCCAGCCCGGGCTGCGCCAGATAGCCCAGAGCTTTTCACGCTGAAGTGCTTATCGTGCGGTCGAGAAATCCGGCGACGGCTGCGGTGAAGGCATCGTTGTCGTCGCCTGCGACCATGTGGCCGGTGCCGGAGACGTCCACCGCTTGGGCGTGCGGTACGACCTTGAGGAATTCGTCGACCGACTGCTGCGATGTCACATCTGAAAGGACGCCGCGCACCAGAAGAGTGGGTGCCTGCACGCGGCGGGCCCCTTCAACAAGCAGTTCGCTGATCGCGTCGAACTTTTCGGCACCAGTCGCGGGGTCACCTTGCAGAAACTGGAAGTTGGAAGTGATGAAGGCCGGATCCCATCGCCAGATCCACCGACCATCGTCGCGTTGCCGCAAGACTTTACGGAGTCCGTCCGGGTTCTTGGGCCGAGTGCGATGTCTGTTGTATTCGGCAATGACGTCCGCGGCGTCGTCGAGCGTGCTGAACCCGTCAGGATGGGCGGCCATGAACGACACGACGCGGCGTGCTCCGTGAAACTCCATTCGCGGAGTGATGTCGACCAGGACGACGGCTCCCCACAGGTCGGCGGGCGCCAGCAAGTGCGTGCCCAGGACGGTCATGCCGCCCAAGGATGCGCCGACGACGGCCGGCGGGCGGTCGGTGCTCGCGTGTTCACGCACGGCCAGCAGATCGGACGCTAGCCGTCCGAGGTCGTATCTTCCGGTAGGGTCCCACGCGCTGTCGCCGTGACCTCGGGCGTCATACGCGACGACCGTGTACCCACGAGCGTGCAAGCGGCGCGCTGTGGTCGCCCAGGCGTGTCGGTTTTGACCACCGCCGTGCAGGAGCAGCACAACGGCGCGGGCAGCGTCGTGCCGGTAGCAATCCGCCGTGAGGGTGACGCCGTCTGTGGTGCGGAATCGCTCGAGCGTAACGGTCATCGGGTGCGCTCGCCGTTGTGAAGTCGGACGACAATACCATCGGTCCTTTTCATCACGAGGAATTCCCCCTAGGGCTAACGACGGTCACTGTTCCTTGGGCGGCACATACCGCGCGCCCGTCGTTGGTGATGTCGATTCTGGCGACACCGCTGCGCTTGCCCAGCGCGATGATCTCGGTGACGGCGACGCATACTCCGCTTGACACGGGCTGCAGCAAGTTCAGCTTGAATTCGGTTGTGGCGACCCACGATCCAGCGGGGATCACCGGGTAAAACACCACGCCCAAGCAGTGGTCGACCATTGCTGACAGGCATCCGCCGTGCAGATTGCCGAACGGAGTCAAAAGGTCGTCCCGAGCATCCATCTGCACAACCAGCCGCCCGGCGGCGAACTCGGTGTGGCGAAAATCCAGGTATTTGGAGAGTCCTCCCGTGGTTGCCGCCGCGTTCTGCAATTCCTTGGCGATCTGCTGATTGAACTGCGCGAACTCCATGGTTAGCGCCCCTTCTCATCCACGGATATCGATGCGATGGTTTGAGACACTACTCTGCACTTGTTGCATCGACGCAAGGCTGGGTGTTGGTGAGCAGAGCTGGAAGCAGGAATCGGCGTAAAAAGGCATCGAGGCCTTCGGGGCTGCGGTGTCTGGGGCCGCGGACCGACAGCAGGCTGAGGACGGTTCGCAGGATCCATTCGGCGGCATCGTCGACCGACACCCCGGGCTCGAGTTGGTCCCAGTGCGCAGCGAAGACAGGTCGAAGGAACTCGGCCACGAGTTCAAACAAAGCCACCGACGTTCCCTTGGCCAACCCCACGCCGGCGAGTTCCTCGTCACTGCCGAACAGCAATCCGATTGTCGGCTCGCGATGAGCGGCGCGTACCGTGACCTCGACGAAATCGAGTATTGCCGTGCCCAAATCGCGATGTACTGCGATCCGTCGACGCATGCGGTCTAGGTAGCGTTCGGCCGCACGCAGGATGACACCGGAAACGACGGATTCACGACTTGGAAAGTAGCGGTACACCGTGGCGCGCGACACCCCCGCCTGTCTGGCGATGTCCTCCATGGTGGTGCCCGGCAGCCCCTTGCCCTCCAGGCACGCTTCGGCGGCATCGAGCAGGAGGTCTCGGGCGACGTCGCGGGTCGTGGGAGGTGCCGTGCCCCAGCGCAACGATTTCTTCGTCACGAAGCAAGTATGCAGCCTCGGACCGATCGTGAATTAACGACCCAACCGGTTGTCGCATGGCTACTTATGTGACAATATCGCAAATATGTCGCAACAAAGGTGCCGACGATGAACGTGACCTGACCGTTGGCGATTCCGCCCCGCACTCCCGTTGTCGTCGCGGTCGGTGAGATCACGCACCGCGGCGACAGCGTCGTCGATCCCATCGATTTGGCTTGCGAAGCCGCGCGTCGAGCATTGCAAGACGCGGGCGCTGCGATCGGGCATCGGATCGATACGGTGGCGACACCGGGCATTCTGATGATTCCGCGTGACAATCCCGCGTCGAGAATTGCCGAAGCGGTTGGGCTGGCGCCCCGGCGTCGCATCAGCTGCCCGATTGGCGGCAATACACCGCAATACCTCGTCGAGGTCCTTGGTGGGGACATTGTGCGCGGTATCAGCGATGCGGTGCTGGTCGTCGGAGCCGAGACCGGCGAGTCCGCCCGCAGAGTCAAATCGGGTCATGCGCTCCGCGATCCGAAACCCGTTGATGCACAGGATGAGTCACTTGGCGACACACGTCCCGGATTGAGCCCAGCCGAGATGTGTGCTACCTCACCGACTTTGACTCCCGCCAGTTCAGCGATCGCAGTGAGGCTTTCACCGCGGCCTTGCATCCGGGCCAACGCTGTCGCGCCGGCCTGGCGGTGTTCGTGACGGCGCCGCTCTCCCTCTGCGTGTATCTCGAGGATACGGTTGCGCTCCCACTCGTCGACGGCGGCCAGCCGCCCAAGCTCGACGAGGAACGACGCAGCGTCATCGACATTTTGACGCTCACGCTCCAGACGTGCCTCGTTGGCCTTGTTCTGCGCCTCCCGGACACGCTTGCGCGCTGCCGATTTCGAATTGATGTTCACCACGTGGGAACCATAGGACGCACCCATCGTCGTGCTCTACCATCCTGACCAACATCATCTGTGTCCCCATTTGTCCGCACCCTTTGTCGCCAAATCGACTGCCT
>NZ_JAEKMI010000121.1 GCF_020217485.1 Mycobacterium sp. WUMAC-067 | reverse complement strand
AGTGTGCCTGCGGCGCGGACGATCTGCGGCGGGACGAACCACCCGAGACTCCCCTTCCGTCGTACCGGAAGCACTCCGAAAAGACCAGGACTTTGAACAACCTGAAGGACAGACCCATGACCACAAACTCCTCAGATCTGGCCCTCACGGTCGCCGTCACCCACCGTGGCGCTGGAAAAGAAGCCTTCGCGCACCTAACGCGGGGTGAATCCCTGGCCATGATTCCGCCGTTGATCCTCGAACTTTCCGGCAGGATCAGCCGCCGGGCTGCGCTCCTAGAGGCGTCATCAATCGACGCGGCCCACAGTTCCGATGACCTGGCCGCCCTCGCCTGGATTCAGCAATCCCTGGAAGATGTTGAAGCCACCATCATGGGACTGTCGGAGGTAAACCGCCGCCGTTCTGCAGCGTTCCACGGTCCTGCCCCTTCTTCTGCCGGAAGCCTTGGTCCCCTAGGTTCCGCCGGGGCCGCCGGGATTTGGGCCCTGGCTTGATCATGCCGGCGGGCTGCCGCTCCTCCGTTCCGTCCCAGGGACATTTGGCGTGTCCCAAAGTACTGATCACCGCCCTCAGATTAAGGATTTGACCATGCACGCAGCACCCGGTTGTCTCGTCGTCGCCGTTCACACCCGAAAAGAACTGGACGCCGCCCTGGATGAAGCGGTGGATCTGCTGAAGCCGGCGGCGATGGCTGAACACGTCGGCATCTCGGTGGCCCGCCTCGCCCCGGGCCGCTATGAAGCGCGCCTGGACAGCGACGTTCCACGCGGTGTGACACTCGAAAGGTGGGGGAGCGGGCTGCGATGAACGGACAGCAGAGCGATCTCTCCGGCGCGCCGGCTGGCAGCGTTTTTAGCATGGTCTGCCCCGCCGCCCGCCAGGCCGGCTGTTCCCTGCGTACGGCGGCTCTCGGCGCAGCGCCGGGGAGGAATGGGTTGAAAGAGTCGCTGACAGAATGCGAAATCGAAGTCTTCCTGTCCCTGGCCCGCGGGCACCGCATCGCTGTGAGGGATCATGAAACCGGGGCATTGTGGTACGGGCGGGTTGACATGACGTTTCCGGAACACGGATTTGTCTGGGTCATCACGGACGTCGGTGAGCGGAAGTTGCTCGACGTTGGCGTGCACACAATCTGGCGGCCGGAGGAGTCCGGCGCCTGCGGCCGCGTTCGCCGGGAAGCCGGTCGCCTTGGGCCTTCGACGATGAGCAGGGTGAGGGCCGTCTGACGCCGGGGGCAGGGCGTGGCCGCATGCAGCTGCGGCGTGGTGCGGCAGGAAAGAGGTCAGGGCCTCTTTGAATTGGTCGCGACCAAGCAACCAATACCCAAAAGAGACCCTGACATGAATAACTCTATGTCGTGTTCCGGTGGCCGCTGGTGCACGCGCGCGGATGCGCTGCTCGGTGTCGAGGGCGTCCGCGTCAGCTCCGTCACGGCAACCGGTACCGGCCTGCTTCTGGGCGTCGAAACCGGGGAGAACGTCACCGGCTGCGCCGACTGCGGCGTCATCGCGGTCGGGCATGGACGCCGCCAGGTCCGTCTCCATGACATTCCCTGTTTCGGCCGCCCGGTGCGGCTGCTGTGGGCCAAACGTGTCTGGCGGTGCCCGGACCCGGACTGCCCGAGAACGACGTTCACAGAGGAGCACCCGCTGGCAGGACCACGGGCGAAGCTCACCGCCAGGGCCGCCGGGTGGGCGACCGATGCGCTCCAGCATTTCGACACCTCGGTCTCCGCCTTGGCCCATCAGCTCGGCGTCTCCTGGCACACCGTCTGGGACGCGGTCAGGATCGAAGCCACCCGGCGGATCGCATCGACCGGCCGGCTGACCGGGGTAGATGCGCTCGGGGTCGATGAGCATGTCTGGTCCCACACCGGCCCGCCCGGAACCGGCATGGTCACCGGGATCGTGGACCACACCCGCGACCCCGCGGGGGTGGTGCACGCCAGGTTGCTTGACCTGGTTCCGGGCCGGTCGGGGAAGGCCTATGCGGACTGGCTCAAAGAACGCGGCGCAGGGTTCACTGCCGGGATCAAGACCGCCGCGCTGGATCCGTTCCGCGGCTACGCGAACGCGATCCGTGACGAGCTGCCCGAAGCCATCGCCGTTCTGAACGCGTTCCATGTCGTGAAGCTCGGCTCGGCCATGATCGACGAGGTCCGCCGCCGGGTCCAGCAGGACACCCTGGGACACCGCGGCCGCAAGGGCGACCCGCTCTACGGAATCCGTCGAACCCTGCAGATCGGCGCCGAACACCTCACCGACAAACAAGCCGCCCGGCTCGATGCTAAGCTCAGCGCCGGGGATCACGGCCACGAAGTCACCCTGGCCTGGCAGTGCTACCAGAAGCTCCGCAACATCTACCACGCCCGCCCGGAGCGGGGCCGGGAACTCGTCAACGAAGTAATCACATCATTCCCGACCTCCCCATCCCGGAAGTCGCCCGACTCGGGCGGACACTCAATGGAAGACAGCGATCCTAGCCTACTTCGACACCCACGGCGCTTCCAACGGACCCACCGAAGCGATTCAATGGCGTCATCGAAACCACCCGCCGAATCGCCCGCGGCTTCCGCAACTTCACCAACTACAGACTCAGATGCCTACTGGCCGCCGGCGGCCACCGCCCCTACCGGAACAAACAGACCAACCATGCCTAAACGCGAAGCCGCTTTAAGTCTTCTAGACCAGGCGCCCCTGGAGTTCTTCTGCGGCTGCCCGGAGCATGCCCCCGAGGTCGCTGCGAAGCTCCTCCGACATGCGGTGGGCCGGCACAGATACGTTGATTCCGTAGACAGTGCCGCTTGGGCCGGCAACCGCGGCGGCGACCGATGTCACCCCGTCTTCGCTCTCTTCGCGGCTATTTGCGTAACCCCTGTGCCGGATTTCGTCGAGCTCCCTTTCAAGGTCCGACCTGGAGGTAATTGAGTTGGTAGTCAGCTTGGGGAGTTCCTGCCCTGGGTACAGATTCCGCAGCTGCTTCTCACCGAGGAGGCTCAGCATCGCTTTACCAGTCGCAGTGCAGTTTGCTGGCAAGGTGAGGCCCTGGCGGGAACCGACGCGGACCGCTCGCCTGCTTTCGATGGCGTCGATGAATTGGACGTCAGTCCTCTCAAGCCTGGCGAAGTGGACGGTTTCTCCCGTTTGTTCGAAGATCCGCTCGAGGACCGGCCGGGCCAGTGTCCGGATGTCCACCTGCCGTCTGATCGCAAAGGCAATCGAGCTCAGCGCCTGCCCAGGTTCGTAGGCCCGGGTCGCCGGGTTCTGCCGAACGAAGCCACGGTAGAGAAGCATGCCCATCAGCCGGTGCGCCGTCGACGACGCCACGCCCAAGTAAGTGCTGGCATCGGTCAGCCTGATGCTGGGCTGGGTTTCGAACAGCAGGAGCAGCCGCAGGGCGTTATCAACAGACTCGATGG
>NZ_JAEKMI010000120.1 GCF_020217485.1 Mycobacterium sp. WUMAC-067 | reverse complement strand
CTTAGTAGTGCGGTGAGGCCGCCGGGAACCGGTCGGTGGTCGCCGACTGCGGGTCATCTTGCCGGGGCAGCAGGTAGGCGCGAACCGCCGAACGTGGCCCGTAGGGCCGAAGTAGCTGGCTGGCCGGGCGAGTGCGTACCTGCTGCGGCCACCAGAACCAGCGCCCCAGCAGCGCGGCGACGGACGGCATCATGAATGAGCGCACGATCAGGGTGTCGAACAGCAGACCCAGGCCGATGGTGGTGCCGACCTGCCCGACGACTTTCAAATCGCTGAATATGAACGAGGCCATGGTGGCGGCGAAGACCAGGCCCGCAGACGTCACCACCGCACCGGTGCCGGCCATCGAGCGGATGATTCCGGTTTTCAAACCGGCACCGATTTCTTCTTTGAAACGGGACACCAGCAGCAGGTTGTAGTCGGATCCGACGGCCAGCATCAAGATGATGGACATCGCCAGCACCATCCAGTGCAGTTTGAAGCCGATGATGTCCTGCCACACCAGCACGGACAGTCCGAACGAGGCGCCCAACGAGATCAGCACCGTGCCCACGATGGTGACCGCGGCGACCAGGCTTCGGGTGATGATCAGCATGATGATCAAAATCAGGCTGGCCGCAGCTATTGCCGCGATCATCAGGTCGTATTTGGAGCCGTCGCGCATGTCCTTGTAGACCGCGGCGGTGCCGGCAAGGTAGATCTTGGCGCCCTCCAGCGGAGTTCCCTTGATGGCTTCCTTGGCTGCGTTCTTGATCGGCTCGACGTGCGAAATGCCTTCCGGGGTCGCGGGATCCCCTTCATGGGAGATGATGAAGCGGGCCGCGTGCCCGTCCGGCGACAGGAACATCTTCAGACCGCGCTTGAAGTCGGGGTTGTCGAAGACTTCCGGCGGGATGTAGAACGAGTCGTCGTTCTTGGCGGCGTCGAAGGCCTGGCCCATGGCGGTCGAGTTTTGGCTCATCACGTCCATCTGGTCATACAGCGACGACATCGAGCTGTGCATGGTCAGCATCATTTGCTTCATGGTCGTCATGGTGGCGATCATGGGCGGCATCTGCGCCAGCATCTGCGGCATCAAGGCGTCCAGCTGAGATATGTCGCCGGCAAGATAGGTGAATTTTTCGGTGATCTGATCCAGACCGTCGAGCGCGTCGAAGAGGGATCGCAGCGACCAGCAGCCCGGGATGTCGAAGCAGTGCTTTTCCCAGTAGAAGTAGCTGCGAATCGGCCGGAAGAAATCATCGAAGTTGGCGATGTTGTCGCGCAATGTGTTTGTGACATCCAACATTTCATGCGTGAGGCCGTCCATGTGGTGGGTGACCGCGGCCATCTGCGAGGTGATGTTGTACATGCGCTGCATGGTGTCGATGGACTGTTGCATCGCGTCGGCCTGCTTGAGCATGTCGTCCATGCGCTGGTGCATGTACTGCTGGTTTTCGACCTGCGTGGTGTTTTGCATGCTGATCTGGAACGGGATTGAGGTGTGCTCGATCGGCGTTCCCAGCGGCCGGGTGATCGCCTGGACGCGCGCGACACCCGGGATGTGGAAGACCCCCCTGGCGATCCGGTCCAACACCAGCATGCCCGCCGGGTTGCGCATGTCGTGATCGGTCTCGATCATCAACAATTCCGGATTCATCCGGGACGCGGGGAAATGCCGTTCGGCGGCGGCGTAGCCGATATTCGCGGGGACGCTCGGGGGTAAATACAGCCGGTTGTCGTAATTGGTTTGATAACCGGGTAGGGCGAGTAGACCGATGAGGGCGATCGCGACTGACACCGCGAGAATTGGCCCGGGCCAGCGCACGATCGCGGTGCCCACCCGTCGCCATCCCCGGGTCCGCATCTTGCGCTTAGGATCGAACAGCTTGAAGAAACTGCCGACGGTCAGGACCGCCGGACCCAAGGTCAGCGCGGCAGCAACGGCGACCAGCATCCCGACCGCACAAGGGATACCCATAGTCTGGAAATACGGAAGCCGGGTAAAGCTCAGGCAATACATCGCACCGGCAATAGTCAGGCCAGAGCCAAGGACGACGTGCGCGGTTCCGTGGAACATGGTGTAGAAGGCTTTTTCGCGGTCCTCGCCTAGGCCGCGCGCCTCTTGATATCGGCCGAGAATAAAGATCGCATAGTCTGTCCCAGCGGCGATGGCCAACAGCACCAAAATATTAACCGCGAAGGTCGACAATCCCATGATGTTGTTGTAGGCCAGGAAAGCGACAACCCCCCGAGCCGCCATCACCTCGATCACCACCATGAACAACGTGCTGAACACGGTGATAATCGAGCGGTATACCCACAGCAACATCACGATGATCACCACGAAGGTGATGATCGTGACCTTCTGGAGGCTCTTTTGTCCGGCCGAGTGCTGATCGGCGATCAACGCCCCAGCGCCGGTCACATAGGCCTTGACCCCCGACGGCGCAGGCACGCTGTCCACGATCTTGCGGACCGCCGCGACAGACTCGCTGGCCAGGCTCTCGCCCTGGTTACCAGCAAGATACGCCTGCACATAGGCGGCCTTGCCGTCGGAGCTTTGCGAACCGGCGGCCGTCAGCGGATCCCCCCAGAAGTCCTGGACGTGCTGGACGTGTTTCGTGTCAGCCTCGAGTTTGCGGACGATCTGGTCGTAGAAATGGTGGGCCTCATCGCCCAGCGGCTTGTCACCTTCCAGCACGATCATGACCGCACTGTCACTGTTGAATTCGTTGAATACTTTGCCGATGTGCTTCATCGCTTGCATCGACGGCGCGTCCTTGGGGCTCATCGACACGGTGTGTTCTTCGGCGACCGCGTCCAGCGATGGAACCAAGACGCTGAGGACGACGACAAGCCCCACCCAGGCAAAGACGACGGGCACCGCGAGTTTGTGGACCGTTCGCGCGAAAACCGGCATATGCGGCAGCCCTGCGGCCCGGTCATCGGTCATGCGGACTTCACTATGCAGAACGTTTGCGCATTCATACCCTGACTCGACCTTTCGTCCTTGACCACCTCGTCCACGATGATCCGGCAGCCGATTTGGTTGCTGTCGCCCTGCGCGACGATGTTGACGCTCACCGAGGGCAGCGTCGAGGTAACCGAGAGCGTCCAGGGCAAAGGCACGTTGCTAGCTTTCTGGGGCTGGGCATTGATGTCCAAGTAGTTGATGTTGGCCACCGTCCCCGGGGGACCATAAACCTGGTAAACCACGCGCTTGGGATTGAACGGCTTGATCTCATCGGCGATGCCGCTGGTCATCGTCTGATCGTCGTGGACGCCGAAAAAGGTGCGAAGCCGCAGTACGCAGAAGCCCGCTACCGCCACCACCGCCACGATGACCAGGACGATCCACATTTTCTTCATCGCAGCGCCAACGTGAATCCTCCCCAGCCAACCATCTCCCGCTAGTTGGGCGCCCCACCGCCCATTCGAC
>NZ_JAEKMI010000012.1 GCF_020217485.1 Mycobacterium sp. WUMAC-067 | reverse complement strand
GGTATCGGCTCGGGCAGGGTGTTCTGTTTCGTCGTCATGTCCCGGCACTCGCCGTAGATGCTGATCGATCCACCGGACTTCTGGACCGGCGAGTAGGGATCAAAGACCGCCGTTACGCCTTGCTTGCTCACGGCCGAGGCATGCGTGTGGAAGTCCCCCGGGCCTCCCCAGCCGTGCTGTTTGAGCACCCCGATCATCTGCTGAATCTCGGCTCGGGATGCCTCCAGGGTGGGCGCGTGGTCGTACTTGAGTTCCACTCGGCCCCGAAAAGGCGCCACGGCTTGGTCATTACAGGAATCTCGGGTGAAGTTGGCGGATACGCCCTTGAGGCTCAGGGTTGTCGCGATTTCCCGCGCCGCATCGACCACCTGCGCCCGAGATTGTTCCGGAGTCATTGGATTAGGCACCCCTTCGCTCACATTCCTTACGGCGCTGCATGATTGAAGCGCGATCATCAGCACGCCCGCTGCGATGTAGACAACAACCGAACGGCACATGGCGGCGCCGATCCGCTCGAAGGTGATCGTCGAAACTTTCAATGGTAATGACCTCCGGTAGGGCGCCGAAGCGATTCTGGGTCGAATTCATCAGGCAGCCAGTAGGTGCCGCGATGCTGTGCGGTCATGCTGTCGTGGGCCAATGCGTCACCGTGGCCCGATGCTATGTCACCGATGCTGAACAACGATTCATTACCGGGGGTGAAGTAGGAACTGTGGTCCTTCAGCGGAGACGTGAGCCCGGGGGCCTCGGCCTTGAACCGCGTCGAACCGAACCCTTCGACGGCGGGGTCGGAACCGAGTCCGATGGTGACCCCCGTTCCCGGCAGATGCCCCTGGATGCCACCCAAGTGCGTGATCGGGTCCGTCGATGCGGCGCCCACGTAAACGTGTCCGCCTTCGGGCAGGTGGAAGTCGCCGGCGCTGTGCGCGAGGTCGGTTCCCGGGCAGCCGACGAGCACGATGTCGTTGGCATGCATTCCGGAGCCGGCTGCGGCGTCGGCCACGGTGGTCGACCCATAGGAATGGCCCATCACGGTCACGTGAGAGGGCGCGCCGCCATGAGTCACCGCGAGAGCGTTGACATCCCCGGCGAGTAGACCACCCCCATTTCTCGCGAGCGTCGTCTGCCCGATCTGGGGGTCGATCGCGCTGTCGGGGGCGTGGTAGCCCATCCACACCAACACCGAATTGGACTTGTTCGGGTCGGCCCGCTGGGTCTCGTTGTAGACGTTGAGCCCGTCGCGGTGCGTCAGGTAGCCGTCCCGGACGCTGCTGCCGGTCCCGGGCACCAGCACCGTGGTGTTGTCGGCGGTGTCGGGGTTGCCGATGGCAATGGCTTCCCTGCCCCGGCCCTCGAACGCTTCGGGGTCATACGTTTGCAAGAAGACGGGGTTCTTGCCGCCGTCGGAATCCGTACTGAGCCCGGCTTTGGTCTTCACGGCGTTGCTGTAGCGCGTGATGGCCGACGGGGCGAGGCCGTACTGCTCCGGGTGTTGGGTCACCTGGTCCACCGACACATGATGCTGTGCGGCGGCGTTCTCGACGCGGGCAATGTCGTCGTTCATCACCGCCTGGTTGACCGTGTCGCGAGAGATGGTGTCGATGCCGTTGAGGTTGCCCAGCTCGGGCGGATGCTGAGCGAGCAACTGGTCTTTTTGCTGCTGGCTCAGGGAATCCCACCACCGCTTGACGTCTTCGGGCTTGGTACTGGGCGGCGGGATGGCGAACTCTTCGGGGCCTGCCTGGGCGTCGGCCGGCGCAAGGGGTTTGGGGTCGTAGCCGTCGGCGCGCAGGGTGGTCAGTGAGTTCTGCAGCGTGCCCGAATAACCGTTTCGTATCCCCTGCAATTGGCCGAGGGCGCTTCGGGTGTCATCGGCCGCGTCGGCTCTGGCGTCGTTAATCAACGACTGCAGCGCACTTCGGGCATTCGCGTCCAGGTTCGGATCTTGCAGGTCGTGCGCGGCCGCCCCGATGATGTTGTCGAGCTGCTGCAGTTGGGCCTCCAACGCGGCGATGTCGCTGGCGCCCGCCTTCTGCGCCTCGGCCAGGGCGGCGGCGATGTTCTCCAGGTCGACCGCGATCTTGGGAAGTTGCAGCGATTGCGCGCCAAGCGATTTGACGGTGCGCTGCACCTCGGCTGAGCCGTTGATCGGGTGGTCGCCGTTCTGGTGATTCCAGGCGGCGTCGAAGCGGTCGCGGGCTTGCTGGAAGGCATGGTCGGCCTCCTGGGTGCATCGGCCCGCTTGGTGGAAGGCACCCGCCAGTTGAGAAATCTGAAATGGGCTGCCGGCCTGCAAACTCCGGTTGATCTCCCAAGGATCGCCGCCGGCCTGGGCGATCAAGTCGGCAACGTTTAGCCAGACCAGCTGCATCGCACCGCCCGCAAATCCGCTACTTGTTCTCTCCGAGAGCTATGACGCTACCTTCCGTTGGCGGTAGTTCAAGCCAGTCACGTCGACCGCGCGATCGACTGTTGTTCCCTTCGAAGAGGACTGGCCTGGCGGACGGTTGGGTTCGGCAAAAGTCAGCCGCCGGAATGGCTGGGCATGGGCATCGGGGGCATCGACGGCATGCCGGGCCCCGGCGGCATTTTCATGTCTTTCATCATCGCGGCGCAGCAATCCATCTGCTGGGCCGCCGGCGGGTCGGCTTTCATCATTGAGGGACAGCAGCCCGGCCGCGAGAAGAGCAGATACAGAACGGCGACGATGACGACGATGCCGACCGCGGTGCCGGTGATGGCCAGGATTGGGTAGAGCCAGCGAGTCCACGTCGGTCTGGTCGGAGTGCTAGCGGTGCCGGTCATGACGGCCTCCCTTCCATGCGATAGTCCGTATTATCCGCCAAACCGCAAGCCAGCTACGTCGGCAAACGGCCACCCGGCGCCAAGGCCTGGCGTTACGATCTGCGCACGGAGCTACAGATTCGAGGTGGCCATGCATCGCACCCGACGTTTCGTCACCACATTCATCGCGGCCATCGCGCCGATGATCGCCGTCGCCACATTCGCCGCGTCACCACCCGCCGCGGCCGACCCGATTTGCGGGACGGCGGGCACGCCGCCCTGCGCGGGGCCAAGCCCGTTGACGCCTGAACAGCAGTGCGCGTTCATCGCGTGGCGATCGATGATGCCGTGCAACTGGCTCGGGATGCAGGTGCCCGCCGGCACGCCGGGAAGTTGGGATAACCCACCGGCGCCGCCGCCGGAGCCGTGATCCCCGCTTACCAACCCCAGCCGTCGTCATCCAGGACGTCCACGGTGAGACCGCTGTCGGCGGGAGCCGTGGTCCCGTAGGTAAAGGTGAGCAGGGTGCGGTCATCGCCCAGGGGTTCCGTCGCGACGACGGTGGCATGCCCGACCTTCATGCGGATCCTGTCGCCGGGCTTGAGTTCGTCAACGCGTTTGAGGGGCACGCTCAACCCATCAGCACCGGTGCAACCGATAATCCCGCAGATACCGTGGTCATCATCGCCATCCTTCCACGGCTGGCAATGACCCCGGCGGCCACGAAAGCTTCATCGAGGCAATAGCCTCGAGCGGCAATCAGACACGTTGCGCCGCAACGGAATACCGCCATCGCGCCGGGAGCGAGGCGCCGGGACCTGATGAAGCTATTCAGTTCTCCACAAGATCGGGGATCGGCTCGGCGTCGGTCAGCCAATGCCGTCCGACGCGGCGCGCCGCCTCCCACTTGGGGATGCTCACCGCATCGTCCTGGCCGAGGTCCTCAGGGGTCGGGCCGATGCGCTCGGCCAGCGAGGCCAGCGCCCCCAGATCGAAGTTGTACAGCTCGGCCGCCGCCAGGCCCAGCATCTGGCGGGTCTCCTCGACGGGGATGTCCCAGAAGGAGCGGCGCAGCCATTCGCGGGTGTGCGGCCAGGTCCCCTCCGGATGGGGAAAGTCGTTGCCCCACAGGAGGTTCGATACGCCGATCTCGTAGCGGCGCGCCAACTCCCGACGCTCGGTGGTGGTGGCCCCGATGAAGCAGTTCCGGTCGAAGTAGGCCGACGGCGGCATCGTCAGGTCGCCCTCCATCAGGTGGCTCATCTTCTTGGCCGAGTGCTCGCGCAGATACCGCGTGTCCATCAGCCACAGCAGATCGTTGGCCCAGAACGCGCCGCACTCGGTGACCCCCCAGCGCAGCCCGGGGAAGCGCTCGAACACGCCCGACCACAGCGCGAACCACAACGGCCGGGCGCCCCACCAGCGCACCTCGGTCACATAGATGCCCAGGTGGCCCCCGTACTCCTCCTGCGGGGCGGGGCCGGAGTGGGTGTGGATCGGCATCTGCAGGTCCTGGCAGGCGGCCCAGACCTTGTCGTAGCGACGATCGTGGTACGGCGGGTAGCCGACCCAGCGCGCCGGGATCAGGATCCCGCCGCGCAGCCCGGATTCCGCCGCGCGGGTGATCTCGGCTACCGCCGCGTCGACGTCCGCGAGGATCGGCACGACGGCCACCCCGGCGCGGCGTTCGGGGCTGTGGCTGCACAATTCGGCCAACCAGCGATTGTGGGCCCGCGCCCCGGCCATGGCCCGCCCCGGGTCGAGGTCGCCCGACTGGCCCAGCCCGGCGCCGAACGGGGCCCCGGCCACCCCGGTGACGGCGTCGGCGTCGGGGAAAATGACCTCGCCGACCACCCCGTCGCCGTCGAGTTCCTTGTCGCGCAGGCCTACATCCCATCCCCCGGCGATGCCGTCGCCATGCTCGGAGAACCACTCCTGGGCGAACTCCTCGTCGATGAATCCGCCCGCCTGCGCCGCGGCGGTCTTCTCAGCCAGGTAGGCCTCGAAGTCCTCGCGGTACTCGGGGTCGACGTATTCGCGGTACCGCTCGGTCGGGAGTTCGGCGTGGGTGTCCGCGGAGATGATGATGTAGGGGTTCACGGATGGTCCTTCCTTACCAAGCACGGATGGGGTCGGGTTCAAAGACGGTGCTGCGCGCGTCGGCAGGTATGGCGGCCAGCGGCTCGGCGACCTCGGCTACGGTCGGGCCGATCCGGTCGACAAGGGGCGCCAGGGTTTCGAGGTCGAACCCGTACACGCCGGCCGCGTTGCCGCCCACCATGGCGGCCACCTCGGCGGTCGGGACGTCGCTGAAGGTGTGGCGCAACGCTTCCCGCGTGTAGGGGGCGGTCCCCTCGTAGTGCGGGTAGTCGCTTCCCCACATGATTCGGTCGACGCCGATGCCGTGCCGCTCGGCGCACTCGACGGGGCGCATGAAGCTGGCGCCGACGTAACACTGGCGGGCCCAGTACTCGCTGGGCCGCAGCCGCAGCGAGCCGGCGGTGGGCCCGGCGAACCGCGCGATCGCCGAATTCTCCCGCCCGTACCGGGCCGCGGCCACGTCGAGCGAGTCGAGCGTCGCCGGGATCCACCCGGCGCCCTGCTCGGTGAAGACCACGACGAGGTCCGGATGGCGGTCCAGCGCGCCACTGAAGATCAAGTGCCACAACGCCCGATGCGCCCACCAGTGCGTCTCGTACACCCACACCGCGAACGAGCTGCCCCACCCGTCCGTCGGGCTCGGCCCGGCGCTGCCGCCGTGGTGGTTGACCACCAGGCCCGCCTCCGCGCACGCCGCCCACAGCGGCTCCCAGTGCTCGGCGTAGAGCGCGGGAAGGCCGGTGTCCGGGGCGATCCCGGGCAGCAGCACACCGCCACGCAGGCCCAGCTTGGCGATCTGCGCGATCTCGGCGATGGCCTCGTCGAGATCCGGAAGCAGGATCTGGCCCACCCCGGCGCGCCGCTCGGGCGACAGGGAGCAGAAGTCGGCCAGCCAGCGATTGTGCGCCCGCAGGCCGGCCCAGCGCAGCTCGAGTTCCCGGGCGGTCTCCGGCGGAGGGGCGGCCAGGCTCGCCTGAGGAAAGAACGGCGGCACGGTGTTAGGGTAAATGACTTCCCCCGCAATGCCTTCGGTATCCAGATCGGCGTTGCGCCGATCGCTGTTCCAGTTACGTTCGGCCTCGGGCTCGGTGAGATCCCCGAACGGGTTGACGTATGTCTTTGCCCAGCCGTCGAATTCGTCCCGGTACTGCGGGTCGAGGTACTCGCGGTAGGCGAGCAGATCGGCGCCGGCGTGGCAGTCGGCCGAGATGACGGTGTAGCGGTCCATGCGCTACGCCCGCGCCGGCTCGGGCCTGGGGGCAGCGAGCAGCGCGACGTCGTCGTAGCGCTGGTGCACGTAGGGCAGCAGCCACTCCTGCGGCACCCGCTCCGCGATCCGGCCCACCTGGACGGTGCGCCGCCGACACCAGGTGATCGACCTGATCTGGCGAATGACGATGTCGGCCACCGGATCCAGCGGCGACTCCCCCAACTCGACGGTGCCGTCGATGGTCTCCAGCAGCTCGTAGTGGCGGTGGTACTCGCCGTAGACCAGGTGGGGGTCGGTGATGCCGCCGCCGTCGGGGGCGCGCAGGAACTTGAAGTAGAACTCGGTGTTCACCTGGTCGGGCGGCAACTCCGCCGGGCCGGTGATCTGTCCGTTCACCCTGATGAGCTGACAGCCCAGCCGGTCGACGGCGGCGGTGACGCGATCGCCGTCGCGCTCCACTTCGATGCGGGCCAATTTCTTTGGCTCACCGAATGTTTCGCGCCCGCCGGTGACCGACTGCTCGGTGGACTGGGGCATGAAGAGCGGATAGTCACCCTCGACGTCGCCGTGCCGGGCGGTCACCGAAAACACCGCCGACCCGAACGGCGCCATGCCCTCGATCCGGACCCGCTGCAGCTGGATGCGCACCAGCGGTTCGGCCGCCGGCTCCAGCGGCCGGGGCAGCACGGCGGCGACGATCTCCGGATCGGTGAGGTAGGTGACGGTGACCGCCTCGGTGGCGATCGGCGCCTTGGTGGCATCGATCTCGTGGTCGACCTGCGCCTCGGGCGGGCGAGGACCGTAGCGAATGACGTTGGTGCTCAACGGTTTCTCCTTCCGTTTTCTTCAGTCCTTGCCGGCGCTTCGGCCGAGGACGTCGACCAGGTAGTCGGGGGCTCCACGAGCGAGGATCGACGCCGCCTTGCTGCTCACCACCTGATCGGCGGGGGTGGGCGGGCCCATCATCCAGAAGCGGTCCGCGCGAATGCCGTCCACCACCTGGTCGGCGACCGTCTCGAGCGGGGTGAATTCGACGTGGGCGCCGGCGGATTCGAAGCGGGCCACGACCTTGTCCAGCGTCTGCTCGGGCGTGCGACGTTGCTGGGTGGCGGCGTAGCGCTGCGGGCGGTGCCGCCACGATTCCCAGATGCCGGTGTTCAAGAAGCCGCCGGGGAAAAGGACGTGCGCCCGCACCCGCGTCCCGGTCATCTCCAGGTGGGTGTAGAGGCTCTCGGTCAGGCAGAGCACCGCCGCCTTGGTCATCGGGTAGACCGCGGTGGCCGGGCCGCCCATGGCGCCCCGGGCGATCGGCGCGAACCCGCCGTTGCCCGAGCAGGTGTTGACCACGTGCCCTTCGCCCTGCTCGAGCAGGATGGGCACGAAGGCCTTGATGCCGTGGATGACGCCGAGCACGTTGACGTCGATCCCCCAGCGCCAGTCGGCCAGGTCGTGCTCCCACATGTATCCCTCGGAGACCCCGCCGGTGCCCGCGTTGTTGCACACCACGTGCACCGCGCCGAAGCGGGTCAGCGCCTCCTTGGCCAGCGACTCGACCGAGGAATAGTCGGTGACGTCGGTGAGAACCCCGGCCGCCTCGACGCCCTCGTCCGCGAGCGCCCGCGTCGCCTCCTCGAGGGGTTCGGCGAGGACGTCGGCCAGCACCACCTTCATGCCCTCGTGGCCGAAACGGCGGCCCATGGCCCGGCCGATGCCCCCGGCCCCGCCGGTCACGACCGCCACCTTGCCCCGCAGGTCTTCCATTGTGGCCATGGTCACATGGTCGCTTATATCACCGCAAGCAGTCGCAATATGCGACCATTGCGCCCATGGCCCCGCGCCCCTCCCCCCAGACCGAACGGGTCGTCAACCTGTTCGAGCAGCTGGCGGGCGACGGGAGCCGGGGAATGACATTGGCCGAGGTGTCGCGCCACTTGAGCGTGCACAAGGCCAGCTGCCACTCGATGCTGTCGGAGCTGCTCCGGGCCGGCTGGCTGCTGCGCGACCCGGTGCGCAAGACCTACCACCTCGGTCCGGCGCTGGTCCGCCTCGGCCGCGAGGCCGCGGGCCGCTACCCGGCCCTGGTGTTGGCCCGTTCCGCGATGGCCGAGCTGTCGGCCGCGACGGGCGCGCACTGCGTGGCCTTCTCGGTGAGCGAGGACTACTCGACCGTCGTCGATCAGGTCCGAAGCCGTCACGGCGGCGGTCACCCGATGCCCATCGGCACCCAGTTCCCCCACCGCCCGCCGTATGGGGCGTCGACTGTCGCGTGGGCCGGTCCCGAGGTTCGGGAACGCTGGCTGGCCGCCCTGCCCGACGACGTGCGCGACCGCTACCGCGAGGCCATCACCACCGCCCGGGCGCGTGGCTACGCCGTCGGCCTGCACCTCCTACCCGATCTGCGCCTGCAGGAACTGGCGCTGATCGTGCGCAGCGCCGAGGTGCGCTCCACCCGGCTGAGCCGGCTGGCACAGGAATTGACCGACGAGTTGATCCACCAGGAGGAGTGGTTCCCGATCGATCTCGACCCGGACCGCACCTACGAGGTGAGCCACATCGACTCCCCGATCCTGGGACCCGGGTCGCGCATCGCGTTGATGCTCAGCCTGGTCCCCAGCGCCGAGCCGATGAGCGGCGCGGCGGTCACCGGCCTGGGGGCCCAGCTGTCGTCGGCGACCCGCCGGCTGAGCGCCGCGTTGAGCGACGAATCCGCTTAGCGCCGCTGCGGAGCCAGCCGCTTGAGGGCCAGGCCCCCTTCGAAGGGTCGGTAGCCGAACGCGGCCGGGGCGCGATATCCCGTGTCCTCGAGGGGGGTCTGCACCTCGGCGACGGTGGGCCCGATCTTGCCGGCGACCGGCACCAGGGCATCGAGGTCGAAGCGGTACAGGCGAGCGGCGTTGCCGCCCAGTATCTTTCGGCAAACGTCCTGCGGCCTGTCGTGCAGGGCCCAACGAATGGCTAACGTGGAGTGGGGCGCAAAGCCTTCCTCGTGGGGATAGTCACTGCCCCACATGATGTGATCGGGGCCCATGAAGTCGATCATCGCGCTGTCGTACGGCATCAGCTCGGTGGCCAAATAGCAGTTCCGCTGGACGTATTCGCTCGGCGTCAGGGTGAGCTCGTCGACCGACGATCCGCCGAACATTCCGTAGGTGCGGTTGCCGGCGTCCGACTTCATGGTGGGCACCATGGCGTCGAGGACGGCGAGCTGCCCGGGCACCCAGAGCGTGCCCTGTTCGGTCGGCACGAATCGCAGCGTCGGGTGGCGCTCGAACACTCCGGCCAGAATCAGGTGACCGAGCGTCCGCTGGGCCCACAGCGCCATCTCGGTGATCAACACCGCGTTGGAGGCCGGTTGGTCCATCGGCATCTCCGGGCTGCCGGCGCCCGCGTGCTGCACCACCGTGAGGTCGAGTTCCGCGCACAGCGCCCAGAGCGGTTCATAGCGGGTGTGGAAAAGCGGGGCCACCTGCGAATCGCCGGGCGAGACCGGCGGAATGAGCACGCCGCCAAAGCATTCCTGCTCCGCACCCCAGCGGATCTCCTCCAGCGCCAAATCGACATCGTTGGGGAAGATTTGGATCAGCCCGCGGCGCCGGGCGGGCGCCAGCGAACAGAAATCGACCTGCCACCGGTTGTGGGCCTGCACGCCGGCCCAACGCTTCTCGAAGTCCTCGCGCGTGCGAGGCAGGCTGATGGTGATGTTCGGGGTCGTCGGGAAGAACGGCGGAACGGTGTTGGGCAGCAGCACCTCGGCGGCCACGCCGTCGGCGTCCATCTCGGCGATCCGAAGCTCGTGGTCCCAGTTCCGGTTGGCGGTCGCGACGATCAGATCGTCGAACGGGCTGGCGTAGGCCTTGGCCCACGCATCGAACTCCGCGTGCAGACTGGCCGGCAGATACGGTTTGTAGTCGTAAAGATCCGCCCCGGCGTGAGTGTCCGTCGAAATGACGACGTAGCGATCCAGCGTGTCCCAGCTTGTAGCCATCGCACCTCCAAAGGTACGTCGAGTATAGGAGAAACGGGTCGGCTCGCGAAGGGCCAACGAAAGTCCGGGCCGTGACCGGAGCAAGATGTCACCCGTGAGTTGGACGAGGTACGACGGCAGGGCGCTCGCGGACATCAGCCTGCACGGCGAAGCGCTGCACGCCGAGCTGGAAGACTATATCCGCGTTGACAATCCGCATCTGACGGACGTTCGACTCGAGCGGGCCACTGCGAGCGAGCCGTCCGACGCCGAACCTCAGAAGCGCTGGTATGACGTCACCTACCTGGCCGAAGACCCGGAGGGCAACCCGTAGCCGCGCGACGCAGCGGTCCATTTTCCCGCGCGGACGCCGACCTCGGCGCTAAATTCCTGTCCTGAGCGTTGCGAAGGAGCCGGCCGGTGCGGTCAATCATTGCCGTCGTCGTCGCGATCGGTTGCGCGCTCGTCGCGGCGCCGACGGCCGCGGCCGACGATGACTTCGTCGCCCTGGCGGTCTCCGTCGGGAGCGGACGCGCCGCCGGCTGGGGCACCGGGGGCAGTCAGGACCAGGCCAACCAGATCGCATTGGCCCACTGCACCGCCGAGGCCGGCGACGTGTGCGAAGTCGTGGCCGGCACGCGCAACGGCTGCGCATCGGTGGCGTTCGACCGTTCCGGCCGGTTCCAGGGCGGATCCGGCCCGGACACAACGGCATCCAATGCGGACGCCCTGGCCAGGCTGGGCGCGCCCAACGGACGGATCAAAGCCTCCCATTGCTCGTCATGAAAACCGCGGCGAAGCCTGCGCGCGATCGCGCGGTGGACACCGCGATTTCGGCTATCGTTCACTTAAGTCGTCCTTGACTTGTCGCCGATTGGCCCGCGCATAGAGGGGAGGCCATGGCTCATCTGACGGCCGGTGCTGCGAGGTGGGCGGCCGCCTGCGCGATCGTCCTGTCCACGGGCGCGCTGGCCTGCGCGGCACCGGCGGCGGCGGACGATGATGCCGATGATGCGTTCCTCGCCGGCCTCGACAAAGGCGGGATCACGATGTTCGACGACGACGATGCGATCGCAACGGCCCACGCGGTGTGCACCAGCATCGAAACGAACCCGAACGTATCCATGCTGGCAATCAAACTGACGAAGCAAACGCCCATGTCGGCGAAGCAATCCGGCTACTTCATCGGTCTTTCGGTGGCCAGCTACTGCCCGGAACACAGAGACGACGTCGATCCGTCGATGACGTGGTTGATACCACCACCGCTGATGTGAGAGCGGGTCACGCGCTCAGCCCTGCGCCGCGGTCAGCCAGAACACCGTGCGTTCAATGCCGGGCACGATCTCGGTAACGTCGATCTCCCCTTGGGCGAATCGCGTGAGAAACCCGAACACGACGCCGGGCAGGATGAGCTCGAGGTCTTTGGCGAACCCCGGATCCGCTTGGGCCAGAATGGCTTTGGCGACCGGGACGACGGCGTCGACACCGCGCTGGATGAGGCGTTTCCCCCCGGGCCCCGATCGCGCCTGGAAGTAGGAGCGCAGCATCAACGGGTGCTGTTCCCACGGCTCGAAGATGGTCCTCATCACGTGCATCAGGTCCACATAGATCGAATCGCCGGGCAGATCGTCGATCAGCGAAGGCAATCCCGCGTAGCGGTTGGCGTCCATCCAGCCTTCCAGCGCGGCGACGATGAGTTCGTCGCGCGTCGGATACCGCTTGTAGATGGTCGCCAACGAAACGCGGGCCCGTCGCGCCACCTCGCGGAGCTGAACGGCCTCGTAGCCCTCGGTGTCGAGCATCTCGACCACGATGTCCAGGATCGGATCGACCCGCGGCCCCGACGCGCTGTCCACGGTCTCCACTCGGGGCCCTGTCGCCTTCACAGTAACCATGTTACTGTGAGCACGGGAGTAACGGCGTTACTCCGGCCTGATCTGGGCCGATGACCAAGGAAAGAGGAAACGCGCCGTGGGTTCGTTAGATGGCAAAGTCGCCTTCATCACCGGGGTGGCGCGCGGCCAGGGCCGCAGCCACGCGGTACGGCTCGCCCGCGAGGGCGCCAACATCATCGGGATCGACATCTGCGCCGATATCCCCGCCAACGGATATCCGATGGCCTCCCGCGAGGAACTGGACCAGACCGTCGCCCTCGTCGAAGAGGCCGGCGGAAAGATGCTGGGCACGGTGGCCGATGTGCGCGACTTCGAGCAGGTCAAGACCGCGATGGATAGCGGCGTCGAGCACTTCGGCCGCCTCGACATCGTGTTGGCCAACGCCGGGATCGCGCCATTGGCGTTCCGCGAGTTGAGCATTGAGGAGGAGCTGGCGCAGTGGCGCGCGGTCGTCGGCGTCAACCTCGACGGGGCCTATCACACCGCGTGGGCGGCCGTTCCGCATCTGTTGACCGGTAATCGCGGCGGGGTGATCATCTTCACCAGCTCGACCGCCGGCATCAAGGGCTTCGGCGGACTGCAAGGCGGCGGCCTGGGCTACGCGGCGTCCAAACACGGCATAGTCGGGTTGATGCGCACCATGGCCAATGCGCTTGCGCCGCTGAATATTCGGGTGAACACCGTGCACCCGACCGCCGTCAACACGATGATGGCGACCAACGACGACATGACCGATTTCCTGGGGAAGAATCCCGGCGCCGGCCCCCACCTGCAGAACCCGATGCCCGTCGGCATGCTGGAACCCGAGGACATCAGCGCCGCCATCGCCTACCTGGTCTCCGATGACGCCAAGTACGTGACCGGCGTGACCTTCCCCGTCGACGCCGGCTTCTGCAACAAGGTCTGATACCCATGGCAACGAACAATCCACCGGGCCGCGTCGCGGGCAAACGGGTCCTGATCACCGGGGCGGCGCGCGGCATGGGACGCTCGCACGCGGTGCGGCTGGCCGAAGAGGGCGCCGACTGCATCCTCGTCGACATCTGCTCCACCCCAGAGGGTTTGGAATACCCGCTGGCCACCGAGGACAATCTGAACGAGACCGCGAAACTGGTCGAGAAACACGGCCGACGGGCGCTCACCGCGGTCGTCGACGTGCGTGACGAGGCCGCGTTGAAGGCGGCGGTCGACGCGGCCGTCGACGAACTCGGCGGGCTCGACGGCGCCGTCGCCAACGCCGGCGTGCTGACCGTCGGCACCTGGGACACCACCACCGCCGAGCAGTGGCGGCTGGTCGTCGACGTCAACCTCATCGGCGCCTGGAACACCTGCGCGGCGGCGCTCCCCCACCTCGTCGAACGGGGCGGCGGAAGCCTGGTCAACATCAGCTCCTCGGCCGGCATCAAGGGGACCCCGCTGCACGTGCCCTACACGGCGTCCAAGCACGGCATCGTGGGGATGACGCTCGCACTCGCCAACGAGCTTGCCGCCCAGAACATTCGGGTCAACACCGTGCACCCCACCGGGGTGGCCACCGGGATGGCGCCCCCGACGATGCACACGCTGATCGCCGAGCAGCGGCCCGACCTGGTGCCCATCTTTCTCAACGCGTTGCCCGCGACGCTGATCGAGGCGACCGATGTGAGCAACGCGGTGCTCTACCTCCTCTCCGATGAATCCCGTTATGTCACAGGACTCGAGCTGAAAGTGGACGCCGGTGTCACCATCAGGTAGTGCTTTGACGGACGACGGTGCGCGACACGAGCGAGGGGTGCGCACCTTCGCCGAGGTGATGACGTTCAACCCGCCCGACGGTCAGGGCCCTTTCACGGCAGGGCTGGTCGACTTCGTGTTCGGCGAGGTGTGGTCGCGGCCGGGGCTCAGCCGCCGCGATCGACGGTTCGTGACGCTGGCCTGCGTCGCGGCCGCGGACGCGCAGGCCCCGCTCGAGCAGCACGTCTATGCGGCTTTGAACAGCGGCGACCTCACGATCACCGAAATGCGGGAAACGGTCCTGCATTTCGCCGTCTACGCGGGCTGGCCGAAGGCGTCGCGGTTCAACATCGCCGTGGATCAGCAGTGGGCGAAGATCGCCGAGGCGCGCGGAGAGACGCCTCCCCCGCCGGAGCCGTTGCTGCCGCTGGTCACCGCCAGTGATCCCGAGCAGCGGCTGCAGGGCGGCGAAGAATCGTTCAAGGAGATCAACTGCCTGCCGTTCGCGCCGATGCGCGACAACCCCTACTCGGGCGCGGGCATCCTGAACTTCGTCTTCGGCGAGATGTGGCTGCGACCCGGCTTGGGCATGAAGGAACGCCGCCTCATCACGGTTGCCTGCGTCGCCTTCCAGGACGCCGAAATCCCGATCATGTCGCACGTGTACGCGGCGCTGAAGAGCGGCGACGTCTCGTTCGGGGAGATGGACGAACTGGCGCTGCAATTCGCGGCGTACTACGGCTGCGCCAAGGCGGATTACCTCAACCAGGTGATCGCGCAACAGAAGCAGCGGGTGGCGGCCGAAAACCAGGCCGATCCCGCGCCCGTCGGCTGACACGACAACGGAGGACACTGCCATGACGGCAACCGCGTCGTCGCCGACGCTCTCGGGTGCGTTACTCATTGGCGGAGAACGCATTACCGCGGCATCCGGTGGAACCTACCGCCACGTCTACCCGGGCACCGGCCTGCCCAACGCGTCCATACCCATGGCCGGCCACAGCGAGGTCGACAGAGCCGTCGACAGCGCATGGGACGCGCACCGGGAATGGATGTCCTACCCCGTCGATCGCCGCCGCGATCTGTTGTTCGCGCTGGCCGATGCGGTGCGCGACCACTTCACCGAGCTGAGCGAGCTCAACGTGCACGACTACGGCGTCCCGATCGCGGTTGCCGGCAACTCCGTACTGACGGAGCGGTTCCTGCGCTACTACGCCGGATACGTCGACAAGTCGCATGGCGCAAGCACTCCCGTCGCCGGTGTGTTCGACGTCAACATCGTCGGACGCGAACCCTACGGCGTCGTCGGCGTCCTCACCCCGTGGAACGGGCCGCTGGTGGTCGTCGGCGCGGCCGTGGCGCCCGCGCTGGCGGCGGGAAACGCCGTCATCCTCAAACCGTCGGAAGTTGCGTCGTTGGCGCCCTTGCGTTTTGGCGAACTCTGCCTCGAGGCGGGCCTGCCGCCGGGATTGGTGAACGTGCTGCCGGCCGGTCCGGACGGCGGCGACGCGCTGGTTCGTCACCCGAGGGTCGGCAAGATCCACTTCACCGGTGGCCAGGCGACCGCGCAGAAAGTACTGCAGGCCGCATCGCACAACCTCACACCCGTGACGGCCGAATTGGGCGGCAAATCGGCGTATCTCGTGTTCGCCGACGCCGACCTCGACATGGCCGCCGTCATCGCGGCCCACCAGGGGCCCATCACCCAGGCCGGCCAAAGTTGCGCCTGCGCCTCCCGGATCCTCGTCGAAGCGTCGGTGTACCCCACGTTCGTGGAGAAACTCGTGGCGACCGTGCAGGCCGCGAAGGTCGGGGATCCGCTGCAGCCCGACGTCATGCTCGGGCCCGTCATCAGCGAGGCGGCCGCCGAGCGCATCCTCGGCGTCATCGACCAAGCGGTCAGTGAGAAGGCCGGTGACCTGATCACCGGCGGTCGCCGCCTGGGCGGTGACCTCGCGTCCGGCTATTTCATCGAGCCGACGATCTTCACCAACGTGGACAACCGCTCGGCGCTGGCGCAGACCGAGACATTCGGGCCGGTGGCGTCGGTGATGCCGTTCCACGACGAGGACGAGGCGGTCAGGATCGCCAACGATTCCCGCTACGGCCTCAACGCCTTCGTGGCCACCTCCAACCTGGAACGCGCACACCGGGTTGCGCGCCGGCTGGAAGCGGGGTCGGTGTGGGTGAACAGGCACAGCGACATCGCGCCCCAAGGCCCCTACGGCGGATACAAGCAAAGCGGGTTCGGCCGCACCGGCGGCGTCGAAGGCCTCTACGACTTTTTGCAGGTGAAGAACATCCGCATCGGCATGGGCTGACGGACGAAGCTGCGAAAGACCGTGTACATCAGGTATTTCCGCTAGAGGCGTACAGTCGCGTTCATGAATTTGGTCGAGTGGCTGCGGACCCCCCGCTACTTGCGGACACGCTTCATGATGGAAACGCGGCCCCTGAACAGCCTCGAGATGGAGATCGTGTTCCTCGAGGTCTCCGCCCGCGACGCGCTGGTGCGCCTGCCCGTGGCGTTCATGCTCCTGCCGAAGACCGTCCGCCCGTGGCGCGATCGCCCGGCCAACCCGGAGCAGGACAACTAGGGCGTTGGCGCCCACGCGATTACGTGGGGCCCGGCCTGATGGCCACGGGCGCCGACCGGAGCCCCCGCCCTTCCTGCGCCGATAATGGCTTGGGAGTTGCCGCCGCATCGGGCATGCTGACGGTATGCATGTGATCAACGGGGTCCGTGACCCGGCGGCAGGCTTTCCCCTCGACACCGTGGCGGACGACGCCGGCGAGCGCCGGCAGGCCAACCGTGCGGTTGCCGTCAGCGCCATCGGGCTGGCGCTGACCGGGCTGGTGGAATTGGTCATCGCGCTGCTGTCCGGTTCGGTGGCACTGCTCGGCGACGCGCTGCACAACCTGTCCGACGTGTCCACCAGCGCCCTGGTGTTCGTGGGCTTCCGCGCCTCGCGCAAGGTGCCCACCGAGCGGTACTCCTATGGCTACGAACGCGCCGAAGACCTCGCCGGCATCGGGGTGGCCCTGGTGATCTGGGGCAGCGCCGTGGTCGCCGGTTTCGAGAGCATCACCAAGTTGCTGCGCCACGGCGGCACCGGTTACGTGGGCTGGGGCATCGCCGCGGCCGCCGTCGGCGTCGTCGGCAATCAGCTGGTGGCCCGCTACAAACTGGTGGTGGGCAAGCGAATTCGGTCGGCGACCATGGTCGCCGACGCCAAGCATTCCTGGCTGGACGCGTTGTCGTCGGCCGGGGCGGTGCTGGGGCTGATCGGGGTGGCACTCGGCTGGGGCTGGGCCGACGCGGTCGCCGGAATCGTCGTCACCGGATTCATCTGCCACGTCGGCTGGGAGGTCACCGCCGACATCGCGCATCGCCTGCTCGACGGCGTCGACCCCGACATCATCACCACCGCCGAGGCCCTCGCCGCCTCGGTACCCGGCGTGACGCACGCGCACGCCCGCGCCCGGTGGACCGGGCGGACCCTGCGCGTGGAGGTGGAAGGGTTCCTGAACGCCGACACGTCGCTGGCCGCATCCGATCAGATCGGTCGCAGCGTCGCCGCCGCCCTGGCGCCACGGATCCCGGAGATGCAGAGCTTCACCTGGACGGCGCGCGCGGCCTGATCCGGCCTGAAGTCACCGGCGGCGGAACCGCTCCCGCAGCTGTGGGTCGTTCTCCCACCACAGCCCCGACGGTGCGGCGCCGTCGCTCACGGCGCCGTCGGCCTCGTCCAACTCGGCATCGACCGCCACCGCGTGCGCCGTCTCGTCGCGGGACAGCGCACGCATCAGCAGCAGCACGAACGGCCAGCCGACCAGATCCCCGACGATCCACAGCACGCCGGCGCCGATCGTCTGGTCCAGGCGCGGATCCGGCCCCCAGGAACGTTGCAGCCCCGCGTAATACGCCGCGCCGATCAGCGGCCCCTGCCAGATGACCAATCCCAGGACGCCGTCACCGAGCGCCTCGGCGACGGTGATCAGCAACGAGATCGACTGCGGGTACCTGCGGGGTACGGGATCTTCCTGCAGCCGGGCATAGAAGTAGCCAAAGCCGAACACTATCAACAGGATTCGCGTTGGCGCGCCGATCCATTCGGTCCGCAGCGCCGCGGTATACCAGGGCGTCAGATACAGCAGCCAGGGCGCGGCGAGCATCGCCACCGATGTGGTCGCCGGATGCGCCACCCAGCGGGCCAACCGGGACGCCAGCAGCCGGTCGATGCGATCACGCCCGGCCGGCCCGACGGCGTCGCGCAGGACGGTGACCGGCTTGGCCTGGGCGAAGAAGAAGGGCACGACGTAGAGCAGCAGCAGGACCTGCAGCGCGCGCACCCAGAACAGGATGTAGGCGTAGGCGCCGATCGCGCTGATCGCGGCCAGCAGCCACACCAGCGCGCCCACGGCGAAGCACGCGGCGTGCGCGGCACCGAGGGGGTGTTCGGCGTTGCGCGTGCGCCGGTAGCACCAGGCGTATCCGGCCCCGAGCGCCGCGATGACGGCCGCGGAGACGAGGTCGAGATGCCAGGTCTGAACCGCCGCGTCCCATGTCAGCGGTCCAGGATCGACGCGCACGGGCACCAGCCTAGGGCGGCCCCGCCCGGCTCAGTTGCCGCTTGCGCCTTCGGGCTTCGGGCCGCGGTCCTCGCCGGTGATGTACTTCGGGCAGTAGTGGGCGGCCGAGAGGAAGGTGAACTTGGCCGCGCTGGCGCCCTGGAAGGCCGGGTTCTGGTTGCGCAGGTCCGTCACGATCTTCGCGTCCGACTGCCCGTCGTCGAGCAGCTCACACACCGACTTGCCGATGGTGATCGCATTGCCGGCGTCCTGGTAGGTGATGCCGGCGTCGCGCAGGTCCTTGAGGAAATCCTGATCGTTGTCGACGTCCGCGCGGGCCGGGGCGGCCAGGCCGATCACGGCGGCGGCACTGCAAAGCCCAAGAAAAAGCCCGAGGAGAAATCGCATAACGCCTAGATTCTTTCAAACCCGGCGGCAATTGGCATCTCGGCGCCGCTACGGGGTGTTCGTGGTTGAGGTGATCGTGTTGGGGCAGTACGAGTGGGCCGCGATGGCCGCGAACTGGTTGGCCTTGTCCTCGTTCAGCGCGGAGTTCTTGGACAGCAACGTCTTGACCACGTCGGGCATCTGCGTGCCCTGGCCGACCGTGTCGCACACCCATTTGCCCGCCCCGACGGCCTTGTCCGGGTCGGAGAAGGTGATGCCGGCCGCGTGCAGCGATGCGATGAACGCGTCGTCGGTGCCATCGGCGTGCGCCGCTGCGGCCAGACCGATCGTGACGGCGAGGCCGGACAGGGCGAGCAGGAGCTTCATGGCTCACGAATTCTCCCAGAGGCGTCGCCGTCGCGCATCAACTTTCTGGCGTCAACCCTTGGTTGACAGCCGTAGGCGCGTCAACCTACCGTTGACGACATGTCCGAACCGATCCGCATCGCCTATCCGATCCGCCTCGACGAGCTGATCACCGCGATCAAGACCACACACCCCGACGTGCTGGATCAACTGGCCGACGCCGTGCTGGCCGCCGAACACCTGGGCGAGGTCGCCGACCACCTGATCGGCCACTTCGTGGACCAGGCCCGCCGCTCGGGAGCGTCCTGGACCGACATCGGCAAGAGCATGGGCGTCACCAAACAGGCCGCCCAGAAGCGATTCGTGCCGCGGGCCGAGCCCGCCACCCTGGTTCCCGAGCAGGGCTTCTCGCGTTTCACCCCGCGGGCGCGCGGCGCGGTCGTGGCGGCCCAGAACGCCGCGCACGAAGCGGGCCACGGCGAGATCACCCCCGACCATCTGCTGATCGGGGTGCTCGCCGACGCGGCCGCCCTGGCAACGGTGCTGCTGCGCCTGCAGGACGTCGACACCGAGGCGCTACGCGACGCCGCGGCCGCGTCGATCGCCGCGCTGCGCGTGGAAGACCAACCGCCCGAACTCATCCCGTTCAGCGGGCCGGCGCGCAAGGCGCTCGAATTGACCGTGCGCGAGGCGCTTCGGCTCGGCCACAACTACGTCGGCACCGAGCACCAGCTGCTGGCGCTGCTCGAGCTGGAGGCCGGCTCTTCCTCGCAGGGACCGCTGCACCGATGCGGCGTCGACAAGGACCGGGTCGAGGCGGATCTGATCGCGGCGCTGGAATCGCTCGCCGGCGGGAAAACCGTTGCCCCGGACGCCGACGGCGACGGCTGACGGGCGGGGGCCGACCCCTCCCTTCGGCGCTGCCGCGTGTGCGATCATGCGAGGGTCCCCAACGGTGCCAAGGAGGCAAGACATGGCGAAGATGCGCCGCTGGCTGGTATCGGTGTCCGCCTTGTTGGTTGCCGCGGCGAGCGTCACCGCCGTCGTGTCGGTCCCCCGCGCGTGGGCCGGTGACGCGCCGATCGGCCACATCGGGGACACGCTGCGCGTGGACACCGGCACGTTCGTCGCGGACGTGACGGTGAGCGGCGTCGCGCCCTGCGACCCACCGCCCGGATTCGGCTACACGCGCGAAGGCACCTACAAGGGCTTCCCCGGCAGCACCGCCGAGCGCGCCGACGTGACCATTCGCGCGATCCGAGTGCCCAATCCGTACGTCATGGCGACCATCTTCAGTTTCAACGGGGTGACCCCCAACGCCGACGCCTACAAGCCGCGCGCCTCGGATGCGCCCGACGCGCTGGACAACGTGATCGTCAACGCGCCGAACGGGGCGATCGTGCGCGGCGGCGTGTATTGGGACGCCTACCGCGACCCCGTCTCCACCGTCGTCCTGCTGGACAAGAAGACGGGCTATCACCTCGCCCAGTGGAATCTTTGATCCGAACCGTCCAGGTCTCCGCGGCGGGCTCTGCCGACGCCGTAGAGCTGGCGAGCGTTGCGGCACAAACCTTTCCGCTGGCGTGCCCGCCCGGGGCGGCCCAGGAGAATATCGCGGCGTTCGTGGACGCGAACCTGTCGGCCGAGCGCTTCGCGGACTACCTCGCCGATCCGCACCGTGCGGTCCTCGCCGCGGCGCGCGACGGCCGAATAATCGGCTACGCCATGCTGATTCGCGACTCCGGCGCCGACGCCGCCGAGCTGTCCAAGATTTACGTGCTGCCCGAATATCACGGCGGCGGGGTGTCGACGGCGCTGATGGACCGCGCGCTGGCCACCGCCGGCGAGTGGGGCGCGCGCCGCGTGTGGCTGGGGGTCAATCGGGCAAACCAACGCGCGCAACGCTTTTACGCCAAGAGCGGATTCCGGATCAGCGGCACCAGGACCTTTCAACTCGGCGCCGACCTCGAGCACGACTATGTCATGGTTCGCGAGCTGGGTTAGCCGCCGCAGTCAACGCCAAAAGCCGGGAAGTGGCCCGCAGGTACTTCTTTCGGTATCCGCCGGCCAGCATCTCGTCGCTGAAGATGGTGTCCAGCTTGGTGCCCGACGCCACCACGGGAATGCCGGCGTCATAGAGCCGGTCGGTCAGCGACACCAGCCGCAGCGCGACGTTCTGGTCGTCGATCCCGTGCACGCCGGTCAGAAACACCGCGCGCACGCCCTCGATCAACGTCAGGTACCGCGACGGGTGCATGGTGGCCAAGTGAGCGCACAGCGCGTCGAAGTCGTCGAGCGTCGCCCCGTCGACCTGCGCCGCGCGCGCCGCCACCTGTTCGTCGGACAGCGGCTGTGGCGCCGGCGGCAGGCCACGGTGCCGGTAGTCGGGGCCCTCGATCCGCACGGTGGTGAAAATGCTTGCCAGCGTGTTGATCTCGCGCAGGAAATCCTGCGCTGCGAAACGGCCCTCGCCCAGTTGCTCGGGCAAGGTGTTGGAGGTGGCGGCCACCGACACCCCGCGCTCGACCAGCGACGAGAGCAGGCGCGCGATCAGCGTGGTGTTGCCCGGGTCGTCGAGCTCGAACTCGTCGATGCACACCGCCGTGTAGGTGGCCAGCAGGTCGACGCATTCGACGAAGCCGAACACCCCGGCGAGCTGGGTGAGCTCGCCGAAGGTCGCGAACGCCTTGGGGGGCGGGCCATCCGGCGCGCCACCGGGCGCCCCACCCGGTCCCTGCCCGGGCAGCGCGTAGTAGGCCGACGCCAACAGGTGCGTCTTGCCCACCCCGAACCCGCCGTCCAGGTACAGCCCGACGCCGGGCAGAACCTCCCGTCGTCCCAACAGTTTTCGCCGGCCCGCGCGGCGCTGCGTGGCCTGCCGGCAGAAGTCCTGACACGCCAGGACCGCGGCGGCCTGCGTCGGCTCGGCCGGATCAGGCTGGTACGTCGCAAAGCTCACGTCGGCGAACGTCGGCGGCGGCCTCAACTGGGCGATCAGCCGCTCCGGCGACACGGTCGGATGCCGATCCACCAGGCGCGCGACGCCGGGCGAAGCGCCCGCGGAGGTGGACCCGTGCATGCGAGAACTGTAGCGGCGTGCTGCAATCAGACACATGCCCGAGACGCCGCTGTCGCTGCTGGGCTCGATGCGCGAACTCGACGACGGCGAACTCCCCCGGCTTTACGGCTATCCCGAGCGCAACGCGACCTGGGTGCGGGCGAACTTCATCACCAGCGTCGACGGCGGAGCCACGTCCGGCGGCAGCAGCGGGGCCATGGGCGGGCCGGGCGACCGGTTCGTCTTCAACCTGCTGCGTGAGCTCGCCGACGTCATCGTGGTGGGCGCGGGCACCGTGCGGATCGAGGGTTATTCCGGGGCGCAGCTGAGCGTCGCCCAGCGTCAGCGCCGGCAGGGCCGTGGGCAAAGCGAAGTCCCGCCGCTGGCGATCGTGACCAAATCCGGCCACCTCAACCGGGACATGGCCGTGTTCACCCGTACCGAGGTGCCGCCCCTGGTGCTCACCTGCACCGCGGCGGCCGCCCAGACGCGGCGGCTGCTCAGCGGCCTGTGCGAGGTCCTCGACTGCTCCGGCGGCGACCCCGAGAAGGTCGACGAGGCCACCCTGCTGGCGACCCTCGGCGCGCGCGGGCTGCGCCGCATTCTCACCGAGGGCGGGCCGATGCTGCTGGGCACGCTGATCGAGCGCGACATGCTCGACGAGCTGTGCCTGACGATCGCGCCCTACCTCGTCGGCGGTCAGGCGCGACGCATCGCGGCCGGCCCGGGCCAGCTGCTCACCGGGATGCGTTGTGCCCACGTCCTGACCGACGACGCCGGCTACCTTTACACCCGCTACGTCAAGGCCTAGCTACTGTGGTCGACATGAGTCGGCCGTACACGTGCGCCACGATCCTGGTTGCGGTGACCGCGCTGCTGGCCGGCTGCGTCCCGGGCCTGGCCGCCAACCCGCGCTTCGCCACCAATTCCGGTGCGCGGCCGCAGGGAGCGGCCACGTCGAAGCCGGCGCCCACCGGCCCGCCCCCGATCGCCGCACCCAAAAACGACCTGGCGTGGCACGACTGCACCTCGCGGGTGTTCGCCGACGCGGCCGTTCCCGCCGCGGCGGGTGTGCAGCTGGACTGCGCGAACTACGACTCCGACCTGGACCCGGTCAACGGCGGGGGCGGCAGCCTGAGCATCGGCGTGGTGCGCGCCCGCTCCGACAAGACGCCCCACGATGCCGGGCCGCTGGTTCTGACCACCGGCTCGGATCTGCCGTCGTCGGCGCAATTGCCGATCTGGTTGTCCCGGGCCGGCGCCGACGTGCTGGCCGCCCACCCGATCGTCGCCGTCGACCGTCGCGGCATCGGCATGTCGAGCCCCATCGACTGCCGGGACAAGTTCGACCGCCAGGAGATGCGGGACCAGTCGCAGTTCCAGACCGGCGACGACCCGGTGGCCAACCTGTCCGAGGTCGCCAACACCGCGACCACCAACTGCACCGACGCCATCGCGCCGGGCGCCTCCGCGTACGACGACGCGCACGCCGCCTCCGACATCGAGCGGTTGCGCAGCACGTGGGACGTGCCCGCCCTGGCGCTGATTGGCGTCGGCAACGGCGCACAGGTGGCGCTGGCCTACGCCGGATCGCGGCCGGACAAGGTCGCCCGCCTGATCCTCGACTCGCCGGTTGCGTTGGGCACCAACGCCGAAGCCGCCGCCGAGCAACAGGTCAAGGGGCAGCAGGCCGCGCTCGACGCCTTCGCCGCCCAGTGCATCGCCGTGAACTGCGCGCTGGGTCCGGACCCCAAGGGCGCGGTCAGCGCTCTGCTGGCCGACGCCCGGGCCGGCAAGGGCCCCGGCGGTGCGTCGGTGGCGCAGGTCGCCAACGCCATCACCGTCGCGCTGGGCTTTCCCTCCGGCGGGCGCGTCAACGCCACCACCAACCTGGCCAACGCGCTGGCGGCCGCCCGCTCCGGCGACACCAACGGGCTGAACAACCTGATCAACCACGCCAACACCGTGCAGGACTCCGACGGTCAGTTCGTCAACGTCTGCAGTGACGCCGTCAACCGCCCGACCCCGGACCGGGTGCGCGAATTGTTCGTCGCCTGGGGCAAGCTCTATCCCCAATTCGGCACCGTCGCCGCGCTCAACATGGTCAAGTGCGTGCACTGGCCCACCGGTTCCCCGCCGCCCTCACCGAAGAGCCTGAAGGTCGACGTGCTGCTGCTCGGCGTGCAGAACGACCCGATCGTGGGAACCGACGGGGTCGCGGCGACCGCGGCCAGCATCATCAACGCCAACTCGGCCAGCAAGCGGGTGATGTGGCAGGGCATCGGGCACGGCGCCAGCATCTATTCCGGCTGCGCGGTTCCCCCGCTGATGGGCTACCTCAGCAGCGGCAAATTGCCCAACACCGACACCTACTGCCCGGCCTGATGCTGCCTTCAGCGGCGCCGGCGCGCCGGTGTACGGTGCGCTGGTGACGGCAGCTGAATCGACCCGAACCGGCTCGCGTGAGCGGCTCCTGGCCGCCTTTCGTCCCCGCACCGGCGCGCCGAGCGTGGCGAGCATATTGCGGTCCGCGCTGTGGCCGATCGCGATCTTCTCGGTGCTGCACCGCAGCATCGTCATCACCACCAACGGCAACATCACCGACGACTTCAAACCCGTCTACCGGGCGGTGCTGAACTTCCGGCGCGGCTGGGACATCTACAACGAGCACTTCGACTACGTCGATCCGCACTACCTGTACCCGCCCGGCGGCACGCTGTTGATGGCACCGTTCGGATACCTGCCCGAGTATCCGTCGCGCTACCTGTTCATCCTGATCAACACCCTGGCGATCCTGGCCGCCTGGTACCTGCTGCTGCGGATGTTCAACTACACGCTGTCCTCCGTGGCCGCGCCCGCGTTGCTGCTGGCCATGTTCTGCACCGAGACGGTGACCAACACGCTGGTGTTCACCAACATCAACGGCTGCGTCCTGCTCGCCGAGATGCTGTTTTTGCGCTGGCTGCTCGACGGGCGGGTCAGCCGACAGTGGTGGGCCGGCGTGGCGATCGGCCTGACGCTGACGCTCAAACCGGTGCTCTTGCCGTTGCTGTTGCTGCCCGTGCTGAACCGCCAGTGGCGGACTCTGGTGCCCGCCTTCGTGATTCCCATCGTCGTCAACGCGGCCGCGTGGCCGTTGGTCAGTGACCCGATGGACTTCGTCACCCGCACGGTGCCCTACTTCCTGGGCACCCGCGACTATTTCAACAGCTCGATCGAGGGCAACGGCGTGTACTTCGGCCTGCCCACCTGGCTGATCGTGTTCCTGCGAATCCTGTTCACGCTGCTGGCGATTGGGGCCCTGTGGCTGCTGTATCGCCACTACCGCACCCGGGACCCGCGGTTCTGGTTGACCAACTCCGCGGGCGTGCTGCTGCTGTGGTCGTTCCTGGTGTCGTCGCTGGCCCAGGGCTACTACTCGATGATGCTGTTCCCGTTCCTGATGACGGTCGTGCTGCCCAACTCGCTGATCCGCAACTGGCCTGCGTGGCTGGGGATCTACGGCTTCATGACCCTTGACCGCTGGCTGCTGTTCAACTGGATGCGGTGGGGCCGGGCGCTGGAGTACCTCAAGATCACCTACGGCTGGTCGCTGCTGTTGATCGTCACGTTCACCGTGCTGTACTTCCGGTATCTGGACGCCAAGGCGGAGAACCGGCTCGACGACGGGATCGATCCGGCGTGGCTGATGACCGAGCGGCAGCGCGCTACCGTGGATGCATGACCTCCCCCGACGTATCGCGTCCGAAGCTGCAGCTGACCGACGACGAGTGGCGCCAGAAGCTCACCCCGGAAGAGTTCCACGTGCTGCGTCAAGCCGGCACCGAGCGACCCTTCACCGGTGAATACACCGACACCAAGACCGAGGGCGTGTACCAGTGCCGCGCCTGCGGTGCCGAATTGTTCCGCAGCACAGAGAAATTCGAGTCGCATTGCGGCTGGCCGTCGTTCTTCGACCCGGCAAAATCTGATGCGGTGATCCTGCGGCCCGACCATTCCCTGGGGACGACGCGCACCGAGGTGCTGTGCGCGAACTGCCACAGCCACCTGGGCCACGTGTTCGCCGGTGAGGGCTACCCGACGCCGACGGATCAGCGGTACTGCATCAACTCGGTCTGCCTGCGGCTGGTGCCAGCCGAGTAGCTCGTCGCGGTTCCCTTCTCGCCAGCTGCCGCGACACTTAAACGGTTGCGAAGACGCGCCGCACAGCCTCGCAGCCCTTTAAGTTTCGTCGGATCCCACCGACGCGTCGTTACGTCTTTGAGGTTGTGGACGACGTATTCGTGGGCAGCGAGGCAGTGCGACTCGGCCTCGTGAGCGCCTACCAGCTGCGAACGGACTTCCGCGCGATCTATCCGGACATCTATCTGTCGAACGCGGTGACACCGTCGCTGAGGACGCGTTCGACTGGGACGTTTCTATGGTCGCGGCGGCGCGGCGTGCTGGCCGGACTCGCCGCGGCAGCGCTGCACGGGTCGCGGTGGATCGACGACGATGAGCCCATCGAGTTGATCTGGCGCAACCCGCATCCGCCGTGCGGTGTGATCACCCGAAATCAGCGCATCCAGCCCGACGAAGTCACCCGGGTCAGCGGTTTGCCGGTGACCACTCTTGCCAGGACCGCGTTCGACCTTGCCCGGCTGCGTCCCATCGGCGAGGCGGTGGCGCGGATCGACGCGTTGATGCGTGCCACGCCGTTCTCGCTCGAGGAGGTGCTGCTGCTGGCCAAGCGATACCGCGGTGCGCGCGGCCTGCGTCGGCTGAGGTTAGCCTTGCCGCTGGTCGACCCGGGCGCGGCGTCGCCCAAGGAGACGTGGTTGCGCTTACTGCTGATCGACGCCGGCCTGCCCGTCCCGACCACGCAGATACCGGTGCAGGACAACTGGCGACTGATCGCGTTGCTCGACATGGGCTGGGAGGAGTACAAGGTGGCCGCCGAGTACGACGGCGATCACCATCGCACCAACCGCAAGCAGTACGCACGTGATCAGAGTCGGCTACGAAAGCTAGAAGAATTGGGGTGGACCGTCATCCGGGTGATCGCCGACGACAAGCCGGGCGACGTTGTGGGCCGCGTACGCCGTGCACTCATCCGCCGCGGATACCGCGACACTTAACCAGTTGCGCCGACACGCCGAAAAATATCGCAGCGGTTTAAGTTTCGCGGTATGGACGGGGGCGTGGCGCGGGGCGGGGGCTTCGCGGTACGGGCGGGGGCGTGGCGCCCGAGGCACTCAATCGACCCGCGTGGCGTGCACTTCCCAGAACGGCGCGTACACCCGGCTGCCGTCGAGCCAGGGCTCCATGGCGCGGAATCGTTCCAGGAGCTTCTCCGCCTCCTGCGCCATGTCGGGATTGCGCGCGGCCATCAGTTCGATGGACTCGACGCTGATGTTGACCTGGTAGGTGGTCGGGCCAAGGTAGGTGATCTCCCAACCGGCGTCCGGCAGCACATCGCGAAAGTCGTTCTCCGACAAAGACCGCAGCATCTTGAAGCCGTTGACGTTGTGTTCGCCGAACTCGAACATGTACAGCCGTGCGCCCGGCCTGGTCGCGCGCCGCAGTGCCTCCACGTAGGACCGTCGCAGCTCGGGCTCGGTGCTGAAGGTGTGGTAGAACGCGCAGTCGACCACCGTGTCGAAGTGGCCATCGAACCCGTCCAGCTTGGTGGCGTCGGCCAACTCGAAATTCACTGATACGCCGGCCTTTTCGGCGTTCTCCCGGGCGCGCTCGATTGCGCCGGCCGAGCCGTCGATGCCGGTCGCCGAATAGCCCTTCGAGGCGTAGTAGATGGCGTGGTGGCCGGGACCGGTGCCCGGGTCGAGCACCTCACCTTTGATCGCGCCCACCGCCACGAGCTGCTGGACCACCGGTTGGGGGCCGCCGATGTCCCACGGAGTGGCGGTGGGCAGGCCGTGCGACGTCCGGTCGTCGCGGTACATCTGCTCGAAACGGGCGGGGTCGGTCGGATCGAACGGCGCTGTCATGGCAGGGCTTTCACCAACTGCTCGACGGGCACCCGAGGGCCGGTGAAAAACGGCGTCTCCTCGCGGGTGTGCCGGCGGGCGTCGGTGGCGCGCAGCTCACGCATCAAGTCGACGATGCGGTGCAGTTCGGGAGCCTCGAAGGCCAGGATCCACTCGTAGTCGCCGAGCGCGAACGCCGGGACCGTGTTGGCGCGGACGTCCTTGTATTCGCGGGCGGCCATGCCGTGCTCGGCGAGCATGCGGCGGCGTTCCTCGTCGGGCAGCAGATACCACTCATAGGACCGCACAAAGGGATACACGCAGATGTAGTTGCCGGGCTCCTCGCCGGCCAGGAACGCCGGGATGTGGCTCTTGTTGAACTCGGCCGGCCGGTGCAGGGCGACGCTGCTCCACACGGGCGAGCTGGCCCGTCCCAGCGCGGTGGTGCGGCGGAAATCGGCGTACGTGGCCTGCAGCGCCTCGACGCGTTCGGCGTGCGTCCAGATCATGAAGTCCGCGTCGGCCCGCATGCCCGCCACGTCGTAGAGGCCGCGCACCACGACCCCGCGCTCCTCCTGTTGCTTGAGGAACGTCGACGCCTCGTCAATCACGTCGTCGCGCTGCTCACCCAGTTCACCCGGCTCGACGGAGAAGACCGAGAACATCAGGTAGCGAATTTGGGAGTTGAGGGAGTCGTAGTCGAGCTTGGCCATGAAACCTATCGTGCCACCTGTCCATCTCGGTCTTCGATGGCCTTGATCACACGCTCGGCCGCGCGGCCGGCCGCACCGACGCAGGCCGGCACGCCGATGCCGTCGAGGTAGCTGCCCGCCACCGCCAGCGTCGCCGGCAGGCCCGCGCGCACCTCGGCGACCAGATCGGCATGACCCGGGCCGTACTGCGGCATGGCGTCGATCCAGCGCTGCACCCGGACGTCGACGGGGTCGACGGTCAGCCCGAAGACGGTCGCCAGGTCGCCCAGCGCCCAGGCCAGCAGCTCGTCGTCGGCGGTGCTGGCCGCGACGTGGTCGCCGAACCGCCCGAACGACAGCCGCAGCAGCTGCACGTCGGCGCGGACGCCCCATTTTCTGGACGACAGCGTGATGGCCTTGGCCCGCAACCGCTCACCGGTGGCCACCAGCACGCCCGAACACGCGGGGAAGGCGGTGGCACCCGGCACCGCCAGCGCCAGCACCACCGACGATGCGTTGGCGATGCGCCCGGCGGCGGCGACGCTGCGCGGGGCGATGTCGGCGAGCAGGCGGCACGCCTCGTGCGCGGGCACGGCGAGGATGACCGCATCGGCGGGCCAGCGGGCGCCCGTGTCGTCGAGCACCGCCCAGCCCGTGCCGGCGCGTTCGAGGCGCGGCACTGCGGCGCGCACCCAGCGCGGCCGGGCGCGCGCGGCGAGCCCCTCGACCAGCACCCGGTATCCGCCGTCGAGCGCCCCGAACACCGGCGCGCCGGTGGCCGGCGGCACGGCCTGCGTGACGGCCTCGGTCAGGCTGGCGGCGCCGCGGTCCAGGGCCGCGGCCACGGTGGGGGCGGCCGCGCGCAGGCCGATGGTGGCCGCCGAGCCCGCGTAGACCCCGCTCAGCAGCGGATCCACCGACCGCGAGACCACCTGCTCGCCGAACCGGTCTCCCACCAGGTCGGCCACCGCGGGATCGTCGCCGGCGTGCCACTCCAGCGGGCGGGAGGGTTCGGCGTCGATGCGGGCGACGGTCGTCTCGTCGACCAATCCCGCCACCGACGCGGCCGACGACGGGATGCCCACGACCGTGCCCGTCGGCAACGGGCGCAGCTGCTGCCCGCTGTAGATCAGCGGGCGGACGCCGGTCGAAACAAGTTGGTGCCCAGTCAAATTCAGTTCGCCCAGCAGCGCCGGCAGCTCCGGTCGTCGCAGCACGAACGCCTCGGCGCCCAGGTCCATCGGCACCCCGCCGACCCGCTCGGTGCGCAGGATCCCGCCGAGCCTCTCCCCCGGGTCGAACAGCGTGATCGCCGCGTCGGCGCCGAGGGCCATGCGCAGCCGGTAGGCCGTCGTCAGGCCCGAGATCCCGCCCCCCACAACGCAATACGAGCCCCGGCCGATTGTCCGGCTCCTCCTCTGGCCGTCCCGGCCCGCATCGTCGCCGGACGACGTCATAGCGAATGGACCAGCGACACCAGGTCGGTCAACAGTGCGGGGTCGGTCTCGGGCAGCACGCCGTGGCCGAGGTTGAACACGTGACCGGCGGCGCCGGCGTCGATCGCGCGCCTACCGTCATCGACGACGGTGCGCGCCGCGCGTTCGACCACCGGCCAGCCCGCCAGCAGGACCACCGGATCGAGGTTGCCCTGCAACGCCGTGCCGGGTTCCACCCGGGCCGCCGCGTCGGCGAGCGAGGTTCGCCAATCCACGCCCACCACGGACGCGCCGACCGCCGACATCGCGCCCAGCAGTTCGGCCGTGCCGACGCCGAAATGCGTCATCGGCACGCCGTAATCGGCCAGGGCGGCGAAGATCCGGGCGCTGTGCGGCTGCACGTACGCGCGGTAGTTCGCCAGCGACAGCGTCCCGGCCCACGAGTCGAACACCTGGATCGCGTCCACCCCGGCGTCCAGTTGTACCCGCAGGAAACCGACGGTGATGTCGGTCAGCTTCTCCATCAACGCATGCCAGCTGTCGGGCTCGGCCAGCATCATCGCCTTGGTGCGCGCATGGTGACGGCTGGGCCCGCCCTCGATCAGGTAGGACGCCAGGGTGAACGGCGCGCCGGCGAAACCGATCAGCGGAACGTCGCCGAGCGCGGACACCAGCAGCGACACCGCATCCGAAATCGGCTGAACTCGTTGCCGTTCAAGGGGTTTGATCGCGGCCACGTCGGTGGCGGTGCGCACCGGCGACTCGATCACCGGCCCGACCCCGGCGACGATGTCCAGGTCGATGCCGGCGCCGAGCAGCGGCACCACGATGTCGGAGAACAAGATCGCCGCGTCGACGTCGTGGCGGCGCACCGGCTGCAGGGTGATCTCGCAGACCAGCTCGGCGTCGAAACACGCCGACAGCATGTCGTGCTGGGCCCGCAGCGCCCGGTATTCGGGCAGCGACCGGCCGGCCTGCCGCATGAACCACACCGGGACCCGGCGGGGTTTGCGGCCGCCCGCGGCGGCCAGATACGGCGACTCGGGAAGGTCGCGACGGGTGTGCAACGGCCTGTTCATCGGCCTCAATGCTGCCATGACCACAAAACGCCGAACGCCGCTGCGTACTATCGCGACCGCGACCGTTTGAACGTCAGGAGCCCGGATGCCAGTCAGCCAGCCCCCAGTCAATTACGACGAGTTCCCCAGCCTGCGCTGCGAGCTCGGTGAGAACGGCGTGCTGACGCTGGTTCTCGACTCCCCGGGGCTCAATTCGGTCGGGCCGCAGATGCACCGCGACCTCGCCGACATCTGGCCGGTGATCGATCGCGACCCGGCCGTGCGCGTCGTCCTGGTCCGCGGCGAGGGCAAGGCCTTTTCCTCCGGCGGCAGCTTCGACCTGATCGCCGAGACCATCGGCGAGTACGAGGGCCGGATCCGCATCATGCGCGAAGCCCGCGACCTGGTGCACAACATGATCAACTGCGACACCCCCGTGGTGTCGGCGATCCGGGGACCGGCGGTGGGTGCGGGCCTGGTGGTGGCGCTGCTGGCCGACATCTCGGTGGCGGGCCGCACCGCGAAGCTCATCGACGGGCACACCAAGCTCGGCGTGGCGGCCGGCGACCACGCCGCGATCTGCTGGCCGTTGCTGGTCGGCATGGCCAAGGCCAAGTACTACCTGCTGACCTGCGAAACCCTGCTCGGCGAGGAGGCCGAGCGGATCGGCCTGGTCTCCACCTGCGTCGACGACGACGACGTCCTGTCCACCGCCACCCGGATCGCCGAGAACCTGGCGCAGGGCGCACAGAACGCCATCCAGTGGACCAAGCGCAGCCTCAACCACTGGTACCGCATGATGGGCCCCACCTTCGAGACCTCGGTCGGCCTGGAATTTCTCAGCTTCAGCGGCCCCGACGTGCAGGAAGGCCTGGCCGCCCACCGCGAGAAGCGCCCCGCCCGGTTCACCGGCGGATCTGCCTCCTGAGCAGGACATATACGTTTGGTGGAGGGCTGGTAACGGCTTGATCGCGGCGGGTTTGAAACCCGGCGCGCCTGTCGCGGCGTGTCGGACGATAGGTCTACCGTCGATCCCTGTGACCCGTGCCGTGACAACGCAGAACGGTCGGGATGAACAGGAGCGACGGCAAGTGACCTCATCCGAACCGGCCCCCTTCCGCGAGGCGGTGGCGGCCATGAACGCCGTCGTCGTGCGGCCGGAGATCGAGCTGGGTCCGATCCGGCCGCCCCAACGCCTGGCACCCCACAGCTACGCACTGGGCGCCGAGGTCAAACATCCCGACCGCGAGATCATCCCCGAACGGTCCGACGGCGACGCCTTCGGACGGCTCATCCTGCTGTACGACCCCGAAGGGGCCGACGCGTGGGACGGCACCATCCGCATGGTCGCCTACATCCAGGCCGACCTGGACCCCAGCGAGGCCGTCGACCCGCTGCTGCCCGAAGTAGCGTGGAGCTGGCTGGTCGAGGCACTGGAGTCACGCATGGAACACGTCGTCGCGCTGGGCGGCACCGTCACCGCCACCACCTCGGTGCGTTACGGCGACATCTCGGGGCCGCCGCGCGCCCACCAGCTCGAGCTGCGGGCGTCCTGGACCGCGACGTCGCCCGCCGTCGGCGCGCACGTCGAGTCGTTCTGCGAGGTGCTGGAACACGCCGCGGGCCTGCCGCCCGCCGGAGTCACCGACCTGAGCTCGCGGTCACGCGCCTAGCATGGGCGAGCCGTCGCCCGACGGGCCGGGCAGCGACGCGCCCGGCAGCACCGAACCCGCGCCCACCCCCCTGCCGCATCCGGCCGAAGGCGTCCCACCCATCTCGGTCAGCGTGTACGAGATCGAGGCCGCGGCACAGCGGCTGGCCGGCGGTCGGGGGCCGTTCGCGGTGGATGCCGAACGGGCATCGGGTTTCCGCTACTCCAACCGGGCCTACCTGATCCAGATCCGCCGGGCCGGCTCCGGCACCGTGCTGATCGACCCGGTAAGCCACGGCCGCGACCCGCTCGAGGCCCTGCGGCCGGTGGCCGACGTGCTGGGCACCGACGAATGGATCCTGCACTCCGCCGATCAGGACCTGCCCTGTTTGGCGGAGGTGGGCATGCGACCGCCGACGCTGTATGACACCGAGCTCGCCGGGCGGCTGGCCGGGTTCGAACGCGTGAACCTGGCCACCATGGTCGAGCGGCTGCTGGGTTTCGGGCTGGCCAAGGGCCACGGCGCGGCCGACTGGTCCAAGCGGCCCCTGCCGGCCGACTGGCTCAACTACGCCGCCCTGGACGTGGAACTGCTCATCGAGCTGCGCGCGGCGATCGCGGACGTCCTCGCCGGGCAAGGCAAAAGCGATTGGGCCGCACAGGAATTCGACTACCTGCGGGACGTGGGCTCGAAAGAGCCGGGCGCCGCCGCGCGACGGGACCGGTGGCGACGAACGTCGGGGATCCATCGGGTGCGGGATCAGCGCGGGCTGGCCGCGGTGCGTGAACTGTGGCTGACGCGCGACCGGATCGCGCAGCGCCGCGACATCGCCCCGCGCCGCATCCTTCCCGACTCGGCCATCATCGATGCCGCGCTGGCCAACCCGACGACGGTCGAGGAACTGGTCGCGCTGCCCGTGTTCGGCGGGCGCAATCAACGCCGCAGCGCCGCGACGTGGCTGGCGGCGCTGGACGCCGCGCGCGAGAACAAGAATCCGCCCGCGGACGCCGAACCGCCGAACGGCCCGCCGCCGCCGGCGCGGTGGAGCCGGCGCAAACCGGAGGCTGCCGCGCGGCTGGAGGCCGCGCGGGCGGGGCTGTCGGAGGTGTCGGAGCGGGTGCACGTCCCCACCGAGAACCTGGTCTCACCGGACCTGGTGCGACGGCTGTGCTGGGACTGGGAGGCCGCGCCGGATCCCTTCGAGGCCGTCGAGGCGTTTCTGCGGGCCGGGCAGGCCCGGCCGTGGCAGCGGGAGTTGGTGGATCCGGTGCTGGCCCGGGCGCTGCAGCCGCCGGAGGACGCCGACTAGTCGAGGTGCTCGCGGATTTCGGCCTCGGCGTCGCTGCTGGCCAGCGCGGCGACCCAACCGGTGATGCGGCGTGCCACGTCCTGATCCGTCAGCGCCAGGTCGGCGAGTAGCTCGCCCCGCGAAGCGTGCTCGTAGAACCGCTGCGGCAAGCCGACATCGCGGCACGGCACGTCGATCTCGGCGCGGCGCAGGGCGGCCGACACCGCCGAACCCACACCGCCGTTGACGCCGTTGTCCTCGCAGGTGACGACCAGTTTGTGCCGCCCCGCCAGGTCGACGAGCGTGTCCGACACCGGCAGCACCCAGCGCGGATCGACGACCGTGACGCCGATCCCCTGGTTGTGCAGCCGCTTGGCCACGGCCAGCGCCATCCGCGCGAACGCGCCGACACCCACCAGCAGCACGTCGTGGTTGCACCCACTGGCCGGAACCGCGAGCACGTCGACACCCGAGAGCCCCGACCCGACGCGTTCGATCGCCGGGATGTCCTCGCCCACATCACCTTTGGGGAAGCGCAGCGCCGTCGGCCCGTCGTCGACCTCGAGCGCCTCGCCGAGCTCCTCGCGCAACCGGGTGGCGTCGCGGGGCGCGGCCGCCCGCATGCCCGGCACGATGCCCAGCATCGACAGGTCCCACATCCCGTTGTGGCTGGCGCCGTCCGAGCCGGTGATCCCGGCCCGGTCGAGCACCATGGTGACGGGCAGCCGGTGCAGCGCCACGTCCATCATGATCTGGTCGAAGGCCCGGTTGAGGAAGGTCGAATAGATGGCCACCACCGGGTGCATCCCGCCCATTGCCAGGCCGGCCGCCGACGTCATCGCGTGCTGCTCGGCGATGCCGACGTCGAACAGGCGGTCCGGGAACTGCTGCCCGAACGGCGTCAGCCCGGTGGGTCCGGGCATGGCCGCGGTGATGGCCACGATGTCGCGGCGCTTGCGGGCGTAGCCGATCAGCGCGTCGGAGAAGGTCGCCGTCCACCCGGGGCCCGCGATGCTGGTCGCCTGGCCGGTCAGGGGATCGATCACCCCGCAGGAATGCATCTGCTCGGCTTCGTCGTCCTCGGCGGGCGCATAGCCCATCCCCTTGCGGGTCACCACGTGCACGATCACCGGGCGCCCGAAACCACGGGCGTGGCGCAGCGCGGCCTCCACCGCGCGCTCGTCGTGGCCGTCGACGGGGCCCACGTACTTCAGGCCCAGGTCGGTGAACAGCAGCTGCGGCGACAACGAGTCCTTGATGCCGGCCTTGACGCTGTGCATGACGCGGTAGGCGAGCCTGCCGACCAGCGGCAGCGCCCGCAGCGCGTCGCGGCCCCGTTCCAGGGCCTGCTCGTAGACCGGTTGCAGCCGCAGCGTGGCGAGATGGTCGGCCACACCGCCGATCGTCGGGGCGTAGCTGCGGCCGTTGTCGTTGACCACGATGATCACCGGGCGCCCGGACGCGGCGATGTTGTTCAGCGCCTCCCAGCACATGCCGCCGGTGAGCGCCCCGTCTCCGACCACCGCGACCACGTGCCGATTGCGGTGCCCGCTCAGCTCGAAGGCCTTGGCCAGGCCGTCGGCGTAGGACAGCGCGGCGCTGGCGTGGCTGGACTCCACCCAGTCGTGTTCGCTCTCGGCGCGCGACGGATACCCGGACAGCCCGCCCTTTTTGCGCAGGGTCTCGAACTCGTGGGAACGCCCCGTCAGCATCTTGTGGACGTAGGCCTGATGGCCGGTGTCGAAGATGATCGGATCGTGGGGCGAGTCGAACACCCGGTGCAGCGCGAGCGTCAGTTCGACCACGCCCAGATTGGGCCCGAGGTGTCCCCCGGTGGCAGCGACCTTGTGAATCAGGAACTCGCGAATCTCGGCGGCCAATTCGCGGAGCTGATGCGTAGAAAGGTGCTGCAGATCAGCGGGCCCGCGGATCTGTTCCAGCATCCCGTCAGTCTACGCAGCCGACGACGCAGGTTTGGTAGCGTCAATGCGCGGTGAGCCGGGAAGCCTGGTCGGCACGTCTTCTTCCGACCCAGGAGTACGCCATGACCGCACCACACAATCCCAGCGGACGTATCGTCGCAGTGTGCGCGCGGAGCAGATCGCCGAGGACTTCCCCGTCGTCAGCATTGACGCGGACGCGCTGGACGCCGCCCGGATGCTGGCCGAGCACCGGCTGCCCGGGCTGTTGGTCACCGACGGCTCGGGGCGCCCCTACGCGGTGCTGCCCGCCTCCCAGGTCGTCCGCTTCATCGTGCCCCGTTATGTGCAGGACGATCCGTCGCTGGCCGGCGTGCTCAACGAATCGACCGCCGATCGCTGCGCGGAAAAGTTGAGCGGCAAGAAGGTGCGCGACGTGCTGCCCGACCATCTGGTCGACGTGCCCCCCGCCAACGCCGACGACACCATCATCGAAGTGGCCGCGCTCATGGCGCGGCTGCGCAGCCCGCTCGTCGCGGTGGTCAAAGAGGGCCGGCTGGTCGGGGTGATCACGGCGTCGCGGGTGCTCGCCGCCGCGCTGAAACCCTGATGCCACAGGCACATCGATGAGCTTCATCGCGATCCTGGTCTTCGTGGTCGCCTATGCCCTGATCGCCAGCGATCGCGTCAACAAGACGTTCGTGGCCCTGGCCGGCGCCGGGATCGTGGTCACCCTGCCGATCATTCACTCCGACGACATCTTCTACTCGCGCGGAACCGGAATCGATTGGGACGTCATCTTTTTGCTGCTGGGCATGATGATCATCGTCAGCGTGCTGCGGCAGACCGGCGTGTTCGAGTACGTGGCGATCTGGTCGGCCAAACGCGCCCGCGGTTCCCCGCTGCGCGTCATGATCCTGTTGGTCCTGGTGACCGCGATCGCGTCGGCCCTGCTCGACAACGTCACCACCGTGCTGCTCGTCGCCCCGGTCACGCTGCTGGTGTGCGAGCGTCTGGCGATCAACGCGGCACCCTTTCTGATGGCCGAGGTGTTCGCCTCGAACATCGGGGGCGCGGCGACCCTGGTCGGTGACCCGCCCAACATCATCATCGCCAGCAAGGCCGGCCTGACGTTCAACGACTTCCTCATCCATCTGGCGCCGATCGTGGTCATCGTCATCGCCGTCCTGATTGCGTTGTTACCGCGCCTATTTCCCGGGGAATTCGACGTGGATCCCGAGCGGGTCGCCGATGTGATGTCGCTGGAGGAAAAGGAGGCCATCCGCGACCCCCGGCTGCTCATCACGTGCGGCGTCGTTTTGCTGGCGGTGTTCACCGCGTTCATCGCCCACTCGCCGCTGCACATGGAGCCCTCGGTGGTGGCGTTGTTGGGCGCCGGGATACTGGTCGTGGCGTCCCGGCTCAAGCCGTCCGACTACCTGTCCAGCGTGGAATGGGACACGCTGCTGTTCTTCGCCGGCCTGTTCATCATGGTCGGCGCCCTGGTGAAGACGGGTGTCGTCAAACAGCTTGCCCACGTGGCGATCACGGCCACCGGCGGGAACACATTGACCGCGACGATGATCATCCTGGTCGCGTCGGTCGTCATCAGCGGGGTCGTCGACAACGTTCCGTACGCGGCGACGATGGCGCCGGTGGTGGCCGACCTGGTGCCCGCCCTGAGCGATCACGCCAACCCCGGCGTCTTGTGGTGGTCGCTGGCGCTGGGCACGGACTTCGGCGGCAACCTGACCGCCATCGGCGCCAGCGCCAACATCGTCCTACTCGGAATCGCCCGCCGCGCCGACAATCCCATCTCCTTTTGGGAATTCACCCGCAAGGGCGCGGTCGTCACCGCCGTCTCCGTCGCGATGTCCGCGCTGTACCTGTGGCTGCGGTATTTCGTGATGGGCTGACGGCCTTAGTGTTTGGCGCGGAAGCGGACGAACAACGGCCAGGCAAGCGCCAGGTTGTACACGACGCCGCCGACAAGGTAGGGCCACCAGGCGCCATAGTCGCTGGCGACCCAGAACGCCTTGGCGGCCCAATAGGCCGGCAGCACCCCGAAGGCGAGGTTCCAGTTGGAGTCGACGAACCATGGCAGGCAGGGCAGCCCGGCAATCAGCATGCCCAGCGCGCGAACCATGGCCAAACCCTGGATCTTGTTGTTCGCCAGGGCCAGTATCAGCAACAGGGTCACGACCGCCGACAGTCCCGCCAGTATTCCGATCGGGATCAGCGACGGCACCAGGCCCGGCATGAGTATCCCGCTGAGCGACATGGTCGCGACGACGTAGGTGGTGGTCACCACCATGACCGTGGCTGCGCGATAGGCAAAGAAGGCCGACAGCGGCACCGGCGTCACCCGTAGCGCGGTCAGCGTGCCGGCGTCGAGCTCGTCCAGAACCAGGAACGCGGCGATCGCGGCGGTGATGATGATGCTGGTCAGCAGCAGGAACGCGGTGAGGACCAGCGGGTAGTAGGGAACCAGATCGAACCCGTAGCGGTCGGCCAACATCTCGGTGATGCGCGGCGTGAGAATCGCAACGCCGGTGGTCCATATGACTGGGGCGACCACGATCATCCACAGCAGTGGATCGCGGTAGGTTCCGCGAATGTCGTTGCGGCCGAACGCGACCAACGCCCGCGCGCTGACGAGGCCTGACATCGCCATCAGAGCGCACCCGACCTTTCGATGACGTCGCGATCGAACATCGCGTTGGCCGCCCTGCCCAACCCCGCCAGGCACGCGACCGGATACAGGGCCGCGTACACGACTTGCCACGGCGCCAGACTCACCTGATCGAACGCGGCCCCCAACAGCAACAGGGGGCCCTGCGTGGGGATGAGGTAGAGCACCGGATTCGGCCAGAGGCCGGAGTAGTACACGACCGGCGGCACCAGCATGATCGCCAGTGGGACGGTCGCCGCCAGGAACCAGTCGGTCACGGAGGAAAACGGCAGCGAGGTCACGAAACCCACCAGCAGCATCAACAGCGTCCCGAGCACAACGCCGAGCACCAGCGGCGCGGGATTATAGTCGAACCCATGCACGATGCTTGCCACAGTCATCGCCACGAACAGTGAAATACCGAGCAGCACAGTCAGTTTGGCGGCCAGGTATTCGGAGAACCGCAGCGGCGTGGAAACGACCGCGCCGATCGTGCGTTCCTGCTTCTCGAAGAACACCGTGCCCCCGATGAAGAAGAACCCGATGATCGCAATGTCACCCACCAGCACATACGGCTCCGCGACCGGGCGCAGGCCCGGCGGCATCGGCAACAGCACGGCCAGCCAGATCAGACCCGAGAAGACACCCGCATGCAGGAACTTCTGCCGCACTTGCAGCGTCAGCTCGAGTCGCAGCGCGCTCGCCAACCTGGTCATCCCAGCCGCCTTCCGGTCGTCTCGACGAACACATCGTCGAGGCTGGCCTCCCTGCTGTGGATGGTCTCGACGTGGTGGTCGCGCAGCGCCGCATGAAACGCCGGATCGTCGGCCAGGCCGTCCATTCCGAACTCTGCGGTCACCAGACGCCCGTCGTCGCCCCGGTACTCCACGCGCACCAGCCGCCGGCTGCGGGCGATTTTGAGCTCGGCGGGCGTGTCCATCGCGACGATCGCCCCGTCGACGACAAAGGCCACGCGGTCGCACAGCTCGTCGGCGGTCGCCATGTCATGGGTGGTGAGAAAAACCGTGCGGCCGCGTGCCTTCAGGTCCAGGATCATGTTCTTGACCTTGCGGGCGTTCACCGGGTCCAGGCCGGAAGTGGGCTCATCGAGGAAGAGCAGTTCGGGGTCGTTGATCAGCGACCTGGCGAACGTCAGCCGCATCTGCATTCCCTTGGAGTACTTGCCGACTCGTGTGTGGGCGTCGTCGGCCAGGTCCACCGCGTCCAGCAGTTGCATTGGATCCAGCGTCGCGCCCGCGTACAACGATCCGAAGAATTGCAGATTCTCCAGCCCGGTCAGCTTCTGGTAGTGGTTGGGCAGTTCGAACGAGACACCGATGCGCTCGTAGTAATCGGAACCCCAGGCCAGTGGGTCCCTGCCCCAGATCGCGGCCTCCCCGCCGTGGCCGCGGAGCAGGCCGATGAGAAGTTTCTGCGTCGTCGACTTCCCGGCGCCGCTGGGGCCCAGAAAACCGAAGATCTCACCGCGGCTGACGGTGAAGTCCATGCCCCGCACGGCGGGTTCTGGCGCCTTTGGGTAGGTGAACGTAAGGCCACTGACGCGGATCACGTCGGCCGTGGTGCCTGGCAATGTGGTTGTCGCCCCGAGGTTTTGCATGACGCGCTTGTCCCCTTCCGGGTCAGCGCGGTGCGTCGGCCGGCTGCCGGCACCGCGTGCATACGGATACCTTGTTCCGACCAGACTTCCCGGAGCGCCGCAGCACACTATACTGAACTTTCAGAAATTACTGAATACCCAACGCACGAGAGGGGCGCGCGTGGCCGAACGTGCTGATCAACGCGATGCGGCCGAACAGCTCGCACTCGTCCTCGTCGATCACGGGCTGCAACGCATGACCGCCCGAGTGCTGGCCACGTTGCTGTTCACCGAGCGCGCCAGCATGACGATGGGCGAGTTGGCCGAGCGGCTACAGGCCAGCTCGGGCGCGATCTCGGGTGCACTCAAGATGCTCACCTCCGTGGGTCTGGCCGAGCGGGCGCCCGCCCCCGGCAGCAGACGGGATCACTACCGGCTGCGCGACGACGCGTGGGCGACCCTTTTCACCAACCAGAACGTCGTGATATCGGCGATGCAGGCCGCCGCTGAGGCCGGGATTGCGGCGACAGGCTCGGATAGCGTTGCCGGGCAACGGCTCACGCGGATGCGCGACTTCTACGCGTTCATGCTCGACGAGATCCCGGCGATGCTCGAGCGCTGGCAGCAGCGCGGCTAGCGCGTCAGCAGCGCGACGCATTCGGTGTGATGGGTCAACGGGAAGGCGTCGAACACCTTGATCTTCTCGACGGCATAGCCGTGGCCGAGGTAGATCCCGATATCGCGCGCGAAAGATGCTGCCTCACAACCGATGTGCACGACACGCGGGACACCGGCCGCGGCCAGCAGATCGATGATCTCGCGCCCGGCGCCCGCCCGCGGCGGATCCAGGACCGCCACATCTGCTGTTGAGGCGCTCCCCCGCTGCGCCGCCAGCGCGCGCCGCACCGAGTCGGTGACGACCTGCACCTGGGTGAGATCGGCCAGCGCGGCCCGGGCGGCCCGCGTCGACGCGCGCGAGGTGTCCACGCTGAGCACCCGACCCGAGGGCCCCACGGCCTCGCCCAGGACGGCGGCGAAAACGCCTGCGCCACCGTAGAGATCCCAGGCGCTCATGCCGGTACCGGCGGCCGCCCAGTCGGCGACCAGACCGCTGTAGGTCGCCGCGGCATCGCGGTGCGCCTGCCAAAAGGCGGTCACCGGCACGTGCCAGGTGCGCCCCGCCACCCGCTGCACCGCCTCATAGCGGCCCTGCGTCACCTTGGTCGCGGTGCGTCTGCCCTGCCGCAGGGTGCGCACCACATGGCGCGCCCCGTCGTCGTCGACGGCCACGTGCAGCTGGGCGCCCGCCGGCCACTCGGTCTCGGCGATCCCGTCGAGCATGGCGCCCGGCAGCTGCGCACAGCGCAGGTCGGTCACCAAATCGTCGCTGTGGTAACGGTGAAAGCCCGGCCGACGGTCGGCCCCCACATCGAGGCGGACGCGGGTGCGCCAGCCCGTGGGTCCCGACGGCAGCGGCTCGGCCTCGCCGCTCCAGCGATGCCCGCCGAGGCGCTCCAGCTGGTTGGCCACGACGTCGGCCTTGAGCGCGCGCGCCACCTCGGGGACGGCGAACGCCAGGTCGCAGCAGCCGGCACCGTCGACCCCGGCGATCGGGCACAGCGACGCCGTACGACCCTCGGCCGGCTCGAGGACCTCGATAACCTCTGCGTGCCAATACGATCGGCGATCCGCCGTCACCCGGGCGCGCACCCGCTCACCGGGCAGCGCGTACCGGACGAACACCACCCGGCCTTCGTGATGCGCCACGCAGCTGCCGCCGTTGGCCGGGGCACCCGTGGTCAACGTCAGCTCCCCCACCGGGGGCCGCACGCCGCGCGGTGCGCGGGTCGATTCGCGGGTCAATCGAAAATACCCCGACGCGCGTCGCCCGGCGCCACATGCGGCTGCAACGTCTTGCGCCGTTCCGACGAACTCAGTTGCCACGGAACCGAAGTCACCATGACGCCGGGCATGAACAGCAGCCGGCCCTTGAGCCGCAGCGCGCTCTGGTTGTGCAGCACCTGCTCCCACCAGTGCCCCACCACATACTCCGGGATGAACACCGTGACCACGGTGCGCGGCGACTCCTCCCTGGCCCGCTTGACGTATTCCAGTACGGGACGGGTGATTTCGCGATAGGGCGATGCGATGACCTTGAGCGGAACGCTGATATCGCTTTCCTCCCACTTGTGCACCAGCTCGCGGGTTTCGGCGTCGTCGACGCTGACCGTCACGGCCTCGAGAACGTCGGGCCGGGTGGCCCGCGCGTAGGCCAGCGCACGCATCGTCGGCAGGTGCAACTTCGACACCAGCACCACGGCGTGATTGCGGCTGGGCAACACCACGTCCTCCCCGCCTTCGGCCTGCTTGGCCAGTTCGCGGTTCACGGTGTTGTAGTGCCGGTGAATCATCTTCATCATTCCGAACAGCAGGCTCATCGCGAACAGGGCGATCCAGGCCCCGGCGACGAACTTGGTGACCAGGACCACCAGCAAAACCGCACCGGTGGAAAGCAATCCGACGGTATTGACCACCCGTGAGCGCATCATCCTGCGCCGCGCCGCCGGATCGGTCTCGGTGCGCAGCAACCGGGTCCAGTGCCGCACCATGCCGACCTGGCTCAGCGTGAACGAAATGAACACGCCGACGATGTAGAGCTGAATCAGCGCCGTGACCTCGCCGCGGAACGCCACGATCGCCAGCACCGCCACCCCGGACAGGAACAGGATCCCGTTGGAGAACGCCAACCGGTCTCCGCGGGTGTGCAATTGGCGCGGAAGGTAGCTGTGCTGCGCCAGGATCGAACCCAGCACCGGAAACCCGTTGAACGCGGTGTTGGCCGCCAGCACCAGGATGAGGGCGGTCACCGTGGCGATCAGCAGGAACCCGAGATGAAAGCCGCCGAACACCGCTTGCGCCAGTTGGGTGACCAGGGTCTTTTGGTAGTAGCCCTTCGGGGTCCCACTCAGTTGCGTCGCGGGATCCTCGACGAGCTGAACCCCGATCTTCTGAGCCAGCACGATGATGCCCATCAGCAGGGTCACCGCGATGACGCCCAACATCAGCAGGGTCGTGGCCGCGTTGCGCGACTTGGGTTTCTGAAACGCCGGCACCCCGTTGCTGATCGCCTCGACACCCGTGAGCGCCGCGCACCCCGAGGAAAACGACCGCGCCACCAAGAACGCCAACGCGAAACCGACGACCTGGCCGTGTTCGGCGTGCATCTGGAAACCGGCGGACTCCGCCCGCAACGGATCACCCAGCACGAAGATCCGGAACAGGCCCCAGCCGATCATGACGAGGACACCGATGATGAACGCGTAGGTCGGGATGGCGAACGCCACCCCGGATTCGCGCACCCCACGCAGGTTCAGCGCCATCACCAGCAAAATGGAGGCCACGCAGAAGAACACCTTGTGTTCGGCCACGATCGGGATGGCCGAGCCGATGTTCGCCATCGCCGATGCCGTCGAAACGGCCACGGTCAGAACGTAATCCACCATCAGGGCGCTGGCCACGACGAGGCCCGCGGTCTCGCCGAGGTTGGTGGTGACCACCTCGTAGTCGCCGCCACCGGACGGGTAGGCGTGGACGTTCTGCCGGTAGCTGGCGACCACCACCAACATGACCGCGGCCACCGCGAGCCCGATCCACGGCGTCAGCGCGTATGCCGACACCCCCGCCACCGAGAGCATGAGGAAGACCTCCTCGGGCGCATACGCCACCGAGGACAGCGCGTCGGAGGCGAACACCGGCAAGGCGATCCGCTTGGGCAGCAGCGTGTGGCTGAGCCGGTCGCTGCGAAACGGCCGGCCGATAAGCAACCGACGAGTGGCGGTTGAAAGTTTGGACACGAGAGCCAAGAGTAAGCCCAGACGGGTTTGACGGTAGCGTTCGTGGACGAGAATGTTCGCCGACCGAAACGGCTTGCCCACGTGCGTTGCCGACGAAGGGCGCAGGACGCGGCCGAGAGGACCACAAGTGCGAGTAGTAGTGATGGGTTGCGGCCGGGTCGGCTCTTCGGTCGCCGACGGGTTGTCCCGCATCGGTCACGACGTGGCGGTCATCGACCGCGACAGCACGGCCTTCAACCGGCTCAGCCCCGAATACGCCGGCGAGCGGGTGCTGGGGCAGGGATTCGACCGAGATGTACTGCTGAGGGCGGGTATCGAAGAGGCGGACGCGTTCGCCGCGGTGTCCTCCGGGGACAACTCCAACATCATCTCCGCGCGGCTGGCGCGCGAGACGTTCGGCGTCAAGCGGGTCGTGGCCCGTATCTATGACGCCAAGCGCGCGGAGGTCTACGAGCGCCTGGGCATTCCCACCATCGCGACCGTGCCCTGGACCACCGACCGCCTGCTCAATGCGCTGCTGCGGGAGACCGAGACGGCCAAGTGGCGCGATCCGACCGGCACGGTCGCCGTCTCCGAGGTGGTCCTGCACGAGGACTGGATCGGCCATCGGGTCACCGATCTCGAGCAGGCCACCGGCGCCCGGGTCGCCTTCCTGATCCGCTTCGGCGCCGGCGTGCTGCCCGAGCCGAAATCGGTGATCCAGGCCGGCGACCAGGTCTATGTCGCGGCGATATCCGGCCGCGCCGCCGAGGCGGTGGCCATCGCCGCGCTACCGCCGAGCGAGGACCTGTGATGATTTCGAGCGACTGGCTTTGAGGAGACGGCGCATATGAAGGTAGCGGTTGCCGGCGCCGGCGCGGTCGGCCGCTCGGTCACACGGGAACTCATCGGCAACGGCCACGATGTGACGCTGATCGAGCGGAACCCCGACCACGTCGACGTCGACGCCATTCCGGCCGCGCACTGGCGCCTGGGCGACGCGTGCGAGTTGAGCCTGCTGGAATCGGTGCGCATGCAGGAGTTCGACGTGGTGGTGGCCGCCACCGGCGATGACAAGGCCAACGTCGTGCTAAGCCTGTTGGCCAAAACCGAATTCGCGGTGCCCCGGGTGGTGGCCCGGGTCAACGACCCGCGCAACGAGTGGCTGTTCACCGACGCCTGGGGCGTCGACGTCGCGGTGTCGACGCCGCGCATGCTGGCGTCGCTCATCGAGGAGGCCGTCGCCGTCGGCGATCTGGTGCGGCTGATGGAATTCCGCAAGGGGCAGGCCAACCTCGTCGAGATCACCCTGCCCGATGACACGCCCTGGGGCGGCAAGCCGGTGCGCAAACTGCAGCTGCCGCGCGACACCTCGCTGGTGACGATCCTGCGCGGCCCGCGGGTGATCGTGCCCGAGGAGGACGAGCCGCTGGAAGGCGGCGACGAGCTGCTGTTCGTCGCCGTCGCCGAGGCCGAAGAGGACCTGCAGAAGCTGCTGTTGGGCTAATCGCCCACGGTGCGGGGTTCCAGCTCGACCCCGGCGCTCTCCGCGATGGCCCGCTGCGCCGCCTTGATCGCCGCGTAGGTCGCCAGCGCGGCCAGCACGGTCAGCGGCCAGCCCATCCCGATCCGCGCGGCCGCCAGCCACCCGGTCCGATCGGCGTCGTAGAGGAGCCCCTGGACCACGAAGCGGGCGGCGAACACCAGCACCCAGCCCAGCGAGGCGACGTCGAACGCCAGGACGGCCCGGGGAACGCTGCGCCAGCCGTCCCCGCGCCCGGCGGCCCAGCTCCATACGTAGCCCACCAGCGGCCGGCGGATCAGCACCGACGCCGCGACCACCACCGCCCACACCAGCGACATCCAGATGCCCAGCAGGAAATAACCCTTGGACTCCCCCAGCACGTAGGCGATCAGCGCGCACAGCGCCACGCCGAAGAACCCGGAGAACGCCGGTTGCGGGGAATCCCGCCGAATCAGCCGCCAGAGCAAGACCAGCGCGGCGACCCCCAGGGCGGCCGCGATGGCCGGGACCAGGCCCGACACGCTCGAGACGATGACGAAGACGATGACGGGAAGAGACGAGTAGATGACGCCGCTGACCCCACCCGCCTGCGCCAGCAGGCGCTCGGGGTTGATGCGGCTAGTGGTCTGTTCCGATGAGCCCGGTTCCCGGGGGGACGGGGTTGCCCCGCCCAAGCCTTCTGGGACGGTCACCGCTGAATTTCGTAGTGCGGGTTGTAGATCGCTTTGGTTCCGTTCTCGAGCTTGCCGAGTCGGCCCCGCACCCGCAGGGTGCGGCCCGAGTCGATGCCCGGGATGCGGCGCTGGCCCAGCCACACGAGCGTGACGGTGTCGCTGCCGTCGAACAATTCGGCGCGCACCCCGCCGGCGCAGGCCCTGCCGTTGCATTCCACGCTGCGCAGCGTGCCGACCATCGTGACCTCCTGGCCACGCTCGCAATCGATAGCCCGTTGCGCGCCGGTGCTGGCGACTTCGTCGGACAGTTCCTCAGAGTCGCGTTGCTCCGGATCCTCCGTCAGCCGACGGGTCAGCCGGCGCAGATACCCTTGGGCCCCCATGGCCACTCCTGACGATAAAAGCTTCGATGCTTCCTCTATGCCAACGGACACCGTAGACCTCTTGGTTCCCCAGCGCCAACCGACTCAAACGTGATGTTGGACCGCAGGTAAACGCCGTGCACTATCGAGGGGTGGTGGTCGATCTGGGCGGTGTCACGACGGTGTTATTGCCGGGAACCGGCTCCGACGACGACTACGTTCACCGGGCGTTTTCCCGCCCGCTAGCCCAGGTCGGCGCGGTGCTGGTGGCCCCGCCGCCGCGCCCCGACCGGCTGATCGACGGCTACCTGGCGGCGCTGGACGCCGCGGCGCGCGAAGGACCGATCGCCGTCGGCGGCGTGTCGATCGGCGCGGCCGTGGCGGCGGCCTGGGCGCTGGCCCATCCGGACCGGGCGGTCGCGGTGCTGGCCGCGCTGCCGGCGTGGGCGGGGGCGCCCGGCGAGGCGCCGGCCGCCCTCACGGCGCGGTATTCGGCCTCCCAGTTGCGAGCCGACGGCCTGGCGGCGACGACGACCCGGATGCGGGCCTCCAGCCCGCCGTGGCTGGCCGACGAGCTGGCCCGCTCGTGGGGCGCGCAGTGGCCGCACCTGCCGGACGCCATGGAGGAAGCCGCCGCCTACGTCGCGCCGAGTTGCGACGAGCTGGCCGGACTGGCCGCGCCGCTGGCGGTGGCGGCCGCGGTCGACGATCCGATTCACCCGTTGCAGGCCGGTGTCGACTGGGTCGCCGCGGCGCCGCGCGCGGCGCTGCGCACGGTGACGCTGGATCAGATCGGGTCGGATCCCGCCGCCCTGGGCGCGGCCTGCCTTCAGGCGCTGGACGAGCTGGGCTAGCCGCTCGCCTTCGCGTCAGCCGCCGGTGGTGGTGCGCAGCTGTTGCATGGCCGAGCCGTCGGCGCTGCGGCGCGCGGCCGGCTCGTCGGCAGGGGTCTGTTGCTCCTCGCCTTGCTGTGCGGCAGCCTGTTGCGCCGCGGCGGCTTCGCGCAGCTGTTGCGCCATCGGCTCGGGCAGCTGCACGGCCAGCGGCGTGCGCACCGGAAGCGGTGTGTCGCCGCGGCGAACCACGGTGTCCGCCAACGCCGCTCGCGCCTCCTGTTCGAGCGCCTCCATCGTCTCGTGGGCGCCGTTGATGACGCAGCGGATCATCCAGCGGTATCCGTCGACCCCGATGAAGCGCACCACGCCGGTGGCGGTTCCGACCACCTCGCGCCCCCACGGCCCGTCCTTGATGCTGACCTGGGCCGAGTCATTGCGCAGCGACTCGGCGAGCTCGCCGGCGACTTCACGCCACAGCCCGCCCGTCTTGGGCGCCGCGTAGGCGGCGATGGTGAAACGACCGTTGGGCGTGACGACCCAGACCGCGCTCGGGACACCGGTTTCGGTCAGCTCGACCTGCAGCTGCCCGGCCTCGGGCATGGGGATCAGCACCGAGCCCAGGTCGAGCCGGGCCAGCTCGGCGACGGCGGGGTCGTCGAAGTCCTCGATGTCGAACGGGCCCTCGAGTTCCTCGGCGGCGGGCTCGTCGGCGCCCGGCGTCACGGCCCCGTCCGCCTGCGCGGCCGGGGCGCTGTCGTCCTTGCGCGAGCGTTTACCGAATGCAGCCATCAGCGCCGCTCCTCCTCATCGCTTCGCCGTGCCCGTCGCCGGCCCATCACAAACTCGCATGTCCGCCGGAGGAACCGTGACCACCGTCGCCACGGGACGTCTCGGCCAGCCCGGCCTCGTCGAACGACGACACCTCGACCAGCTCCACCAACTCGACCCGCTGCACCAACAGTTGGGCGATGCGGTCGCCGCGATGGACCACGATCGGCTCGGCCGGATCGAGGTTGATCAACGCGACCTTGATCTCGCCGCGGTAGCCGGCGTCGATGGTACCGGGACTGTTGACGATCGAAAGCCCAACGCGCGCAGCCAATCCCGACCGAGGATGCACCAGGCCGACCATTCCGAACGGGATGGCGACCGCGACACCCGTGCGCACCAGGGCGCGCCGCCCGGGCTCGAGTTTGACGTCTTCGGCGCTGTAGAGATCGATCCCCGCGTCGCCCTCGTGGGCGCGGGCGGGCAGCGGAAGCTCCGGGTCAAGGCGGACGATGGCCAGACTGGTCGACACGGGGCCACAGACTACCCTTGACTGCGTGTCCGATACGCGCGTCGCGCCGCACAACGTGCGGTATCGCGAACGATTGTGGGTTCCGTGGTGGTGGTGGCCACCGGCCTTCGCGCTGGCCGGCATCATCGCGTTCGAGTTCAACATGGGCGTCACCCGCCACTCCTCCTGGTGGCCGTACGCCACGCTGTTCGCGGTCGCGGCCGGGGCGCTGTTATGGCTGGGCCGCATCGAGATCCGGGTCACCGCCAACCCGTCCGTGCCGGGGGAAGTGGAACTGTGGGCGGGCCATGCGCACCTGCCGGTCACCGCGATCGCCCGCTCCGCACAGGTAGCCCCCTCGGCCAAATCCGCCGCGTTGGGGCGCCAACTCGACCCGGCGGCCTACGTCCTGCACAGGGCGTGGGTGGCACCGATGATCCTGGTCGTCCTCGACGACCCGGACGACCCGACGCCGTACTGGCTGGTGAGTTGCCGTCACCCGGAGCGGGTGCTGTCGGCCCTGACAAGGTAGGCGCAGCTATCAGGCTGCGCAGTCGGTACAGATCATCACGCCGTTTTTCTCGCTGGCGAGCCGACTGCGGTGTTGCACCAGAAAGCAACTCGAGCAGGTGAACTCGTCAGCCTGCTTCGGAACGACACGGACCGAAAGCTCTTCACCGGACAGGTCGGCGCCGGGCAGTTCGAAATTCTCAGCGGATTCAGATTCGTCGACATCGACGACGGCCGAAGCCGCCTCGTTCCGACGCGCTTTGAGCTCCTCCAGCGAGTCCTCCGAAACGTCGTCCGTCTCGGTACGCCGTGGAGCGTCATAATCGGTAGGCATATCTATTCCCCTGCCCTATTGCCTCTGCTCGTCTCTGCATGCCCTCGAAAATCTCAAGCATCGCTTTGTACCAGCGTCGAACGCATCCACCAAATGATTCGTGCCCGTATCGCGGCCCATTAAGGTGTGATTTGCGTCACACACCTATTTTCACCCTTGCGCTCGCTTCTGAACAGTGGGTTTAGAGTGCAGCTGTGGTCACACAAATCACCGAGGGTACAGCCTTTGACAAGCATGGTCGGCCCTTCCGGCGCCGCAACCCCAAGCCCGCGATCGTCGTGGTGATTTTCCTCGCAGTGGCCACCGGCGTGATCTGGACCGTGGCGCTGACGCGGCCCGCCAAGGTGCACGAGGCGGTGGTGTGCAACCTCCCGCCGAAGTCGACCGGGTCGGCGTCGGCCCAGCTCGGCGAGCAGGTGTCGCGCAGCGCCATGATGGACGTCGCGCCCGCCAAACTCGCCGACACCAAGGTCCGCGTCCTCAACGCCAGCGGCCGGGGCGGGCAGGCCGGCGACGTCGCCGGGGCGATGAAAGACCTCGGCTTCGCGCAGCCGACCGCCGCCAACGACCCGCTCTACGCGGGCACCCGGCTCGACTGCCAAGGCCAAATCCGTTTCGGCACCGCCGGACAGGCCACCGCCGCGGCGGTGTGGCTGGTCGCGCCGTGCACCGAACTGTTCAACGACAGCCGCGCCGACGACTCCGTCGACCTCGCCTTGGGAACCGACTTCAGCGCGTTGGCCCACAACGACGACATCGACGCCGTGCTCGCCACCCTGCGGCCCGGCGCCAGCGAGCCGTCAGATCCCACGCTGCTGGCCAAGATTCACGCCAGCAGCTGCTGAGGCGGTCAATCCAGAATCGGATCCAGGCCGTTGAACCGCTCCAGCACGGCCAGCAGCTCGTCGGCGATCCCGGGAGCGGCCGCCAGCACCAGTCCCGCCCCGGTGGCGTCGTGCGCCGGCAGCACCACGCGGGCCCCCGCCTCGGCGGCGATCAGCGCGCCCGCGGCGCGGTCCCACACCTTCAGGCCGTGCTCGTAGTAGGCGTCCAGCCGGCCCGAGGCCACCATGCACAGATCCAGCGCCGCCGAGCCGATGCGACGAACATCGCGGACCACCGGCAGCATGCGCGCCAACAGCGCCGCCTGCGCCGCGCGGCGCTGCCGCGAATAGCCGAAACCGGTGCCCAGCAACGCCATCGACACGTCCTCGACCGCCGAGCACTGCAATGGCTGGGTCCCCTGGCCGTCGGTGACGTGCGCACCGAGGCCGATCGCCGCCGAGTACACCCGGTCGCCGACGACGTCGGCGACCGCCCCGGCCACCGACTCGCCGTTGACCTGCGCGCCGACCGACACCGCGTAGGCGGGAACGCCGTAAACGAAGTTCACCGTGCCGTCGATGGGATCGAGCACCCAGGTCACCGATCCGGCCGGCGCGCCCGCCGGGTCGGTCGGCCCGCCGCCCTCCTCGCCGAGAATGGGGTCCCCAGGCCGTAATTCGGCCAACCGGTCGCGTAACAGCCGCTCGGTCTCGGTGTCGACCACCGTCACCGGATCGGTCGGGGTGCTCTTGGCCCGCACCGCGCCGCTGTCCGGGGCCGTCACGCCGGCCGGCTCGGCGCCGAACACCTCGGCGCGCCGACGCCGCACGAACGCGGCGGCCTCCACGACCAGGGTTTCGGCCACGGAACGCAGCCGCACGAGCTCGTCATCGGATTGGATCACCGCTCTATCGCATCACAGTCGCCACGGCCGCGCAGACGCCGCAGGCCCCAGCGTCGCGGCGTTAAGGTGAGCGGACAGCCCAGTCACGCCGAGGAGATTCGATGACCACCACCGACTCGACCACGGACACGCCCGGCGCCGCAGCGGCCGACGGCACACATGAACGCCGCGGCTTCGGCATCGACGTCGGTGGCAGCGGCATCAAAGGCGGCATCGTCGACATGGACACCGGGTTGTTGATCGGCGAGCGGGTCAAACTGCTGACCCCGCAACCCGCCACGCCGGCGGCGGTCGCCAAGACCATCGCCGCGGTCGTCAACGAATTCGGATGGACCGGGCCCCTCGGCGTGACCTATCCCGGGGTCGTCACGCACGGCGTCGCGCAGACCGCGGCCAACGTGGACAAGTCCTGGATCGGCGCCAATGCCCGCGACATCATCAGCGCCGAGCTGGACGGCCAGGACGTCACGGTGCTCAACGACGCCGACGCGGCCGGGCTGGCCGAGGAGCACTACGGGGCGGGCAGAAACCAGACGGGCCTGGTGATTCTGCTGACCTTCGGCACCGGCATCGGCTCGGCGGTCATCCACAACGGCACGCTGATCCCCAACACCGAGTTCGGGCACCTCGAGGTCGGCGGCAAGGAAGCCGAGAAACGAGCCGCGTCCTCGGTGAAGGAAAAGAAGGGCTGGTCCTACGAAAAATGGACCAAACACGTGACCGAGGTGCTGGTGAGCATCGAGAACGCGATGTGGCCGGACCTGTTCATCGCCGGGGGCGGCATCAGCCGCAAGGCCGACAAGTGGCTGCCGCTGCTCGAGAACCGCACCCCGGTGGTGCCGGCGGCCCTGCTCAACACCGCCGGGATCGTCGGCGCGGCGATGGCCGCCACCTCGGACGTGACCCACTGAATTTCGCCCGGCAGAGCTGTAGTACCGCGCACTGTCGTTACAATGGTGCTCGGCGAACGCCCAACCGATAGCGTGCGACTACTCACGCTGATACCAACGCCGACATCGACATAGCAGACACTTTCGGTTAACCATGCCCAATACCCACCGAAGGTGAGCCCAAACGAAGGGGTGTAAGTGGCAGCGACCAAGGCAAGCCCGGCAACCGATGGGCCGGTGAAACGCACCGCCACGAAGTCTCCGCCGTCCCCCGCCAAGCGTCCGGCGGCCAAGGCCGCCAACGGCTCCGCGCCCGCCAAACGGGCCGCCAAGACAGCCTCTCGGTCCACCAAATCCGAAACCGCCGAGCCCGCCAAAAAGACCCGCGCCAAGGGAGCCGAGCCCAAGGGGCGCGGCACCAAAGCGGCCAAAGGCGGGCCGGCGGATCCCGACGCCCTCGATTCCGACGGCGCCGTCGAGGATCTCGACAACGAACCCGACCTCGAGGGTGAGCCCGGTGAGGAGCTCGACATCGACAGCGACCTATCCCTCGACGACCTCGAGGAGGACGTGGCGCCCGAAGCCGAAGTCGAATCCGCCGACTCCGATGAGAGCGACGACGAAGAGGCGCCCGCCCCCGTGGCGGCCGCCGAGCCCGCCGCCGACGAGGACGACGAGATCGCCGAGCCCACCGAAAAGGACAAGGCCTCCGGCGATTTCGTCTGGGACGAGGACGAATCCGAGGCGCTGCGCCAGGCCCGTAAGGACGCCGAGCTCACCGCCTCCGCCGACTCGGTTCGCGCGTACCTCAAGCAGATCGGTAAGGTCGCGCTGCTCAACGCCGAGGAAGAGGTCGAGCTGGCCAAGCGCATCGAGGCCGGCCTGTATGCCACGCAGCTGATGACCGAGATGACCGAGCGCGGCGACAAACTGCCCGCCGCCCAGCGCCGCGACATGCAGTGGATCTGCCGCGACGGCGACCGCGCCAAAAACCATCTGCTCGAGGCCAACCTGCGGCTGGTGGTGTCGCTGGCCAAGCGTTACACGGGCCGCGGCATGGCGTTCCTCGACCTCATCCAGGAAGGCAACCTGGGTCTGATCCGCGCGGTCGAGAAGTTCGACTACACCAAGGGCTACAAGTTCTCCACGTACGCCACGTGGTGGATCCGTCAGGCCATCACCCGGGCCATGGCCGACCAGGCCCGCACCATCCGCATCCCGGTGCACATGGTCGAGGTGATCAACAAGCTGGGCCGCATCCAGCGCGAGCTGCTGCAGGATCTGGGCCGCGAGCCCACGCCCGAAGAGCTCGCCAAAGAAATGGACATCACGCCCGAAAAGGTGCTCGAGATCCAGCAATACGCGCGCGAGCCGATCTCGCTGGATCAGACCATCGGCGACGAGGGCGACAGCCAGCTGGGCGATTTCATCGAGGACAGCGAGGCCGTGGTGGCCGTCGACGCCGTGTCGTTCACGCTGCTGCAAGACCAGTTGCAGTCGGTGCTCGAGACGCTCTCCGAGCGCGAGGCCGGCGTGGTACGCCTGCGCTTCGGGCTCACCGACGGCCAGCCCCGCACCCTCGACGAGATCGGGCAGGTGTACGGCGTGACCCGCGAGCGCATCCGCCAGATCGAGTCCAAGACCATGTCGAAGCTGCGCCACCCCAGCCGCTCGCAGGTGTTGCGCGACTACCTCGACTAGCCGGGTCGGCCGTTCGCGAGAACGGTTGGTGCACAAGCTGTTCGCGGCGCGCTGAACGCGTGCCGGCCAAAGACCCGCTGCGGCGGCGAAATTCGGCTGCGCCGACGGCGCCGCCGCCGTAGCGTGAGGCGCATGTCGTCACGCCGCAAAGTGGTCCTCTCCGAATCCGCCTTCGAATCGGTGGTCGGTTACTCGCGCGCGGTGCGGGTCGGCCCGCACGTGTCGGTGGCCGGAACCACCGGCGACGGGCCCGCCGGAGACATCGCCGCCCAGGCGCGAGATGCCTTGCGCCGCATCGAAATTGCGCTGCAGCAAGCGGGCGCGGCGCTCAGCGACGTGGTACGCACGCGGATCTACGTCACCGACATCTCGCGCTGGCGGGAGGTGGGGGCCGTGCACGAGCAGGTCTTCGGCGCGATACGCCCCGCGGCCACCATGGTCGAGGTCTCGGCGCTGATCGCGCCCGAGTTGCTGGTGGAAATCGAGGCCGACGCCTACGTCGACCCGCCGGCGACCGGCGGGAAGGTGCCGTCGGCCCCGGGAGGATAAGGGGTGACCCGGGTCACCGCGGCCACCGGCAGGATGCCGTACAGGTGCGGGAACAACATCGACTCCGGATCGGTTGCCACTCCCGGCTCCCAACGCACCGGCGCGTCGAGCCGGGCCGGATCGATGTGCAACAGCACCAGGTCGCGGCGTCCCCGGTAGAGCCGATTGGCGGGCAGGTGGACCTGACCGGGCGTCGACAGATGGATGAAGGCGGCCCCGCCGGCGGGGCTGATGGCGCCCTCACGGCGGGCCCGCGCCCACTGCTCGGTCCCGCACAGATGCACCAACAGGTCAGGAGCGAGGGTCACGACGTCACCCTAGAGAACCGTCGAAACCAAACTGACCAGGCCGTGAGAAACGACACACCCGATAACGATCGGGGAACAAGGCGAAAACGCCATACGTCTGAGAAAGTGAATGTACGAGAACGGAGAAGCCATGAATGCAACTCTGACGAGTCCCGAACTGACACGGGCCGACCGCTGCGACCGCTGCGGTGCCGCGGCTCGTGTACGCGCCAAGCTGCCTTCCGGCCTCGAGCTTCTCTTCTGCCAGCACCACGCCAACGAGCATGAGGCCAAGCTGACCGAGCTGGACGCCGTGCTGGAGGTCAGCGGAAGCTAGTCGCGCCCGAACTCGCCCGTCGCCAATGTGGGCAGCGCGCGCGATCTTCGGTAATGCTGGACGGGTATGAGCGATCAGGTCGCAAAACCATCGCGCCACCACATCTGGCGAATCACCCTGAGGGCTCTTTCCAAGAGTTGGGACGACTCGATCTTTTCCGAGTCGGCTCAGGCGGGTTTTTGGTCGGCGTTGTCCCTGCCGCCGCTGCTGCTTGGGATGCTGGGCACCATGGCCTACGTGGCGCCGCTGTTCGGGCCGGACATGCTGCCCAACATCCTGCGGCAGCTGATTTCGACCGCGCACAGCGTGTTCTCCCCCAGCGTGGTCAACGAGATCATCGAGCCGACCGTCCACGACATCGCCAACAACGCCCGCGGTGAGGTGGTGTCGTTGGGTTTCATCATCTCGCTGTGGGCGGGGTCGTCGGCCATCTCGGCGTTCGTCGACTCCGTCGTCGAGGCGCACGACCAGACGCCGTTGCGCCATCCGGTGCGGCAGCGCTTCTTCGCGCTGTTCCTCTACGTCGTGATGCTGGTGGTTGTGGTGGCGACGGCGCCGCTGGTGGTGGTGGGCCCGCGCAAGGTGGAAGAACACATCCCGCTCGGCCTGTCCAACGTGCTGCGCTACGGCTACTACCCGGCGCTGATCATCGGCCTGACGCTCGGGGTGATGATCCTCTACCGGGTCGCGCTGCCGGAGCCGCTGCCGTCACACCGGCTGATCCTCGGCGCGATGCTGGCGACCACGGTGTTCGTCACCGCCACGCTGGGCCTACGGTTCTACCTGAGATGGATCACCAGCACCGGCTACACGTACGGCGCGCTGTCCACCCCGATCGCTTTCCTGTTGTTCGCGTTCTTCGGTGGCTTCGCGATCATGCTCGGCGCGGAGCTCAATGCCGCCGTCCAGGAAGAATTCCCAGCGCCCACCACGCACGCCCACCGGGTGCGCACCTGGTTGTTCTCCCGTTCGCCCGCCCTGAAGCGGACGGTGGAGACGCTGGCCAGCCCGATCGCGAATCCCGCAACGCAACAACGCGATACCGCGCCGGCGAAGCCGCCGGGGTGATCAGCCCTTCTTGAGCCGGTCGTAAATCTGCTTGCACTCCGGGCAGACCGGCGAGCCCGGCTTGGCCGCCTTGGTGACGGGGAACACCTCGCCGCACAACGCCACCACGTGGTTGCCCATCACCGCGCTCTCGGCGATCTTGTCCTTCTTGACGTAGTGAAAATACTTGGGTGTGTCGCTGTCGGTCCCGTCGTCGACGCGTTCGTCGGTGTCGGTGCGCTCGATCGTCTGGGTCTGCATACCTGACATTCTTGCACTGCCCGGCGCGCTGCGAGCTGCCCCGAAACCGGCCAAGCCGGAATCCGCCAGTTGTGGGACAGTGGAGAAATGAAGCACGGCTCCGAATCGGGGTTCGACGGCAGCTTCGATGACTTCGACGGCAACAAGGGCCGCCCAGTGCTCATCACCGCCGCCGAGCCCTCCTATGAGGAGCAGCACCGCGCGCGGGTCCGTAAATACCTGACCCTGATGGCTTTCCGGATTCCGGCGCTCATCCTCGCCGCGCTCGCCTACGGCGCCTGGCACAACGGTTTGATCTCGCTGGCGATCGTGGCGGTGTCCATCCCCCTGCCGTGGATGGCCGTGCTGATCGCCAACGACCGGCCGCCGCGCCGCCCCGACGAGCCTCGCCGGTTCGACAATGCCCGCCGGCGCACCCCCCTGTTCCCCCGCGCCGAACGCCCCGCGCTGGAGGCTCCGCGGCACCCCCAACCGGGGTGGCCTCCCGACCCGCCAGGCGGAACCGACCGCGGCTAGCGGTCGTTGCGTGTCAGGTGCCGTCGTCGCGCACTTCTCAGGACATTCTCAGGTCTGCGGCACATTTGTGCACGTCAAGACGTGTGAGATGGGGAACCGCTGGGAACTCTGAAACCTGATCGGTCGTTGAACTCGATGACAGTACAAGCCGAACGGGAGGTCGCTATGGCGAACGCCAGCACGAGCAGATTTGACGGCGATCTGGATGCTCAGAGTCCCGCGGCGGATCTAGTGCGTGTGTATCTGAACGGAATCGGTAAGACGGCGTTGCTGAATGCGGCGGGGGAAGTCGAACTCGCGAAGCGCATCGAAGCCGGGCTCTATGCCGAGCACCTGCTCGAAACGCGTAAGCGCCTCGGGGAGAACCGTAAACGCGATCTAGAGGCCGTGGTGCGCGATGGTAAGGCGGCGCGCCGTCATCTGCTGGAAGCGAACCTGCGCCTGGTGGTGTCGCTGGCCAAGCGGTACACGGGCCGCGGCATGCCGCTGCTGGACCTGATCCAGGAGGGCAACCTCGGATTGATCCGCGCGATGGAAAAGTTCGACTACACAAAGGGATTCAAGTTCTCGACCTACGCCACGTGGTGGATCCGTCAGGCCATCACCCGCGGCATGGCCGACCAGAGCCGCACCATCCGGCTGCCCGTCCACCTGGTGGAGCAGGTCAACAAGCTGGCGCGCATCAAGCGCGAGATGCACCAGAACCTCGGCCGCGAGGCCACCGATGAGGAACTGGCCGCCGAATCCGGCATCCCGGTCGACAAGATCAACGACCTGCTCGAGCACAGCCGCGACCCGGTGAGCCTGGACATGCCGGTCGGCTCCGAGGAAGAAGCCCCGCTGGGCGACTTCATCGAGGACGCCGAGGCGATGTCGGCCGAGAACGCGGTGATCGCCGAGTTGCTGCACACCGACATCCGCAGCGTGCTGGCCACGCTCGACGAGCGCGAGCGCCAGGTGATCCGGTTGCGGTTCGGCCTCGACGACGGCCAGCCGCGCACGTTGGACCAGATCGGCAAGCTGTTCGGGCTGTCCCGCGAGCGGGTCCGCCAAATCGAGCGGGACGTAATGTCCAAACTCCGCAACGGGGAGCGCGCCGACAGGCTACGGTCATACGCGAGCTGACAACTCACTCAAGCTAGGTAGCAGCCGGTATGCCCGCCGCGTCAGCGGCGGGCATACTGCTTGCCTGGGAGGCGTTACACCCATTCACGCAGCTGGCCAAGTAGACTCAGCGTCGATGGAAGGTGCTGAATGAACGACCTGGTTGACACCACCGAGATGTACCTGCGGACCATCTACGACCTCGAAGAAGAGGGCGTGACGCCGCTACGTGCCCGAATCGCCGAACGCCTCGATCAGAGCGGGCCGACTGTCAGCCAAACCGTGTCCCGCATGGAGCGCGACGGGTTGCTCCACGTGGCCGGTGACCGCCACCTCGAGCTCACCGACAAGGGCCGGGCGCTGGCCGTGGCCGTCATGCGCAAGCACCGCCTCGCCGAGCGATTGCTGGTCGACGTCATTGGGGTGCCCTGGGAAGAAGTGCACGCCGAGGCGTGCCGCTGGGAGCACGTGATGAGCGAGGAGGTCGAGCGGCGATTGGTCAAGGTGCTCAACCACCCGACCACGTCGCCCTTCGGCAACCCGATCCCCGGGCTTCTGGACCTGGGTGTGGGCCCCGAGTCCGGCGCCGAGGAATCCATCCTCGTCCGGCTGACCGAGTTGCCCCCCGGCTCCCCGGTGGCCGTCGTGGTCCGGCAGCTCACCGAACACGTCCAGGGCGACACCGGCCTGATCACCCGCCTCAAGGACGCCGGCGTGGTCCCCAACGCGCGCGTGACCGTCGAGACCGGCCCCGCCGGCGTGACCATCGTCATCCCGGGCCACGAAAACGTCACCCTGCCCCACGAGATGGCCCACGCGGTCAAGGTCGAAAAGGTCTGACCCACCCCGTCGCCTCCCGGCTAACCCGCCCTGCGGCCGAACGGCCGCCGCGGCGGTAGCCGCACCCCGAACTGCTTGGCCAGCCGGTACCCCGTCAGCGCGAGATCCCGGATGTCCTCGGGCCGCAGACCCGACTGCAACGCGGTGTCCAGCATGCCCGCCATCCGATGCCCGGGCTCACAACGCAGCGCCTCCTGCAGCGACACCCCCGCCAATGGACCGTCGCCGCGCGCGTACGCGCTGAACGCGAGCAGGACCAGCGCCTCGACCCGCCACGGCGCCGGCAGGGTGCGCGAAAGCACCGCCCACAGCGACTCGACGTCGTCGGCGCCCTCGCCGACGGCCAGCGCGTACAGGATGTCGCGGACCTGCGGATCGCTCAGCGCGCAGCCCAGCGCCGCCAGTTCGGCGTCGGACAGCGATTCGCCCGAGGCGACCCGGGCGGCGGCCGCCATCGCGCTCTCCACATCGCCGCGGGTGCAGCGGACCGGGTGCGCGCGATGCGCGGCGCGGCGCCGGGCGGCCTGCCGGCCGACCGCGCCGGCCAACGCGGCGCTGCGCTGCGGATCGTCGGGCGCGATGACCGCCTGCAAATCGGCGCGCCGCGGGTAGAGCCGCCTGCCCTCCAACACCGCCGCGGCCGCCAGCGGCGATGCCGACGGGTCCTCGACGAGGCCGCTCGACCCACAGCCCTCGACACAATGCCAGCGCCCGCCCAGGGCGACCCGGTCGACCACGTGGGTGGCCCACAGCTCAATGCCGTGCTGCGACAAGGACTCTGCGAGCGCCTCACACAGCTGCCGGTACTCCTCGTTGCAGCTGGGGCAGTGCGCGCCGTCCGCGTCGACGATCACCGCGATGACGGCCTCGGGCCGGGCCGCGGCGGCGACCTCCGCGAGATGACCGACCCGGTCAACCAACTCCTCGGAGAGGTCGACCCGCATCACCGACCCGAGCTGCCGATCGTCCAAAGACACTAGAACCAATGAATTTTCGGGAATGAAGCCGAGAACGGCGGGCAGCGCGGCGATGAGCGCGCCGGGGCGGGAAAGCTCGAAGTCGGGTTGGGGATGCGTGGTCATGAGCACCAACGCTGACGGCCGCCACCGTCAGCCGGTGCTCGCGCGCCCCGGCGCGGCGGCGGAGCTGTGGATGAACCCGGCACTGTGAGTTGTGCTGCTCTACTGTTTAGCCCATGGGCTCGGCGCAAGAGTACGACATGGTGGTCATCGGTTCGGGGCCTGGCGGGCAGAAGGCCGCCATCGCCTCGGCCAAGTTGGGCAAGTCGGTCGCCGTCGTCGAACGCGGCCAGATGATCGGCGGCGTGTGCGTCCAGACCGGCACCATCCCGTCAAAGACGTTGCGCGAGGCGGTGCTTTACCTCACCGGGATGAGTCAACGCGAACTCTACGGCGCGAGCTACCGGGTGAAAGAGAAGATCACCCCGGCCGATCTGTTGGCCCGCACCCAGCACGTGATCGGCAAGGAAGTGGACGTGGTGCGCAACCAGCTGATGCGCAACCGCATCGACCTGCTGATCGGTCACGGGCGATTCGTCGACCCGCACACCATCGAGGTCGAAGACCCGTCACGGCGCGAAAAGGTAACCATCAGTGGCAAATACATCGTCATCGCCACCGGCACCAGGCCCGCGCGGCCGTCCGGCGTCGAGTTCGACGAAGAGCGCGTGCTCGACTCCGACGGGATCCTCGACCTCAAGGCGTTGCCCACCTCGATGGTGGTCGTCGGCGCCGGCGTCATCGGCATCGAGTACGCCTCGATGTTCGCCGCGCTGGGCACCAAGGTCACCGTGGTGGAAAAGCGCGACGACATGCTGGACTTCTGCGACCCAGAGGTGGTCGAGGCGCTGAAGTTCCACCTGCGCGACCTGGCGGTGACGTTCCGGTTCGGTGAGGAGGTGACCGCCGTCGACGTCGGCTCGGCGGGCACCGTCACCACCTTGGCCAGCGGCAAGCAGATTCCCGCTGAGACGGTGATGTACTCGGCCGGCCGGCAGGGGCAGACCGACCATCTCGACCTGCACAACGCCGAGCTCGAGGCCGACAACCGCGGCCGGATCTTCGTGGACGATTATTTTCAGACGAAGGTGCCGCACATCTACGCCGTCGGGGACGTGATCGGTTTCCCCGCGCTGGCCGCGACCTCGATGGAGCAGGGACGGCTCGCCGCCTACCACGCGTTCGGGGAAGCGTGCGACGGCATCACCGAGCTGCAGCCGATCGGCATCTATTCGATCCCCGAGGTCTCCTACGTCGGCGCCACCGAGGTGGAGCTGACCAAGGACGCCATCCCCTACGAGGTCGGGGTGGCCCGGTACCGGGAGCTGGCACGCGGCCAGATCGCCGGGGACTCCTACGGCATGCTCAAGCTGCTGGTGTCCACCGAGGACCTCAAGCTGCTCGGCGTGCACATCTTCGGCACCAGCGCCACCGAGATGGTGCACATCGGCCAGGCGGTGATGGGGTGCGGTGGCACGGTGGACTACCTGGTGGATGCCGTGTTCAACTACCCCACGTTTTCCGAGGCCTACAAGGTGGCCGCGCTCGACGTGATGAACAAGGTGCGCGCGCTCAACCAGTTCCGGCGCTAGCTAGCAGGCGTCCTGCAGGTCGCTGGGGACCGGGTCGCCCGGGCCACCGGCTTCGGCGCGGGCCAGCAGCTCGGCGGTCTGGCCGTCGAACGGCGCCGAGTACGAGATGTCCGCGGCGCACCCACCGCGCTCGAGACCGCCGATCAGGCCGGTGACCGTGGTGCCGCTGACCCAGGGCGCGCCGCTGGTGCCGTCCACCAGACCTTCGCACGCCAGCGCGGGGAACCCGCTGTCGCTGACCGAGGTGCTGCCCTGACATCCGATGGGCGCCCCGCCCACGCCGACCGGATACCCCAGCACGGTCACGCGACTGCCCGGCGGCGGCGTCACGCCCAGCGTCAGCGCCAAACCGGCGCGGGACTCGACGTCGGCGCCGGTGTCGTTGCTGACCCGCGCGATCGCGTAGTCGGCGTGCGGATCCTTGCTGGCGACCCACCGGGGATCGAGGTAGACCGCGTCGGCCTTCCACACGTCGGTGGGAGCGGGCGCGGCGTCGCCGGCGAAACCGGGAACGAAGGTGATCAGCGACGCTCCGGCCAGGCAATGCGCCGCGGTCATGATCAGGTCCCCGCCCTTCGAATGCACCACCGAACCGGTGCAAACGTGGAGCGGGCCGCCGTCGATGAAGATCGCACCGATGCGCCGGTCCGGCTCGACCGGGCCCGCAACCGCCTTCTGCTCGGGCTGGCTGAGCCGCTGCACCGGGCCACCGGTTCGCGGCGCCGACACCGGGGCGCCCGACACCTGCTCGACGGGCCGGTGACACGACGTCAGCGACGTCGCCACCCCCACCACCGAGCAGAGCACCAGGATCGGTATGCGCATCGCCTTCATCATGCCCGACGGTGTGGCGGCGAGCCGACTTCCGCGCACTGCGCTGCGCGAAGGCGTTTGCTGACGCACCGGCCGGGCCCCCCGATATGTTCTCACCGGATTACGGCTGAGAATTATCGCGTTCCAGGGTGCGGACGGGGAACCGAGTTCGCTGTTCGATGTGGGTGCCGCCTGATTCGGGGGACAATTGGTAGGGCACCCTGGAGAGACGCCCGAGAGGAGGCGATCGAAGATGGATCACCATCAAGACCCAGGTGATCAGTACCAGCCGGGGCAGCCAGGCATGTACGAACTGGAGCTGCCGGCGCCGCAGTTGTCGACGTCCGACGGCCGCGGCCCCGTACTCGTGCACGCCCTGGAGGGCTTTTCCGACGCCGGTCACGCCATCCGGCTGGCGGCCTCGCACCTCAAGGCGGTGCTGGATACCGAGCTGGTCGCGTCCTTCGCGATCGACGAATTGCTGGACTACCGCTCACGGCGGCCGCTGATGACCTTCAAGACCGATCACTTCACCAACTATGACGATCCGGAGCTGAGCCTCTACGCGTTGCGCGACACCGTCGGCACCCCGTTTCTGTTGCTGGCGGGCATGGAGCCGGATCTCAAGTGGGAGCGCTTCATCACCGCGGTACGCCTGCTGGCCGAGCGCCTCGGCGTGCGCCAGACCATCGGCCTGGGCACCGTCCCGATGGCGGTTCCGCACACCCGTCCGACCACCATGACCGCGCACTCCAACAACCCGGAGTTGATCGCCAATTTCCAGCCGTGGATCGCGGAGATCCAGGTCCCCGGCAGCGCGTCCAACCTGCTGGAATACCGGATGGGCCAGCATGGCCACGAAGTGGTCGGCTTCACCGTGCACGTCCCGCACTACCTCACGCAGACCGATTACCCGGCCGCCGCGCAGGCCTTGCTCGAGCAGGTCGCCAAGACCGCGTCCCTCGAGCTGCCGCTGACCGCGTTAACCGAAGCGGCGGAGGTGATTCGGGCCAAGATCGACGAGCAGGTCGAAGCGAGCGCAGAGGTCGCTCAGGTGGTGGCCGCGCTGGAGCGCCAGTACGATGCCTTCATCGACGCTCAGGAGAACAGGTCGTTACTATCACGCGACGAGGATCTGCCGAGCGGCGACGAGCTAGGCGCAGAATTCGAGCGATTTCTGGCCCAGCACGCGGAGAAGAAGTTCGACGACGACGACCAGGCCTGACCCCGGGCCCAAACCCCCAGCCACACCGCCCTTAGCCCGGCCCGACAGCAAGGTTGGCCCTATGACCGAGCGGAAGCGCAAGAACACGCTCCGCCCGGTGCGTGAAGTGACCGCACCCAGACTCGAGTTCCGCACCATCCACGGTTACCGCCGCGCATACCGCATCGCGGGCTCCGGGCCGGCGATCCTGCTGATCCACGGCATCGGCGACAACTCCACCACGTGGAATGCCGTGCAGGCCAAGCTCGCCCAGCGCTTCACGGTCATCGCCCCGGACCTGCTGGGCCACGGCCGATCCGACAAGCCGCGCGCGGACTACTCGATCGCCGCATACGCCAACGGGATGCGCGACCTGCTCAGCGTGCTCGACATCGAGCGCGTGACCATCGTCGGTCATTCGCTGGGCGGCGGTGTGGCCATGCAATTCGCCTACCAGTTCCCGCATTTGGTGGAGCGGCTGATCCTGGTGGGTGCCGGCGGCGTGACCAAGGACGTCAACTTCGTCTTGCGGTGGGCGTCGCTGCCGATGGGCAGCGAAGCCATCGCCCTGCTGCGATTGCCCCTGGTGCTGCCGGCGGTTCAGGTCGTGGGCCGCGTCCTGGGCGCCGCGTTCGGCAGCACCGGGCTGGGCCGCGACCTGCCCAACGTGCTGCGGATCCTCGATGACCTGCCGGAACCGACGGCGTCGGCGGCATTCAGCCGGACCCTGCGGGCGGTGGTGGACTGGCGCGGTCAGATCGTCACCATGCTCGACCGATGTTATTTGACCGAAGCCATCCCGGTGCAGATCGTCTGGGGCACCAAGGATGTGGTGGTTCCGGTGCGGCACGCGTGGATGGCCCACGCGGCGATGCCCGGTTCGCGGCTCGAAATCTTCGAGGGCTCCGGCCACTTTCCCTTTCACGACGATCCGGCCCGCTTCATCGATGTCGTCGAGCGCTTCATGGACTCCACCGCCCCCGCCGAATACGACCAGGCCGCCCTGCGCGGGTTGCTGCGCACCGGCGGCGGCGAGCAGGCCGTCACCGGCCCGGCCCGCGCCCGCGTCGCCGTCCTGAACGCCATGGGGTCCGACGAACGCAGCGCCACCTGATTCCACCGTGATCGAGACCGCCGGGTTCGGGGCCGTACAGTCGGGCCATGGGTATCGACGTCACGGTGTTGCGGGTGTTCACCGATGCGGACGGCAATTTCGGCAATCCGCTGGGCGTGGTGGATGCCGGCCAGGTGCGGGTCGCGGACCGGCAGCGGTTGGCCACCCAATTGGGCTACAGCGAAACGGTTTTCGTTGACCTTCCGGCCGCGGGCTCGGCAACCGCGCACGCCACGATCTACACGCCCCGGACGGAGCTCCCGTTCGCCGGGCATCCGACGGTCGGCGCCTCGTGGTGGCTGCGGGAACACGGTTCACCGATCAACACGCTGCAGATACCGGCGGGCATCGTGCAGGTGGGCTACGACGAACACCACACCCGCATCAGCGCCCGCGCGGAATGGGCACCCGAGTTCGCGCTGCACGAATTCGGTTCGGCCGACGATGTTCTCGCCGCCGACCCGACGGACTTTCCCGACGACACGGCGCACTACCTGTGGGCCTGGACCGACCGGGCCACCGGGTCGCTGCGGGTGCGCATGTTCGCCGCCAACCTCGGCGTGCCCGAAGACGAGGCCACCGGTTCGGCCGCGATGCGGATCACCGACTACCTGAGCCGAAACCTGCGGATCACCCAGGGCAACGGCTCCGTCATCGAAACCACCTGGAGCGCCGAAGGCTGGGTCGCGGTGGCCGGACGGGTGGTCAATGACGGTGTGCGACAGGTGGACTGACGACGGGCCGCGGGTGGCGAACGCTCAGCGCTGCCGGCGCAACACCGCGGCGAGGTGGTCCTGCAGCGGCTGGCCGACCGCGCCCATTTGCACGGAGTAGGACAGCTCGTCGCCGTCGATGCGGAAGGAACGGCCAAGTCCCGTCACCTCTTTGGCGGTGGGAGTCAGGCCGACGGCCGTGGTGGACATCTGCATTTCGAGGACGTCGCCGGTGACCGAATAGGTTCCGACCTCGATCTCGGTGATGCCACTGGGATGGGCCAACACCAGTTCGACGCGGCCCGGTTGCGGCACGCGAAAATATCCCGTCTCGGCGTGTAACGGCTTGCCGTCGGCCACCGCCTTGGTTTTCTGGGCGTAGGCCAGAAATGGTTTGCCCACATGGGCGAACGTGACCTCTTCGAGGTAGTCGAACGGCGGGATCGTCGGGTATTTGCCCGCACCCTGGCCGACCCAGGTGCCCAGGAGCGGGGCCAGGGCCGCGAGGTCGGGATGCAACTCAGGGGGCATGCACCGAGCCTAGCGGGCCGCCCGGTCCGAGCCCGGCGAGATCGTCAGCCCGGAGTGGCCACTCCGCGGTGCTCACGAAGCGCCTGGATCTCGCGCTCGAAGTCGTCCGCGGACTCGAACGAGCGATACACGGAGGCGAACCGCAAGTACGCCACCTCGTCGAGGTCGCGCAACGGCCCCAGGATGGCCAGGCCGACCTCGTGGCTGGGGACCTCCGGGGAGGCCACGGCGCGCACGGTGTCTTCGACCTGCTGGGCCAGCAGATTCAGCGCGTCGTCATCTACCTGACGGCCCTGGCAGGCCCGTCGGACTCCGCTGATGACCTTTTCCCTGCTGAAGGGCTCGGTGACACCGCTGCGCTTGACCACCGCCAGGACCGCGGTTTCCACGGTGGTGAAACGTTTTCCGCACTCGGGGCACGACCGGCGGCGCCGGATCGCCTGCCCCTCGTCGGTTTCGCGCGAGTCGATCACCCGGGAATCCGGGTGGCGGCAGAAGGGACAGTGCATGACCGCTCCTTCACCGTGCCGACAACGGGGTACCGCAGAACTTTGAGCGTACCTGTGCGCTGACCTGCGCGGCTAACGGAGCCGCCGTCCGCGGGGCCGCGCCACGCGCGCCGGCCGCGTGCCGGGCCGGACCCGTTGTCGCACAACGGCCGTCAGCCGATCGGAGCGATCAGCGTTTGGCCCGCAACCAGCGTCGGCGAGTTCAGGTCGTTGAGCTCACGGATGCGGTCGGCCACCTGGGCGGCCGGCGCGTCGGGCGCCACGCGGTGAGCGACATCCTGCAGCGACTCCCCCGCGTCGACCCGCACGACGGCGAGCCGGTTCGGTACGGGCGCGGCCGAATTCGTCGAGTCACCGTTGAGTACCTGCCCGACATTCGCGACGAGACCCAGCCACAAGGTGATCGCCCCGGCGGCCAATGCCAGACCGACCGTCGTCAGCCACGTGACGGAGCGCCTGCGGTGCGCGGCGACCGACATCGCGACCCCGGTGCCGTAGTAACGCGTCGGCGCGCCCGCCGGCCGTGCCGGCGCGGGACGCCGCGAGCGGGCCAGCCCGTCCCTGCCGTACCGAACGCCCTGCACCGGTCCGTTGATCGGGCGCCGAAGACTGCTGGTACGCGGCGCAAGCGTGTGGATGATTGTCATCTGCGTTCCTCCGGTCAACTAGCTCTCGCTCGTGTGTTCGACTCTAATCGCTCGTGTGTTCGAAACCCGAACATTTGAGCGAAGCGTGTCGCACGAGCAAAACGCTAGATCACGCCACCGACAACTCCGTCGGCCTCTACCACTGTCACGAGGCACAAATACCCGATCTCGGCAAGAGTTACACATTTGTGATTCGGCCGATGGCGGCGTCTTTCCGGCCACGGCGCGCCGGGGCGACACGCAAGTCGAACACATGTTTGATTCTTGTCGGCGGTGCCGTTACATTCAGTGTCATGGGCGACAGCAACGACACTTCCCCGAACGACACCGGCCCGGCCGGAGCGGGCGGCCGGCTGCACTCCGTGGATTCCGCGCTGACCGAACGGCAGCGGACCATTTTGAATGTCATTCGCGCCTCGGTGACCAGCCGCGGCTATCCCCCGAGCATCCGGGAGATCGGCGACGCCGTCGGGCTGACGTCGACGTCCTCGGTGGCCCACCAGCTGCGCACGCTGGAACGCAAGGGGTATTTGCGCCGCGACCCCAACCGCCCACGGGCGGTCGATGTCCGCGGCGCCGACGACGACGTGGCGGCGCCCGCCACCGAGGTGGCCGGGTCGGATGCGTTGCCAGAACCGACGTTCGTCCCGGTTCTGGGCCGTATCGCCGCCGGTGGACCGATCCTCGCCGAAGAGGCCGTCGAAGATGTGTTCCCGCTGCCGCGTGAGCTGGTCGGCGAGGGCACGCTGTTCCTGCTCAAGGTGGTGGGTGACTCGATGGTGGAGGCCGCGATCTGTGACGGCGACTGGGTGGTGGTGCGCCAGCAGAACGTCGCCGACAACGGCGACATCGTCGCGGCGTTGCTGGACGGCGAGGCGACCGTCAAGACGTTCAAACGCGCCGGCGGTCAGGTGTGGCTGATGCCGCACAACCCGGCGTTCGACCCCATCCCGGGCAACGACGCGTCCGTGCTGGGCAAGGTCGTCACGGTGATCCGCAAGGTCTAGCGACCGGCGGCTAGTCGGCCCTGGTGAAGCCGTTGGCCAAGGCGACCTCTTCGCTGGACAACCAGATCTCGGGGAGCGTGTCCTGGTACAGGTCGCTGCCCGGCGTGTAATACAGGCCGTAACGAGCGCTCGCCTTGATCGGGTAGCCGTCGGGCGCCTGGTACGGGTCGTCGAGCGGCAGATGGATGGTCGGACGCCCATCCGGGCCCGCCAGCCCGTTGTCCGCGCCGTCTTCCTCGTCCGCGGCGGCGTGCCGCCCGCCGGATCGCTGCGCCGCGCCGGCGGCGAAGGCCGCGGCCTCGGCGGCCCCGGACATGTCGGGCTCCGCCGTGACACCCTCTTCGGGTTCGACTTCCGCATCCAGCACGGCGACGTCGGGATACTCATCCTCGGGGCCGGCGGTTTCCAGGGCGCCGGTCACGGCCTCGGCGTCCGGCGGGGTGTGCGGAACGGCGACGTCGGGATACTCGTCCTTTGCGTACTCGTCCTCGACGTAGCCGGCGTCCGCGTAGTCGGCGTCGACGTAGGCGGCGTCATCCGCGGTCTCGGACTCGGCGACCTCGGGAACGGCGTCGGTGTAGTCGGTGTAATCGGCTTCGGCGTCGGGATAGTCGGCCTCCGACAGCATCTCCTCCGACACGACGGGGATGGAGTCGGTGTCGATCGCGTCGGGGTCCTCCTCCTCGAGCCCGTATTCGCTCTCCGTCGGAACCTGACGCTGCCAGCTGACCCGCGCGGTGGCCGCGGCCTCCGTCGGCCGCTCGGGTTCCTGCGACCCGCCGAGCGCGAAATGCTCGGTCGCGAGGTCGGGTTCCTCCGGCCCCCAGGGCGCGTCGGCCGCGTCATAGCCGTGATCGGGCGCATAGCCGGCGGCATCCTCGCTCCCGGAGCGACGCCGGCGCCAAGCGGACAGCACCCACACCAACACCACCAGCAGCACCAGGACCGGTATCGCGGCCAGCCACCACCACGAATGCCCGCCGAATTTGTTGGCGTGGGACGGCATGGCCGCATTGCTCGGCTGGTTCTGACCCGACACCTGCAGTCCGCTCAACAACGGCGCCAGGTTGGACGGATCCGTGCTGAACGTGTTCTTCGCCCGGTTCCACGAAATCTTGCCGCCGGTGAACTGCTGGGAGATCACGTCGCCGTCCACGGCTTGGTCGCCGACCGGCGCCCCCAGTTTGCCGGCCGGACCGCGAAGTTTGTCCCAGGCGGCCTTCATCGCCCCGCGCACGACGAACGCGCCGTGCTCGGCGGTCCGGAAGATCACCGGCTTGTCGGTGGCCGCGAAGGTGCAGATCCGGCTGGAAGGACCGATTCCGCCGTCGGTTTCGTTGGTGACGGGGAAGCCGAGGTCGCTGCCGACAGGCCCGCCGAGCGACTCGTATTTGGACAGTATGTCGGTCTCGAGGGCGTTCGCACCGGTAGCCGGGGTGAAGAACACCTTGCCGCCGGCGAAGTTCTGGACGATGCCGTCACCGCCGATGGGGGTCTGCCCGCCCTGCTTGGCGCCCAGCGGTCCGTTGGGCCCCCCGGCGGCGCGCCAGGCCATGTTGATGGCCGCGGTGGGATCGATCGCGACCTGCAGGCCCTTCAACTGGTCGGCCAGCCCCGGCGGTTCGGTGGTGAACTCCTTGGTCTGCCGGTTCCACGAAAGCTGTCCGCCGCTGAACTTCTGCGAGGACACCTCGCCGTTGTAGGTCTCGTCGCCGACCGGCACACCGAGCACGCCGCCCGAACTGCCGAGCTTGTCCCAGGCGGAGTTGATGGCGCCGCGCACCACGTACGGGCCGTGCTCGGGCGTCCAGAAAATGACCGGCTTGTCGGTGGCCGAGAAGGTGATCACCCGGCTGTCGGGGCCGGCCAGGCCCGGCACTTCGTTGATGGCCGGGAAACCCAGATCGCTGCCGGCCGGCCCGCCCAGCATCTCGTATTTCTCCAGGATGGGCCCGTAGGCGAATTTGGCTCCGGTGGCCGGGGTGAAGAACATCTTGCCGCCGTCGAAGTTCAGGGCGAACCCGTCTCCGGCGGGGTAGACATCGCCCTTGCGGGGGCCGAGCGGGGACGTGTCGCCGCCGGCCTTTTCCCACGCGGCCATCATCGCCGCTTCGGCGTCGCCTATCGGGCTCGCGGTGGCGGCGGGCGCCAGCAATACGGCGGCCAGTGCTGTGGTCGTCAAGCTGACCAGCGCGCTTCCGATCAGCTTGCGCATGTGACCTCTGTGCACCTTCACCAAGCCTTCCAGCCTCCGGATACGGCTCTATCTGCGGCTATGCCCTTACCTGCATAACCGGCGAGCGGGCCGTTCTTCCGCGGGGAATGGACCCGCGCACGATCCGCCTTATCGCCGGGCTCGCATAACTTTGCTCCTGCCAACAAGAAATGCGAAGTCAAATCACGAATTTTACAAAAAGGGATACCACACCGATGTCGAAATGATGCCGGGCCACGGCCAAACCGCGACAAACCATGCCACCACCCCAGCGCCGTTGCGAATAGCGCACCGAAAGCCGATCGCGACCGTGGTCGTCGTGCACGACTTCCAAACTGCGGACTCGCACAGCGGAATTGCGCGCACCGAGGTTGCTGCTGGCGCACGAAGCGACCTCGGCGGCGCAGATAAAGGCAATGCCGTTACCGGCGACGGTGTTCGCCGCCCGGATGACGGTCCACCAAACGAATGGCTATACCCCGAGGCCGCGGCCGATGATTTCCTTCATGATTTCGGTCGTGCCGCCGTAGATGGTTTGCACCCGCGCATCCAGATAGGCACGGGCGACCGGGTATTCGCGCATGTAACCGTAGCCGCCGTGCAATTGCAGACAGCGGTCGATCAGGTGCACCTGCTTTTCGGTGGAGTACCACTTGGCCATTGCCGCCTGTTCGGCCGTCAGCTTGTGGTCCAGGTGCAGGCGGACGAATTCGTCGACCATCATGCGCACCACGGTCGCCTCGGTCGCCAGCTCGGCGAGCACGAAGCGGCTGTTCTGGAAGCTGCCGATCGGCTTGCCAAAAGCCTTGCGCTCCTTGGTGTATTGCAGCGTCTGCTCGAGCACCTGCTCCATCGCCGCGGCCGCCATGATGGCGATCGAGATCCGTTCCTGAGGCAGGTTCTGCATGAGGTAGATGAACCCCATGCCCTCTTGGCCCAGGAGGTTTTCGGCCGGCACGTGCACGTCGGTGAATGACAGCTCGGCCGTGTCCTGCGCGTCCAGCCCGATCTTGTCCAGGTGCCGGCCGCGCTCGAAGCCTTCCATCCCGCGTTCGACGGCGAGCAGGGAAAAGCCCTGCGCGCCCTTGTCCGGATCGGTCTGCGCGACGACGATCACCAGGTCGGAGTTGATTCCGTTGGTGATGAACGTCTTTGAACCGTTGAGCACATAGTGGTCGCCCTGCTTGACCGCGCGGGTCTTGATGCCCTGCAGGTCACTGCCGGTGCCCGGCTCGGTCATCGCGATCGCCGTAATCAGTTCTCCGGTACAGAATTTCGGCAACCAGCGCTGCTTCTGCTCCTCGGTGGCCAGGGCCAACAGGTACGGCGCCACGATGTCGTTGTGCAGGCCGAAACCGATGCCGCTGTAGCGGCCCGCCGTGGTCTCCTCGGTGATGATCGTGTTGTACCGGAAGTCCGGGTTGCCGCCGCCGCCGTACTCCTCGGGCACCGCCATGCCGAGGAAGCCCTGCTTGCCGGCCTCGAGCCACACACCGCGGTCGACGATCTTGGCCTTCTCCCACTCGTCGTGGTACGGCGCGACGTGGCGCTCGAGGAAGCCCCGGTAGGACTCACGGAACAGGTCGTGCTCTGACTCGAAAAGAGTGCGCTGGTATTTGATGGCGCTGCTCATGGAAAGACCTCCGGCGACTGGGATTTCTGCAGCCCAACATATACCAACCGGACGGTTGGTCGGCAGCTGGCGGGTCGGCGGCGGCGCTGCGGCGGCGGTGGGCTGCGGGAATCGGCGGCTAGGCCGGGCCGCTCAGTGGGCGGCGAATTCGCGCAGCCGGCCGGCCAAGGCGACCGGAACCCGGGCCTTGATCCGGGTGCCCTCGGCGTTGTGCTCCTCCTGCTGAACGCGCCCGTCGGCGTGCAGGCGGGCCACCAGGTCCCCGCGGTGATACGGGATCACCACGTCCACGGCGGTGTCGGCGGGAACGGCCAGCTCGGCGATCCGCCGGCGCAGGGCGTCGATGCCCTCGCCGGTGCGCGCGGACACGAAGACCGCGCCCGGCAGCGCGTGGCGGAGCTTGGCCAACGCCACATCGCTTGCGGCGTCGACCTTGTTCACCACCAGCAGCTCGGGCGGCGGCGCGCCGTCATGGTCGGCGATAACGTCGGAGACCACCTGCCGCACCGCGTTGATCTGCGCCAGCGGGTGGGCGTCGGAGCCGTCGACGACGTGCACCAGCAGGTCGGCGTCGACGACCTCCTCCAGCGTGGAGCGGAAGGCCTCGACGAGCTGGGTGGGCAGATGCCGGACGAATCCGACGGTGTCGGTGATCGTGTAAGCGCCGGCCGCCTTGGAATCGGGGTCGAACTCGGCGCGGCGGGTGGTGGGCTCCAGGGTGGCGAACAACGCGTCCTGCACCAGCACGCCCGCCCCGGTCAGCGCGTTGAGCAGGCTGGACTTGCCCGCGTTGGTGTAGCCGACGATGGCGATCGACGGCACGTCGCTGTGTAGCCGCCGACTGCGCTGGGTGTCGCGGACCTGCTTCATGTCCTTGATCTCGCGGCGCAGCTTCGACATCCGCTCGCGGATGCGCCGCCGGTCGGTCTCGATCTTGGTCTCACCGGGGCCGCGCAGGCCCACGCCTCCCCCGCTGCCGCCGGCGCGGCCACCGGCCTGCCGCGACATCGACTCACCCCAACCGCGCAGCCGCGGCAGCATGTATTCCATCTGGGCCAGCGACACCTGAGCCTTGCCCTCCCGGCTGGTGGCGTGCTGGGCGAAGATGTCCAGGATCAGCGCGGTGCGGTCGATGACCTTGACCTTCACCGCCTTCTCCAGCGCCGTCAGCTGCGCCGGCGACAGCTCACCGTCGCAGATGACGGTGTCGGCGCCCGTCGCCAGCACCACTTCGCGCAGTTCGGCGGCCTTACCCGAACCGATGTAGGTCGACGGGTCGGGCTTGTCGCGGCGCTGGATGAGCCCTTCGAGCACCTGGGAGCCGGCGGTTTCGGCCAGCGCCGCCAGTTCGGCCATGCTGGCCTGGCTGTCGGCGGCGGTGCCGTCGGTCCACACGCCCACCAGGACGACCCGCTCGAGCCGAAGCTGGCGGTACTCGACCTCGGTGACGTCGGCGAGTTCGGTCGACAGGCCGGCGACGCGGCGCAGCGCCGACCGATCCTCGAGGGCGAGTTCGCCCGTACTGGGCTCCGTGACCGTGGGAGCGTGATCGCGAAATTCGGGATGTGTCATAGGCAATAAGAGATGATGCACGCAAAGTCGGTGTCGCGCATCTGAATTAACGCTACTGTTCGCGCCACCATTCCTCGCTGATTTCTCCTTGGGCCACCAGTACCGACGGCCCCCGCAGGTAGCTGGTGGCGGCGGTGATAGTGACGACGACCTCGCCGCCCAGCACCCGAACGGTCAGCGTGCCGGTGTCCGCGCCGGCGCCGGCCAGCGCGGCGACCGCGGCCGCGACCGTTCCGGTGCCACACGAGCGTGTTTCGCCCACTCCCCGCTCGTGGACGCGCATGTGCACCGCCCCGTCGGCCGGTGCGGTGAGGATCTCGACGTTCACCCCGTCGGGGAATTGGGTGGGATCGAAACTCACCGGAGCGGCCACGTCCAGTGCCGCCAACGCGTCGACGGCCAGGTCGGGGTCGACGCAGGCCAAGTGCGGATTGCCCACGTCGATCGCCACGCCGGAAAACCGGCGGCCGCCGACCATCGCTTCAAAGGCCTTTCCCCCGCTGCCCAGCGTGTTGGCCTTGCCCATGTCGACGCTGATGTCGGCGGTCGTCGCGCCGACGCGATGCACGGTGACCGGGCGTGGACCGGCCAGCGACCCGACCACGAAATCGTCGCGGCCCTCCAGGCCGCTGGCCCGCAGGTAGTGGGCGAAGACCCGCACGCCGTTGCCGCACATCTGGGCGATGGACCCGTCCGCGTTGCGGTAGTCCATGTACCAGTCGTCGGCGGCCACCCCGTCGGGCAACCGGTCGAGCACGCCGGCCCCGGCGGCGGCGCCGGCCGTGGTGACCCGCAGCACCCCGTCGGCGCCCAGCCCGCGTCGCCGGTCGCAGAGCGCGGCCACCCGCGACCCGGTCAGGCTCAGCTCGGCCTGCGGGTCGGGCAGCACCACAAAGTCGTTCTGGGTGCCGTGGCCCTTTGCGAATTTCACCTGTTCAGGATACGTGCCGCCACGCGTGCACCGCGCCGTCGACGAGCCGGGCGCGATCGGCGGCGTCCAGCCACTGCACGCGGTGGTCGCGGCGAAACCAGGACCGCTGCCGTCGCACGTAGCGTCGGGTGCCCACGAACGTCTGCTCCCGGGCCTCGCGGAGTCGATCCGGACCGCCGCCGGCATCGAGGGCCGCGATCACCTGCGCGTAGCCCAGGGCCCGCGAGGCGGTGACCCCGTCGCGCAGGCCGCGCTCGAGCAGCGCGGTCACCTCGCCGACCAGGCCGTGGTCGAACATCGCGTCGGTCCGCTTGGCCAGCTGATCATCGAGAATCGTTGTGTCACAATCCAACCCGATGATGGCCGTGTCCCACCTGGGTGCGCCGATCCGCGGCGCGGAGGCGGCGAACGGCTGTCCGGTCAGCTCCACCACTTCCAGGGCCCGCACCGTGCGCCGGGCGTCGGTGGGCAGGATCGATGCGGCCGCGGCGGGGTCGCGACGGGCCAGCTCGGCGTGCAGCTCGCCGACCCCGACCTCGGCCAGCCGCCGCTCCCAGCGGGCCCGCACCGCGGGATCGGTGGCGGGAAACGACCAGTCGTCGAGCAACGACTGGATGTAGAGCATCGAGCCGCCGACGATGATGGGCACCACGCCGCCGGCCGCGATCGCTTCGATGTCCGCGGCGGCGGCGCGCTGATAGCGGGCGACGGTCGCGGTCTCGGTGACGTCGAGGACGTCGAGCTGATGGTGCGGAATGCCGCGGCGCGCCTCGACGGGCAGCTTGGCGGTGCCGATGTCCATGCCGCGATAGAACTGCATCGCGTCGGCGTTCACGATCTCCGCGCCCAGCCGCTCGGCGATGTCGAGGGCCAGCTGCGACTTGCCGGTTCCGGTGGGGCCGATGATCGCCAGTGGTCGCACGGCCACCGTCACAGCTGCCAGGCGCCGGCGAAGTAGCCCACCCCGTAGGGCGCCCCCCGATAGAGCTCCTTGGCCGATCGCGGCCCCGGCTCGGACAGGCCGGCCAGCACCTGAAAGGCGACCCGCCCCAGGATCTGGTGCGGCAGGCGGATCAGCTCCGTGATGTCGCCGCCGGCCAGCGCGTCGTCCAGGGCGTCTTGCGCGGCGGCGTTGTCCGGGTCGTGTCCGCCGGGGGCGGCCGGGGTGAGGGTGTTGGCGCCGTCGGCGACGACCAGCACCCCGATCGGCTCGGGCAGCCGCTCGATCTCGGCCCGCAGTTCGCGGCCGCGGCTCAGCGCGGTATCGACGTCGTGGTCGTCGCGGTAGACGCGCACCTGGGCGCTGGCCTGCGGCTGCGCCTGGCCGCGCACCCAGCCACCCAGCAACGCGCACACCGGGAGCGCCACCGGCTCGGGCTCATCGCCGTTCTGCGGGGACAGCCGGACGCGCACGTCCACCCCGAAACCCGCGAACGTGCCCGCGGCGTCGGGACCGAATTCCTCGTTGGCGGGGCCCGTCCCGATGATCACCCAGCGTTCGGGCAGCATGGCGGCAGCGGCGATCGTCGCCGCGACCAGGTCGGCCATCTCGGCGGCGGCCGCCCCGGCGAGTTCGGGAACAAGCACCGGCGCCGACGGAACGATGGCAATGGCGCTCAGCACGCCACCAAACTAACGTGACCGAGCCGGCGGGCCAGAGTCAGTGGCGATCGCAAGCGCGGCGGAGCCGGGCGCAGCGGGTCGCCACCGTCAGGCCAGTGGCGATCGCAAGCGCGGCGGAGCCGGGCGCAGCGGGTCGCCACCGTCAGGCCAGTGGCGATCGCAAGCGCGGCGGAGCCGGGCGCAGCGGGTCGCCACCGTCAGGCCAGTGGCGATCGCCAGTCAGCAGCGTGAGCCGTCAGCGACAACCAGACACTCACCGTAGGGGCCGAGGCCATCCTCGGCGGATGCGTCCCGCGTTCGGACTTTTCGCGGCGCGCCCCCGCCGGGTTCGGTCCCGCCGACGGCGGCGGCCTCGCCGCGGGCCAACGCGATCGTCGCGATGATCACCACCGACACGGCGGCGATCAGCACGAACGCCTCGGGCCCGCTGGCGTTCAGCGTCTCACCCAACACGAGCACCCCGAGCAACCCCGCGACGACGGGCTTTGCCACCGTCATCGTCGGCAGCGACGCGGTCAGCGAGCCGGCGCGGAAAGCCGATTGCTGGAAGATCATCCCGGCCAGCGCCACCAACAGCCAGGGCACGAACTCCGGCGACGTCAGAACGCGCACGACGCCGCGCTCGGACATCTCGACGATGCCCTTGGTCAGCACCGCGAACAGCGCCAACGAGGAGCCGGCCACGACGGCGAGCAGCACGGGCGCGAACGGGCTACCGGACCAGATTCGTGCCGCCACCACGCAGGCCACCAGCAGCGGGACCATGATCAGGGCCACGATGACCCAGGTCTGCAGCGGGGCGCGCTGGTGACCGGACGCCGGGTCGCCGACGATGATGACCACCGCCAGCGCCGCGGCCAGGATCATCGCCCACATCCACTCCCGTGGCTTGACGCGATGGTGGGCGAGCCGCGCGTAGATGGGCAGCGCGAACAGCAGCGCGGTCACCTGCAGGGCGGTCACCAGGACCACCGAGCCCCATGCCAGGGCGGCGGCCTGCAGGCTGTAATTCGTGACCGCGGCCATGCCGCCGATCCACCATCGCGTGTCGCGCAGCGACATGCGGAACAGTTCGAGGTGCCCAACCTGCTTGTCGGTGATTTCGTGTGCGGAGCGCTGACGGATCACGTCGCCGATCGCCGATGCCAGCGCCGCGCACAGGGCAATCAACGCAGCGACATCAACTTTCGACATATTTCCCGACCCCCCAAGCGCACGACCGTCCGACCCAGCTTTCCCCGGGGCGCAAGCAAATACACGCACATTTCGCGTTCAGTTCAGATACAAATCTATGACGTTTCACACGTCCGGCCCGCGCCGCGGGCGACCTTTCGATTATTACTTCACCAATCTATGTGACCGCTTGGATAACTCTAAGAGAACGTCACAGGTAGTGCCGCGCGGGGCCGCCGCCCGGAATACCAAGGTGGCGGCGCGTGGCGGCGCAAGCTGCTTGAATACTGTTAGGCACCTGCTGGGAAAACCCGGATGGGTCGTCCGCAGATGCAGAAGACGGTGCCGCTACGCGCGGCAGGCGCGCGGCACACCAACCGCGCGGAAGGTTGCGAAAGGGTAGTGACGAGGGCATGACGGCTGACCAGCCTCGCGACGATTCAGCCCGGCCGGTGCCGCGTCCGGGGCCGCGCCCCGGTCCCCGGCCGGTGAGCTCGGGGTCGCGCCCGGCCGCTCACCCGGTGGTGGTGCCGCCCCCGCGCAGCGATCCGCACCAGTTCGGGCGCGTGGACGACGACGGCACGGTGTGGTTGATCAGCGCGGCCGGAGAGCGGGTCGTCGGCTCCTGGCAGGCCGGTGACCGCGAGGCCGCGTTCGCCCACTTCGGTCGGCGGTTCGACGACCTCGCCACCGAGGTCACGCTGATGGAGGAGCGGCTGGCCTCGGGGACCGGGGACGCGCGCAAGATCAAGGCGCACGCGTCCGAGCTGGCCGAGACGCTGCCGACGGCCGCGGTGCTGGGCGATATCGATGCCCTGGCCGCCCGGTTGACCGGCATCGCCGAACACGCCGAGGCGACCGTCGCCGCGGAACGCTCCCGACGCGAGGAGCATCGGGCCGCCCAGACCGCCCGCAAGGAGGCGCTGGCCGCCGAGGCCGAGGAGTTGTCCGCCACCTCGACGCAGTGGAAGGCCGCCGGCGATCGGCTGCGCGCGATCCTCGACGAGTGGAAGACGATCAGCGGCCTGGACCGCAAGGTGGACGACGCGTTGTGGAAGCGCTATTCCGCGGCCCGGGAGGCCTTCAACCGGCGGCGGGGAGCCCATTTCGCCGAGTTGGACCGGGAGCGTTCGGGAATTCGCCAGGCCAAGGAGCGGCTGTGCGAGCGTGCCGAGGAGCTGTCCGATTCGACCGACTGGACGGCGACCAGTGCGGAGTTCCGCAAGTTGCTCACCGAATGGAAAGCGGCCGGACGGGCGACCCGGGAGGTCGACGACGCCCTGTGGCGGCGCTTCAAGGCCGCCCAGGACGTGTTTTTCACCGCCCGCAACGCGGTGACCGCGGAAAAGGACGCGGAGTTCCGCGCCAACGCGGCGGCCAAGGAGGCGCTGCTGGCGGAGGCCGAGAAGCTGGACACCAGCAACCACGACGCCGCCCGGGCGGCGCTGCGCTCGATCGCCGAGAAGTGGGATGCGATCGGCAAGGTCCCGCGGGAGCGCTCCGCCGAGCTGGAGCGGCGGCTGCGCGCGGTCGAGAAGAAGGTGCGCGACGCCGGCGAGGCGGATTGGTCGGATCCCCAGGCGCAGGCCCGGGCCGAGCAATTCCAGGCCCGCGCCGAGCAATACGAGCAACAGGCGCAGAAGGCCGCGGCGGCGGGACGGACCAAAGAAGCCGAAGAGGCCAAGGCCAACGCCGAACAGTGGCGGCAGTGGGCGCAGGCGGCCGTCGAGGCCCTGAGCCGCAAGTCCTAACGGCCGCCGCCGGATCCCGTACTGCTTTCGGGATCGTCGGGCCGGCCCGTGGCGCCTGGGCGGTCGCGGTCATCCAGCAGCGAGGTCGACTGCTGCTGCGCGGCGAGGCGGCGGCGCTGCTCCTCGGCGGCGAGCTGCACGATGGTCCGCGACCACACCACGCGGGCCCAGTGGTAGATGAGCAGCAGCACGGTGATCCAGGCGACGATCAGGCCCCACCCCGGCCCCGGGTGCCCCGCGGCCACGGTCTGACGCGACCAGATCGCCAGCATGCCCGCCGCACCCGCGATCGCCGAGCCCGCCAGCGCAACCCAGGCCAGCGCCCAGCGCCGGGTCACCAGCGCCAGCATCGAAAAGCCCACGCCGAACACCAGCGCCAGCCACGCGAACACCCGCGACGGCAGCGCGACCGCGGCCGCCCCGGCGCCGTGGCTGCCGAACAGCACGTCCCAGCCGCGCACGTCGCCGGTGTGCGGCAGGATGAACGATCCCAGCAGCACGAACACCAGGATCGACACGAAGAAACCCCGTGGGCCGGGATCGAACCCGCGCGCCACCCGCCGTTCGGCGGCCTCGATCTCGGTCCGCAGCGCGCCGAGCTGTGGGTCTTCTTCTTTCATCGTGCACATCCCAGGGGTTCGGCCGGGCCGGCGGGCGGCCCGACGGCGGGCATGCCGAGACCGATGCCGCGCGGGCGCCGCCCGGTGGCGTGCGCGTCACCCGCCCGGGTGCGGCGATGGGTCAGGATGCCCGCATCGGCGATGAGGTGGTGGGGCGCGGCCCCGGTGATCACGGTGGTGACGATGTCGCCGGGCCGCGGCCGGGTGTCGACGGCTTGGTCGCCGGATTGGTCGACGGCTTGGTCGACGGCAAAGTGCACGAGCCGGCCGTCGCGGGCCCGCCCGCTCATCCGCGCGGTCGCGGTGTCCTTGCGCCCCTCGCCGGTGGCGACGAGCAGCTCGACCGTCTGCCCGACCAGGGCCTGGTTGCCCTGCAGCGAGATCTCCTCCTGCAGCGCGACCAGCCGCTCATAGCGTTCCTGCACAACGGCTTTCGGTATCTGCCCGTCGAGGTCGGCGGCGGGGGTGCCGGGTCGCTTGGAGTACTGGAAGGTGAACGCGGCCGAGAACCGGGCCGCGCGCACGACGTCCAGCGTGGCCGCGAAGTCCTCCTCGGTCTCACCGGGAAATCCGACGATCAGATCGGTGGTGATGGCGGCGTGCGGCATGGCCGCCCGGACGCGGTCGATGATGCCGAGGTAGCGCTCTGCGCGGTAGGAACGGCGCATCGCGCGCAGCACCCGGTCGGATCCGGATTGCAGCGGCATGTGCAGGGCGGGGCACACATTCGGCGTCTGCGCCATGGCCTCGATGACGTCGTCGGTGAATTCGGCCGGGTGCGGCGAGGTGAACCGCACCCGCTCCAGGCCGTCGATGTCGCCGCAGGCCCGCAGCAGGCGGGCGAAGGCGCCGCGGTCGCGGGGCAGCGCGGGATCGGCGAAGGACACCCCGTAGGCGTTGACGTTCTGGCCCAGCAGCGTGACCTCGAGCACGCCGTCGTCCACCAGCGAGGCGACCTCGGCCAGGATGTCGTCGGGGCTGCGGTCGACCTCTTTGCCCCGCAGCGACGGCACGATGCAGAACGTGCAGCTGTTGTTGCATCCGACCGAGATGGAAACCCAAGCGGCGTAAGCGGATTCGCGTGCGCTGGGCAGCGACGACGGGAACTCCTGCAGCGCCTCGGCGATTTCGACCTGGGCGACCTTGTTGTGCCGGGCCCGCTCCAGCAGGGTGGGTAGCGATCCGATGTTGTGGGTGCCGAAGATGACGTCGACCCACGGCGCCTTGCGCAGCAACGCGTCCCGGTCCTTTTGCGCCAGGCAGCCCCCGACCGCGATCTGCATCTCGGGATCTTCGCGCTTGCGCGGTGCCAGGTGGCTGAGGTTGCCGTACAACTTGTTGTCGGCGTTTTCGCGGACCGCGCAGGTGTTGAAAACCACCACGTCGGCGTCGGCGCCCTCGGCCGCCCGCTGATATCCGGCCGCTTCCAGTAGGCCCGCCAACCGCTCGGAATCGTGGACGTTCATCTGGCAGCCGTAGGTGCGGACCTGGTAGGTGCGCACCGTTGCGGCGTCTCGCGCCACGGCCTCTCGCACCATCGAAGTCACGGGGCCATGGTACGGCGGCCGGTCGGCACGCGAGAAACCGCACGTCACCGGGCTAGACGCGGCGGCGCTCCCGCTCGGCGGCCAGCTCGGCGAACACCACCTCGCACGCGAGGTTCTGGCTGTAGCCACGGCGCGCCAGCATCCCCACCAGCCGGCGCGTCACCCGCGCGTCATCGTCGGCCAGCGTCTCGCGACGCAGCTTGGCCCGGACCAGCTGCTCGGCCCGGTCCCGCTCGGCACCGGCGTCGATGCCGGCCAGCACGGTGGTGATCACGTCATTGTCGACGCCCTTGGTGTGCAACTCGGCGGCCAAGGCGCGCTTGCTTTTTCCGGCGTGCGCGCGACGGGACCGCACCCACTGCTGAGCGAAGTCGGTGTCATCGATCAGGCCGACGGAGGCCAACCGGTCGAGCACCCGCTCGCTGACGTCGTCGGGATAGCCGCGCTTGGCCAGCCGGCCGTGCAGCTCGGCCCGGGTGCGCGCTCTCGCGGTGAGCAGGCGCAGGCACAACACCCGCGCCTGCTCTTCGCGGGAGGGCTCAGAAGTCGACGGGTGCGGGGAGGACATCACCGGAGGGGTCATCGGTCATGACCGCGCCAATGCCAAGCTTTTCCTTGATCTTCTTCTCGATCTCGTTGGCCACGTCGTCGTTCTCCATCAAGAAGGTACGAGCGTTCTCCTTGCCCTGGCCGAGCTGCTCGCCCTCATAGGTGAACCAGGAGCCGGACTTACGGATGAAGCCGTGCTCCACACCCATATCGATCAGCGAGCCTTCCCGGCTGATCCCCTGGCCGTAGAGGATGTCGAACTCGGCCTGCTTGAAGGGCGGTGCCACCTTGTTCTTGACGATCTTGACCCGGGTGCGGTTACCGACCGCGTTGGTGCCGTCCTTGAGCGTCTCGATCCGGCGCACGTCCATGCGCACCGACGCGTAGAACTTCAACGCCTTTCCACCCGTGGTGGTTTCGGGGCTGCCGAACATCACCCCGATCTTCTCGCGGAGCTGGTTGATGAAGATCGCGGTGGTGCCCGAATTGTTCAGCGCGCCAGTCATTTTCCGCAGCGCCTGGCTCATCAGCCGGGCCTGCAGACCGACGTGGCTGTCCCCCATCTCGCCTTCGAGCTCGGCGCGCGGCACCAGCGCGGCCACCGAGTCGATGACCAGGATGTCCAGAGCGCCGGAGCGGATCAGCATGTCGGCGATCTCGAGGGCCTGCTCCCCCGTATCCGGCTGGCTGACCAGCAGGGAATCGGTGTCCACGCCGAGTTTCTTGGCGTACTCCGGGTCCAGGGCGTGCTCGGCGTCGATGAAGGCCGCGACGCCGCCGGCGGCCTGGGCGTTGGCCACGGCGTGCAGGGCGACGGTGGTCTTACCCGAGGATTCCGGGCCGTAGATCTCCACGACCCGCCCGCGGGGCAGGCCGCCGATGCCCAGGGCCACGTCCAGTGCGATGGATCCGGTCGGGATGGTCGAGATCGGCTGACGCGTCTCGTCGCCGAGACGCATCACCGAGCCTTTGCCGTAGCTCTTTTCGATCTGGGCCATCGCCAGTTCGAGAGCCTTTTCGCGATCGGGGGCTTGCGCCATGGTGCCTCTCCTATAGTCGGTGTTCGTCTGACCGGTATCGGTCGGTTGGCGGTGACACTAGAGAAGGCCACCGACAAGTTGACTGGCGAACGCTCACCACACTAGCCGAACAGGTGTTCGATTCAAGCCTGACACGCCGGTCGTGTGGCAACATCGGCTACCGAAAGGCGTCGACGGGGCTTCCGGGCGGACTTCCTCAAGAGGCGGGCGCGACGCGATGGACATCTCCACCGAGCTGGCCGAAACGGCTTCCTACGGAGGCTTTTTCGCCCTGACCGTCGGGGGCGACGCGGCGGGATGGCATCCGGTCAAGCAGTCCTATGCCGACGGCTGCGCCGACCTGGTCGACGCCACCGTCCGGCGCTACGGCTCCACCGACTCGCGGATCGGCGCCTCACTGGTTCATCTCGGCCACGCCACCCGGCTGTGGTCGCCGGTGCTCGCGTGCGCGATCGGCCACGGCGTCCTGCCCGACCTCGACGACCTGCAGCGCGCCGACGACGGCGCACAGCTGCGACTGCCCAAACCCCTCGGGAAACCCATCACCTCGCCCGCACCGGACGCGCTGTATCGCGTCGTGGTGAGCGAGCACATGCGCCCGCTCGCCGCCGGCCTGCGGGTCAAGCTGGCGCCCGCCCTGCTCGCGGGCAACATCGCCTCCGCGCTGGTGGGGGCCGCGCGGGCGCTGCTTTCGGCGCGGTCCGACATGCGCGGCGCGATCATCGAGACGACCCGCTCCCTGTTGGACACCGGCGTGCTGGCCGGATCCGGTGTCCTCGCCGGCCCGCAGCTGGGCTTCCGGCGCCGCAGCTGCTGCCTGTTCTATCGCCTGCCCGGGGGCTCCCTGTGCGGCGACTGCGCGCTTCAGCGGACGCCACGGTAGGACCGGGCGTCGTTTGGTGCCGCCGCGCCGGGGTATGCGGCCAGCCATGGCCTCACCCGCAGCGCAATCCCTGCGCGCCCTCGCGCTGATCTGCTCGTTGAAGAAGAGCCCCGCGCCGTCCAGCAGCGAGCTGCTCGCCGATCAGTTGCTCGATGCGCTGCGCGGCGCGGGCGTCGAGGGCGAGAAGGTGCGGTGCGTGGACCTGGCGCTGCTGCCCGGTGTCGAGGCGGACATGGGGCCGGGCGACGAGTGGCCGGCGCTGCTGACCAAGGTCAAGGCGGCGGACATCGTCATCGTGTCGACGCCCACCTGGGTCGGGCACATGTCCAGCGTCGCGCAGCGCGTCCTGGAGCGCCTCGATGCCGAGCTGTCCGACACCGACGACGCGGGACGGCCGGCGATGGTGGGCAAGGTGGCGCTGGCGGGGGTCGTCGGCAACGAGGACGGCGCGCACAAGATCGTGGCCGACCTCTTTCAGGCGCTCAACGACATCGGGTTCTCGATCCCCGCGCAGGGCTGCACCTACTGGAACGGCGAGGCCATGCAGGGCACGGACTACACCGACCTCGACGACGTCCCCGAGGCAGTCGCGTCCGCCACCGGCAACGCGGCCCGCAACGCCATCCACCTGGCCGCCGTGCTGCGCCAAAACCCTTATCCGGCATACGAATAACGCGCGCGGATCACCACTGCTCGTGGGGCACGTCGAAGTCGACGCACAATGCCCGCCAGACGTCGCGGGGCTCGATCCCCTCCTCGATGGCCTGGGCGGCCGTCCGCCCGTCGAAACCCGTCAGCACGTGATCGACCAAGACCGATGACCCGTAGGTGGTACCGAAGCGCAGCACCACCCGCTCGTGAAACTCCGTTAGCCGCACGCCAGTGAACATACCCAGCGGGCATGGATCGGACACCCGGGCGCGAACGCCGTCACCGCCAGCTCGCCGGCAGGTCGATGATGTGATTCGGGCAGTCCTCCTGGGCCGCGAGGGACATGGTGTCGCGGGCGCGCTGCGCCGACATCGTGGCGCGCAACTGCATGAAGGCGTATTCGGCGGGCCCGAGCCCCTGCTCGGCGGCGGCCGGATCGTCCATCAACCGGCAGGCCTGCTGCTCCTCGGGGCTGTCGGCGCGTGCGACACCCGCCCCGAATACCGAGCCGGCCATCAGGGCGCCGGCCGTGACTGCCGCGATCATCCTCATTGCATGCCTCCCGCCGAAGCATAAGGAGCATAAGGGGATGCGCGGCGGGTCATCCGGCCACCGCCAGCGCGTCGTGGCACACCCGGACCGGGTCGGCGACCTCGGCGATGCCGGCGGCGGCTCGTTGCGCCGCGGCCCGGTAGCGGGGCGACGCCAGCACCTCGTTGACCGCGGCCACCAGCGCGTCGGCGGTCAGCGGCCGAACCAGCCGCGCGCTGCCCTGGCGGACCATCCGGTTGGCGATCTCCCACTGGTCGCCGCCGCCGGGCACCGCGACCAGCGGCACGCCCGCCAGCAGCGTCTTGGCCACCATTCCGTGCCCGCCGCCGCAGATCACCACGTCGGCGTGCGTCAGCAATTCGGCCTGGCTGCCGAGCCCGACGACCGCCCACGGCGGCACCGTCAGCTCCGCTCCGCCGAGCCGCGAGACCACCACCCGCGCCCCCGCCGGCAGCGTGTCCCCCGGTATCAGGCGGGCCAGCGCCACCTCGGCCAGGCCTTCGGTGCCGGTCAGCGCGGTCGACGGCGCGACCACCACCACGGGCCCGGACCCCGCCGGGATTTCCAGCGCCCGGTCGGTCGGCTCGAAGTGCAACGGGCCCACCAGCACCGCCTCCGGCGGCCAATCCGGGCGGGGCACCTCGCAGGCGGGCAGCGTGGCGATCAGCCGTCGTAGCGGCCCGGGGTCGTCGGCCGGCAGCCCGATCTCGGTGCGCACCGCCGCGCGTTGCCGCAGACCGGCCCGCCAGGAACGCGCGGTGAGCGCGCGCATCGCCGCGTCGCGCAGCCGGCCCCGGATCCCGGTTCCCGGCGCCAGCCCGCTGCCGATCGGCGGCAGGCCCTTCGACGGCAGATACAGCGGATGCGGATTGAGTTCGATCCACGGGATACCCAACAGCTCGGCGGCCATACCGCCGCCCGCGGTGATGACGTCGGAGACCACCAGGTCGGGCGCCAGGTCGCGCAGCGCGGGCACATTGAGCACGGCCATCCGCGCGGCGCGCCGGTGGATCCTGGCCCCGGCGTCGACGTCGTCGTCGGTGGCCACCAGGCCGTCCAGCGCGACGGCGTCGATGCCGGCGCCGCGGGCGGTGTCGATCCATTCGGCGCCGGTGAACAGCGTGGGCTCGTCGCCCGCCTCGGCGAAGCGCCGGCACAGCGCGATCGCCGGGAACGAATGCCCGGGATCCGGCCCGGCGACCACGGCGACACGCATCGGCCTTACCCTGCCACAGCGCCCGGCCGCCGCACTCGCCTACGCTGGCAAGATGACCGAGCTGACTGGGACAACCGTGGCGAACACCCGCACGGTCGAGGGATTCCTGAACGCGCTGCAGGACGCCGATTACGAGGCCGCCGACGCGGCGCTGGCCGACGACCTCGTCTACGAAAACGTCGGCCTGCCCACCATCCATGGCCGCGCCAGGGCCATGAAGCTGTTTCGCCAGATGGAGGGCCGCGCCGCCTTCGAGGTGAAGATCCACCGCATCGCGGCCGACGGCGGCGCGGTGCTCACCGAACGCACCGACGCGCTGATCTTCGGACCCCTGCGGCTGCAGTTCTGGGTGTGCGGCGTGTTCGAGGTCCACAACGGGCGAATCACGTTGTGGCGGGACTACTTCGACTTCTTCGACATGCTCAAGGCCACCGCGCGCGGCCTGGCGGCGCTGGTGCTGCCGTCGCTGAGAGCGTCGTTCTGAGCGCGGGGACGCGATGACCAAAAGGGACGCCAACCGCACGCGGCCGAATTTCGTGCAGTTCGTCCGCTATTGCTGCGGTGGCCGGCTGCCGGACTCGATGCGCGACTGGGTGCGCAACGACCTGGCCGGCAAGGGTGCGAGCGCGCGGATGATGCGCCGCGTGGCGGTGCCGGCGGTGGTGGTGCTGGCCCCGTTCTGGTTGATCCCGACGACGCTCGACGTGCATCTAAGCATGACGCTGCCGATTCTCATTCCGTTCGTGTACTTTTCGCACGCGCTCAACAAGGTGTGGCGCCGGCACATGCTGGCTGTGCACGATCTGGATCCCGAATTGGTCGACGAGCTGGCCCGCAAGCGCGACGCCCGCATGCATCAGTCGTACATCGAGCGCTACGGCCCGCGCCCGGAAGACTAGCCCGACGGTGGCGACCCGCTTCGCCCGGCTCCGCCGCGCTCGCGATCGCCACTAGCCCCACGGTGGCGACCCGCTTCGCCCGGCTCCGCCGCGCTCGCGATCGCCACTAGCTCGCGCCGCGCAGTCCGCCGAGTTCGTCGAACGCCTGCGCCCAACCGACCAGGCGGTCCGTGGCCCCTGCCAGCTCGGCGCGGTACCGCTGCGACCCGGCGAGCCCGTCACCATTGGCCGAAGACACCAATTGCGCTGCGGCGGTGACCATTTCGTTGTATTGACGAACGCCGGCGCTCAGTTGCGCGGTGAACGCGTTGATGGTCGGCACCAGATACGACCGCGACTCTTCGCTGGCCTGCGCCGCCCGCTCCATCGACACCACCTGCGCGGCGGTGGACGCCATGGCCGCGGAGGTTTTGGTGGCGGCCGCGGTCAGGTCGCGGATCTCGGCCGTCGGCAACATCGCGCCCCGCTCCAGCACGGCCACCAGCGAGAAGAACCCGCGTTCGGAGGCGCCCAGCGCGTACATCGCGGGACGCGCCGCCGAACCCGGCGGCGGCAGCCGGCGCGCGTTCGTGGTCCGGGGCACCGGCAGCGGCTCGGACCGCAGCCAGCGGTAGCGCAGCAGCAACAGGGTGGCCGGGATGGCCATGACGACCGCGACGCCGCCGGTGATCTCCAGCAGCAACGCGAACCATCCCCAGGCGGCGAGCAGCATCGTCACCACCGCCCAGAACAGGCACCCCGCCCCGAATATCAGGCCCCACCGCAGTGCGCGGCGGCGGCGACGCAGCTGCCGCGCGCGTGGATCCGCGGCCGCGCTGATCTTGCGGGCCACCAGGTCGGAAAGGTCGGCGGCGGTGGCCAATCCGCGGTGCAGCAACGCGCGCAACAGGCCGGGGCGCGGCGCGTTCACCGCCATGACACCGGGCTACTGACCAAGTGGCTTCTCGCTGACCGCGCCGCCGGCGCTCTCCGCGGGCGCGGGGGTGGCGGGAGTGGACCCCGCCGCGGGCGTGCCCCCGGTCGGCAGCGCCTCGCCGCGCATGGACGCGCGGATCTGCTCGAGCCGGGAATGGCCGGCCATCTGCACGCCGGCCTGTTCGACCTCGAGCATCCGGCCCTGGACCGAGCCCTGCGCCAGCTCGGCGGCCCCGATCGCGTTGGCGTACCGGCGCTCGATCTTGTCGCGCACCTCGTCGAGGCTGGGGACGTTGCCCGGGGCGGCCAGATCGCTCATCGACTGCAGTGAGGCGCTGACCTGTTCCTGCATCTTGGCCTGCTCGAGCTGGCTGAGCAGTTTGGTGCGCTCGGCGATCTTCTGCTGCAGCACCATGGCGTTCTGTTCGACCGCCTTCTTGGCTTGCCCGGCCGCGTTCAGCGCCTGATCGTGCAGGGTCTTGAGGTCTTCGACGCTTTGCTCGGCGGTGACCAGCTGGGCGGCGAACGCCTCGGCGGCGTTGTTGTATTCGGTGGCCTTGGCGGCGTCCCCGGCGGCGGTGGCCTGGTCGGCCAGAGTGAGGGCCTGACGCACGTTGACCTGGAGTTTTTCCACGTCGGCCAGCTGACGGTTGAGCCGCATCTCGAGTTGGCGCTGGTTGCCGATGACCTGCGCGGCCTGCTGCGTCAGCGCCTGGTGCGTGCGTTGCGCTTCCTCGATGGCCTGCTGGATCTGGACCTTGGGGTCTGCGTGCTCGTCGATCTTCGCGTTGAATAGCGCCGTGAGGTACTTCCACGCCTTGACGAACGGATTGGCCATGAGTTAGCTCCACCTTCGCTTCTTGAGGGGCCGGATGGTTCCGGATCGACCCTGACGGGCCCTGCGCCTGACGCTCAATTTAATGGGTTGGTGCCGATCGCCCCACCCCTTGGGCGGGATCGGTCCACGGGCGCTCAGGCCAGCGCCAGCGATGCCACCGGCGGAATGACGACCTTGGTGCTGACGTCGATGCTGGTGCCCGTGGCCGCTTCGGCGGGCGCGCCGACGGCGGCGCGCTCGTGGGCCCTTTCCTGGCCGGCCATCCGTTCACCGGCGTCGGTGAGAACCGACGACAACGGGACGTCCAGCGCGTCGCAGATCGCGTTGAGCAACTCGCTCGACGGCTCCTTGCGGCCGCGTTCCACCTCGGACAAATAGCCGAGGCTCACCCGCGCCGAATCGGACACCTCACGCAGCGTCCGGCCCTGTGTCGTGCGGGTCTCGCGCAGCACGTCGCCGATGACCTCGCGCACCAATGGCGGCATCCCGCCCTCCTTCGTCCAGTCGGCCCTGCGCGGCACGTACTCAGCTTGCCTCCGGCAGGTGCTCATTAAGGTGAACGCCGCCGGCGGTGGTCTGGTTCCCGCTCGGCGCCCCGGAATCAACCGTTCGTGCGGCGCACTTCCCGGACGGTCGACACCACGTAGTCGATCCCGGTGATCACCGTCAGCACGATCGCCGCGCCCATCACCACGGCCGCGGCCACCCGGAACGGTCCCGGCGTTCCTGCCCAAGGCAGGACGAACAATCCGATGGCCAACACCTGCACGACGGTCTTGAGCTTGCCGCCCCAGCTGGCCGGGATGACTCCGCGGCGGATCACGGCCAGCCGCAGCACGGTGACCCCGAATTCGCGAACCAGGATCACCACGGTGACCCACCACGGCAGCTCGCCGAGCATCGACAGCCCGATCAGCGCCGATCCCACCAGCGTCTTGTCGGCGATCGGGTCGACGAACGCGCCGAATTCGGTTGCCATGCCGTAGTTGCGGGCGAGCAGCCCGTCCAGCCGATCGGTGATGCAGGCCACCGCGAAGATGAGGAAGGCCACCACCCGCAAGCCGGCCTGCTGGCCGTCGCCGGCGAACAGGGCGAGCAGGAAGACGGGGACCAGCACCAGCCGCAGCAGCGTCAGCGTATTGGCGAGATTGGCGATATTCGCGCGGCCTACCACCGGACCCGTCTGCGGCTGCCCCGACACCGCAACAGAATAACGGTTGACCAGCGCGGCCGTCCCGGATGCCGATACTGTTAGCCGTGAGCAGAAGTCCACAGGGCTACCGGCCGCTGGTTCGGCGAGCGCGAACGCCCGATGTTCCCGCCATCAAGCAACTGGTCGACACGTACGCGGGAAAGATCCTGCTCGAAAAGAACCTCGTGACGCTCTACGAGTCCGTTCAGGAGTTCTGGGTGGCCGAGCATGAGGGCCGCGTGGTCGGTTGCGGGGCGCTGCACGTGCTGTGGGCCGACCTCGGCGAGGTGCGGACCGTCGCGGTCAACCCGGCGATGACCGGCCACGGCATCGGCCACGCGATCGTCGACCGGCTGCTGGAAGTCGCCCGCGAGTTGGCGCTCAAGCGGCTGTTCGTGTTGACGTTCGAGACCGACTTCTTCGCGCGGCACGGGTTCACCGAGATCGAGGGCACGCCGGTCACCGCCGAGGTGTTCGAGGAGATGTGCCGCTCCTACGACATCGGTGTGGCCGAGTTCTTGGACCTGAGCTACGTCAAGCCGAACATCCTGGGCAACTCCCGGATGCTGCTGGTGCTGTAACACCGCGAGCAGACGAAGAATCGCACTGCGCGGGCCGCCCGCGTGCGATTCTGCGTCTGCTCGCGCTAGTCGGTGTCGGGGTCGCCGCCGTCGGCGTCGGCGCCGCCCCGGATCAACGCCAGCGTTCCGGCCAGCTCGTCGGGCTTGATCAGCACCTCACGCGCCTTGGACCCCTCGGAGGGCCCGACGATGCCGCGGGTCTCCATCAGGTCCATCAGCCGGCCGGCCTTGGCGAAGCCGACGCGCAGCTTGCGCTGCAGCATCGAGGTGGAGCCGAACTGGCTGGACACCACCAGCTCGACGGCCTGCAGGAAGACGTCCATGTCGTCGCCGATGTCCGGGTCGACGTCCGTGCGTTCCCCGGTGGGCTTGGCGTTGGTGACGCCCTCGGTGTACTCGGGTTCGGCCTGGTCCTTGCAGGCGGTGACGACGGCCTGGATCTCCTCGTCGGTGATGAACGCGCCCTGCAACCGGATCGGCTTGCCCGCCCCCATCGGCAGGAACAGGCCGTCGCCCATGCCGATCAGCTTCTCCGCGCCGGCCTGGTCCAGGATCACCCGTGAATCGGTGAGCGACGACGTGGCGAACGCCAGCCGCGACGGCACGTTGGTCTTGATCAGCCCGGTGACCACGTCCACCGACGGGCGTTGGGTGGCCAGCACCAGGTGAATGCCTGCGGCGCGGGCCTTTTGGGTGATCCGCACGATGGCGTCCTCGACGTCGCGGGGCGCGGTCATCATCAGGTCGGCCAGCTCGTCGACGATCGCCACCACGTACGGGTAGGGCCGGTACTCGCGCTGGCTGCCCAGCGGCGCGGTGATGGCCCCGGAGCGCACCTTCTCGTTGAAGTCGTCGATGTGGCGCACCCGGGAGGCCTGCATGTCCTGGTAGCGCTGCTCCATCTCCTCGACCAGCCACGCCAGCGCGGCCGCCGCCTTCTTGGGCTGCGTGATGATCGGGGTGATCAGATGCGGAATGCCCTCGTACGGCGTGAGTTCCACCATCTTCGGGTCGATCAGGATCATCCTGACCTCTTCCGGGGTGGCCCGGGCCAGCAGCGAGATCAGCATCGAGTTGACGAAGCTGGACTTACCGGATCCGGTGGAGCCGGCGACCAGCAGGTGCGGCATCTTGGCCAGGTTGGCCGAGATGAAGTCGCCCTCGATGTCCTTGCCCAGCCCGATCACCAGCGGGTGGTGGTCGCGCCGCGTCGACGGCGCGGTGAGCACGTCGGCCAGCCGCACCATTTCCCGATCGGTGTTGGGCACCTCGATGCCCACGGCGGACTTGCCGGGAATCGGGGCCAGCATGCGCACGCTCTCGGTGGCCACCGCGTAGGCGATGTTCTTCTGCAGCGCGGTGATCTTCTCGACCTTGACGCCCGGGCCCAGCTCGACCTCGTAGCGGGTGACGGTCGGCCCGCGGGTGCAGCCGGTCACCGCCGCGTCCACCTTGAACTGGGTCAGCACCTCGGTGATGGCGTCGGCCATGACGTTGTTGGCGGCGCTGCGCTTCTTGGGCGGGTCCCCGGCCACCAGCAGGCTCAGCGACGGCAGCGTGTAGGGCCCCTCAACGACGCGGTCCAGCTCGATGGTGTCCTGCTTGCCCGATCGTCCGCGCTTGCGGCCCCGCGTCGCGCGGGGTTCTGCGCCGGGTTGTACGGCCGGTTCGGGGACCGTGGGGATGTCGTCCTGCAGCGCGGCCTGGGCGTCGTCGTCCGGCGACCATGGCGCCGGCTGGTCGTCCGGCTCCGGGGATGCGTCCTCGTAGTAATCGTCGTGCGCGGGTTCGGCGTCGTCCTCGTCGAACTCGTCGGCGTAGTCGTACGGCTCGTCGCCGTAGACCTCGTCGACGAACCGGGTGTGGAACAGGTTGCGCATCACCACGGGCAGCTCCCGGATGGTGGTGCCCGTCAACAGCAACAGGCCGAACATGAAGCCGATGAACAGCAGCGGCGCGGCGATCCAGGGGGTGAGCCCGTCCGAGAGCGGCCCGCCGATGGCGAAGCCGATGAATCCCGCCGCGCGCCGGCGCGGTTCCGGATCGCCCGGCGAGCCCGACCACAGGTGACGCAGGCCCAGCACCGACAGGGTGATCAGGCTGGCGCCGAGGATCAGCCTGGGGCGCACGTCGGGGTTGGGCTCGGTCCGCATCAGGGTCACCCCCACCGCGGCGGTGACGACGGGCAGCGCCAGTACGCCGGCGCCGATGAAGGTCCGCAGGACGGTGTCGACCCACGCACCGACCGGCCCGGCGGCGTGGAACCACGAGCTCGCGGCGACCACCACGGAAAAGCCCAGTAAAAGCAGGGCGATGCCGTCGCGGCGGTGGCCGGGGTCGATGTCGCGGGCCCGCCCGATCGACCGGGCGGCGCCCCCCGTCCCGCGCGCGGCCATCAGCCAGGTGGCGCGCAGGGCGCGGCCGCAGGTCAGCCCGATTCCGACGAGTGGCGAGTGATTCCGGCGCCGGACGGGCCTGCTGGGCTTCCTGCGGGGCGCCGCTGGTCGCGCGCCGCGGGACCCGCCGGCGCGCGAAGGGGCCTTTGACCTGCTCGTTCGGCTTCCGGAGCGGGCGGCGGTCTTACTGGGCATGACGGCAAGGGTAGTCGCATCGACATCATCTACACCACCCGCCACACTGGTAACGGTTCGGCTTGTGCGGCATGTGGCGGATCGGGTCCCCGGGGGCGTGAGTAGGGTGACATTTCGGTGACAGAAGTCGTGCTCGTCACCCAAACTCGGAGCGCCCAGGAGGCCATCAATGCCCGTTGTCGTCGTCGCCACCATGACCGTCAAACCGGAATCGGTCGACACCGTTCGCGACATCCTCACCCGCGCGGTCGAAGAGGTGCACGACGAGCCGGGCTGTCAGCTGTATTCGCTGCATCATTCGGGCGAGACCTTCGTCTTCATCGAGCAATGGGCCGACGAGGAGGCGCTCAAGGCGCACAGCACCGCCCCGGCGATCGGCAAGATGTTCAGCGCGGCCGGGGAACACCTCGACGGCGCCCCCGACATCAAGATGTTGCAGACGATCTCGGCGGGCGATCCGGCCAAGGGACAGTTGCGTCCCTGATGGCCCCGTCGGCCGAAGGCCCGCTGAAAGGGAAGGTCGCCTTCATCACCGGCGCCGCGCGCGGCCAGGGGCGCGCGCACGCCGTGCGACTGGCCGCCGACGGCGCCGACATCATCGCCGTCGATCTGTGCGACCAGATCGCCAGCGTCCCCTACTCGCTGGCCACGCCGGAGGACCTGGCGGCCACCGTGAAGCTCGTGGAGGACACGGGCGCGCGCATCGTGGCCTCCCGTGGCGACGTCCGCGACCGCGAATCCCTGTCGGCGGCACTGCAAGCGGGTCTCGACGCGTTCGGCCGCCTCGACATCGTGGTGGCCAACGCGGGGATCGCTCCCATGCAATCCGGTGACGACGGCTGGCACGACGTCATCGACGTCAACCTCACCGGCGTGTACCACACGATCAAGGTCGCGATACCCACCATGGTCAAGCAGGGCACCGGCGGCTCGATCGTGTTGATCAGCTCCAGCGCCGGGCTGGCCGGCGTCGGCAGCCCGGACGCCGGTTCGGTGGGCTACGCCGCCGCCAAGCACGGGGTCGTCGGGTTGATGCGGGTCTACGCGAATCTGCTTGCCGGGCAGATGATTCGGGTCAACTCGATTCATCCCTCCGGTGTCGAGACGCCGATGATCAACAACGAGTTCACCCGGGAATGGCTGGCGAAGATGGCCGCCGCGACGGACACGCCGGGCGCCATGGGCAACGCCATGCCGGTGGAGGTGCTCGACGCCGAGGACATCGCCAACGCGGTGGCCTGGCTGGTGTCCGATCAGGCCCGCTACATCACGGGGGTCACCTTGCCGGTCGACGCGGGCTTTTTGAACAAGTAGGGGCCATGGCGCGAAATCCGGTAGCCCAGACGGCGTTCGGCCCCATGGTGTTGGCGGCCGTCGAGCAAAACGAGCCGCCCGGGCGCCGCCTGGTGGACGACGATTTCGCCGAGTTGTTCCTGCCCCGCCCGCTGCGGTGGCTGGTCGGCGCGACGCGGTACGCGCCGGTTCGCCGCCTGATGATCCGCGGCTCGGAGTTCACCGGCCCGGGGCTGTGGGCGAATCTGGCCTGCCGCAAGCGTTTTATCGCCGACAAGCTCGCCGAGTCGCTCGACGACATCGACGCCGTCGTCATCCTGGGGGCGGGGCTGGACACCCGCGCCTATCTGCTGACGCGGCGGGTCCGCATTCCGGTGTTCGAGGTCGACCTGCCGGTCAACATCGCCCGCAAGTTCAAGACGGTCCGCCGGGTGCTCGGTGAGCCGCCGCTGTCGGTGCGGTTGGTGGCGTTGAACCTCGAGCACGACGACCTGCTCACCGCGCTCGCCGAGCACGGCTATCGCACCGACTACCGGGTCTTCTTCATCTGCGAGGGCGTCACGCAATACCTGACCGAAGCGACCGTCCGCCGCACGCTGGAGGGGCTGCGCGCGGCGGCGCCCGGCAGCCGATTGGTGTTCACCTACGTCCGTAAGGATTTCATCGACGGCACGAACCTGTATGGCACCCGCACGCTGTACCGCAACGTCCGCCAGCGCCGGCAGCTGTGGCATTTCGGCTTGCAGCCCGACGACGTCGCCGCGTTCGTCGGCGAGTACGGCTGGCGGCTGGTGGAGCAGGCCGGGCCCGACGAACTCGCGCAGCGTTATGTCGCGCCCACCGGGCGCAAACTCAAGGCGTCGCAACTGGAGTGGTCGGCCTACGCGGAGAAGATCTAACTGGTCAGACCTCGATGACGGTCGGCACGATCATCGGCTGGCGGCGATAGGTTTCGCCCACCCACTTGCCGATGGTGCGCCGGACGCCCTGGGCGATGCGGCTCGGGTCGGTGATGTTCTCGGCCGCAAGCGCTTCCAGCTCCGCCTCGACCCTGCGCACGGCCGGCTCGAGCGCCTTGGGGTCTTCGGAAAATCCGCGCGAATGTAGGTGCGGTGGGGCCACCGGGCGCCCGGTGCCGCGCTGGACCACGACCGTCACCGCGACGAACCCCGACGACAGGATGAGGCGCTCACCCAGCGTGATGTCGCCGACGTCGCCGTTGATCAGGCCGTCGACGAACATCTTGCCGACCGGCACCGCCCCGGCTATCGCGGCCTTGCCCGCGACCAGGTCGACGCTGACCCCGTTCTCGGCGAGCAGGATTGCCTCCTCCGGCACCCCGGTGCGGGCCGCCAACTTGGAGTTGGCGCGCAGCATCCGCCACGTCCCGTGCACGGGCATGACGTGGCGGGGCCGAATCCCGTTGTACAGGAACAACAGTTCACCGGCGTATGCGTGGCCCGAAACGTGAACGCGCGCTTGGGCGTTGGTGACGACACGGGCCCCGATCTTGGCGAGTTCGTCGATGACGCCGTAGACGGCCTCCTCGTTGCCCGGGATCAGCGACGACGCCAGCACCACGAGGTCACCGGCGGTCAGCGTGATGCTGCGGTGCTCGCCGCGCGACATCCGCGACAGCGCCGACATCGGCTCGCCCTGGGTGCCGGTGGTGATCAGCACCACCCGCTCGGGGGGCATCATCTCGGCGGCGCCGATGTCGATCACGTCGGAATCGGCCACCCGCAGGAAGCCGAGCTCGCGGGCGATGCCCATGTTGCGCACCATGGAGCGGCCGACGAACGACACGCGCCGGCCCAAAGCCACTGCGGCATCGATGATTTGCTGGACGCGGTCGACGTTGGAGGCGAAGCACGCCACGATGACGCGGCCGTCGGCGCCGCGGATCAGGCGGTGCAGCGTCGGGCCCACTTCGCTTTCCGACGGCCCGACGCCGGGGTGCTCGGCATTCGTTGAATCGCACAGGAACAGGTCCACTCCCGCGTCACCGAGGCGCGACATCCCGGGCAGGTCGGTCGGCCGGCCGTCCAGCGGAAGCTGATCGAGTTTGATGTCGCCGGTGTGCAAAACCGTTCCCGCGCCGGTGCGCACGGCGATCGCCAGCGCGTCGGGAATGGAGTGGTTGACGGCGAAGTATTGGCATTCGAACGCGCCGTGGGTGCTTTTCTGGCCCTCGGCCACCTCGACGAACACCGGTTTGAGGCGGTGCTCGCGGCACTTCGCGGCGACCAGCGCGAGCGTGAATCTCGAACCGACGACCGGGATGTCGGGCCGCAGCTTGAGCAGGAACGGAATGCCGCCGATGTGGTCCTCGTGGGCGTGGGTGAGCACCAGCGCCTCGATGTCGTCGAGGCGGTCTTCGATATGGCGCAAATCCGGGAGGATCAGGTCGACCCCGGGCTCGTCGTGGGTGGGGAACATCACCCCGCAGTCGATGATCAGCAGCCGGCCCAGGTGTTCGAAAACCGTCATGTTGCGGCCGATTTCGCTGATACCGCCCAGGGCTGTGACCCGCAACCCTCCGTTGGCCAATGGGCCTGGCGGGGCGAGGTCTACATCCACTTCTCGGACGCTCCTTGGGTCACCTGAGCACCGAGGCCGCACGCATGTCGGCGGCCAATGCGTCGATTTGCTCTGGCGTGGCGGGCATTTGGGGCAGCCGGGGATCGCCGACCTCGATGCCCTGCAGGCGCAGACCCGCCTTGGACAACGTCACCCCACCCAGGCGCCCCATCGCGTCGCACAGCGGGGCGAGGTTGGAGTTGATCTTGCGAGCGGTGGCGATATCACCAGAATTGAAGGCGGACAACATTTCCCGAAGTTGATTGGCCGCCACGTGGGAGATCACGCTGATGAAGCCGGTGGCGCCCATGGCCAGCCACGGCAGGTTCAGCGCATCGTCGCCGGAGTAGTAGGCCAGGCCGGTCTCGGCGATGATCTGGCCGCCGCTGTGCAGGTCGGCCTTGGCGTCTTTGATGCCGACGATGTTCGGGTGCGCCGAGAGCGCGCGGATCGTCTCGGGCTGGATCGGGATCACCGAGCGGGGCGGGATGTCGTAGAGCACCACCGGCAATTCGGTCGCATCGGCGACGGTGGTGAAATGCGCGATCAGCCCGCTCTGGGGTGGCTTCGAGTAGTAGGGCGTGACCACCAGCAGCCCGTGCGCGCCTTCGGCCGCGCAGGCCTTGGCCAGCAGGACGCTGTGCGCGGTGTCGTAGGTGCCCGCGCCGGCGATGACGCGGGCCCGGTCGCCCACCGCCTCCAGCACGACGCGCAGCAGTTCTCGCTTCTCGTCGTCGGTGGTGGTCGGCGACTCGCCGGTGGTGCCGGAGACCACCAGTCCGTCGCAGCCGGCGTCGATCAGGTGGTTGGCCAATTGCGCGGCGGTGGCGGTGTCGAGGGAGCCGTCGGGGCGAAACGGTGTCACCATCGCGGTCAGCACGGTTCCCAACCGCGCTGGGGCGTCGAATCCGACCGTGCTCACGGTGTTCAGGTTACCTGGCGCCAGCAAGGTATTTCGCACCCGCACGAGCGCGCGTTGCGGCGACGGACGTCGGCTCAGCGGTCGCGGAAGTCACGGCCGGACGGATGGTAGACACGTGCCCGCCTAGCAGCTACAACGCCCCACGGCCGAGTGACGGCGGTGACAGCCGGGGTCAGGCTTCGGTCGCCAACGGGCTGGTCGCGACCTCGGTCCCGTCGGCGAGCGTGGAGATCTCGAAGTCGGCGAACACCGCGGGCGCCACGCTCGCCAGTTGACGCAGGCATTCGATGGCCAGCCGCCGGATTTCCACGTCGGCGTGCTCGCTGGCGCGCATGGCGATGAAGTGCCGCCAGGCCCGGTAGTTGCCGGTGACGACGATGCGGGTTTCGGTGGCGTTGGGGAGCACGGCGCGGGCGGCCTGGCGCGCCTGCTTGCGCCGCAGGATGGCGTTCGGCTGGTCGGCGAATTTTGCCTCCAGCCTGCTCAGCAACTCGGTGTAGGTGGCGCGGCTGGCGTCGGCGGCCGCGGCCAGGATCTGCTGCAGTTCGGGATCGTCTTCCAGGCCGGGCGGCACGACGACGTGCGACTCCGTCTCCGGGACGTAGCGCTGCGACAGCTGCGAGTAGGAGAAGTGCCGGTGCCGGATCAGCTCGTGCGTGCACGAGCGCGACAGGCCGGTGATGTAGAACGACACGCTCGCGTGCTCGAGCACCGAAAAGTGTCCGACGTCGATGATGTGCTTGATGTAGCCGGCGTTGGTCGCCGTCTTGGGGTTGGGCTTCGACCAGCTCTGATAGCAGGCCCGGCCGGCGAATTCCACCAGCGCGGGGCCACCATCGGCGTCGGTGCTCCACGGCACGTCCGGGGGCGCCAAGAACTCGGTCTTGGCGATCAGTTGCACGCGCAGCGGCGCGATCTCGGCCACGGCGCTCACCTTAAGGCGTGCCGGGCGCATCGGTGTCGGAGGCCGGGCATCAGCGGACCGCCCGCAGGTCGGCGGCCAGGTCTCCCCGGCCGGAGACGCTGAGCCCGCCCAGGCCCAGCCAGGACGCCATGGACTCGAGTTCGCCGGCCAGCGCCGCGGCGACGCGGGCTTTGGGGGCTTCGGGTTCGGCGAACGCGCCGACGACGCGCAGCGAGTCGGCGGTCCGGTCGGCCTTGAGGTCGACCCGCGCCACCAACCGCCCGTCCATCAGCAGCGGCCACACGTAGTACCCGTACTGTCGTTTGGCGGCCGGCGTGTAAATCTCTATGCGGTAATGGAATTCGAAGAGCCGCTCGACCCGCGGCCGGAAGAAGATCAGCGGGTCGAACGGGCAGAGCAGCGCGGTGCCGCGGTCGGCGCGGGGCACCGTCCGGCCCGCACGCAGGTAGGCCGGGGCGGACCAGCCGTCGACGTCGACCCGCTCGATGTCACCGGCGGCCAGCAGCTCCGCGATCGCCGGTTTGACCTGGGCGGCGGACAGCCGAAAATAGTCGCGGATGTCGGCCTCGGTGCCCACACCCAGCGCGGCGGCCGCCCGCAGCGTCAGTTCGCGGATCGCCTCGTCGTCGTCGACCTGGCGGGCCAGCACCGCGGCCGGCAGCACCCGCTCCACCAGGTCGTAATGGCGGGCGAAGCCCACCCGGGTGGCCGTGGTGAGCACCCCGGAGGAGAACAGCGCCTCGGCCACCCATTTGGTGTCGCTGCGGCTGCCCCACCAGCTTCCGCGTGGCCCGCGCGGCTCGGCGGCCAGATGCGCTTCGATTTGGCCGGCCGTGCTGGGGCCGAGTTCGGCGACGGCGGCCACCACCTCCTCGGCCAGCCGCGGATTGGCCTTGACGATATGGGTTCCCCACCGGCCATGGGTGTACTGGCGCATCCGCCAGCGCAGCAGCGGCCAGTCCTCGACGGCCATCAGCGCGGCCTCATGCGCCCAATATTCGGCCAGCAGCCGCGACGAACGCGGGCCCCAGGCCGCGCGGTCGAGCACGTCGCGGTCGTAGGGGCCGAGCCGGCTGAACACCGGGGCGTAGTGGGCGCGCACCGCCACCGACACCGAATCCAGTTGCAGCACTTGGATCCTGGAGATCAGCCGCTTCAGATGCGCCCGGGTGATCTCGCCGCCCGGCCGGGGCCCGCTAAATCCTTGGGCCGCAACGGCAATCCGCCGGGCTTGAGCGGCGGACAGCCTGCGGGTCGACACGGCGCCGAGAATACCGCCCCGCCCGCGCCCGTCGGCGCAGGCCAGCTCAGCCCGCGCGGACCTTGCCGTCCACCGGCGTCAGGGCGCCGTCCTGCGCCGGGTTCTTCTGTTCTTGATAGGCCGACTCGAGCGCGGCCGGAACCCCGTCGAGGTCGCGGTAGACGCCCATCAGCTGCTCGAGGATCTCGATTCGCCGCGCGGTCGCCTCGTCGACCGCACGCCGGGCGTTGTCACGGTAGTGGTCCGCCCCCTGCTTCGCGTCCCCGAGGAGCCGCTCGCACTCCCGCTCGGCTTTTTGACGCGCCTCGTCGATCGCCGCTTGGGTCTCGGCGCGCATGCCCGCCAGTTCGGCCTCGAGCTTTTCTTTGGTCTGTTCGTACTCGGTTTCGAGCGCCTTCTGCTGCGCGGCCATGTCCGCGAGCACCTCGTCGCGCTTGCGCTCGGCGGCTTCGGCTTCGGCCTCGGCCGCCGCGATCAGCGCGTCCGCCTCGGCGCGCGCCTCGGCCTGCATCTCGGCGACCTCGTCGACCGCGCGCTGCAGCATTTTCGCCATCCGCTTCTGCATGGCGTGCGGCGAGGGTGAGGTGTCGGTGAGGACGGCGACTTCCTTGCGCAGCGCGGCAGTTTGCTCGCCGGATTCCTGCAGCCGGGCCCGCAGGCTCTCGACATCGTCAAGCAGCAGCTGCTGTTTGGTGGCCAGCATCTCGATGTGGGCATCGACCGCGGCCGCGTCGTAGCCCATGAACTTTCGCGAGAACGTCTTCACGGGTTCGGTTATCACTGCCAATTCCCCCTTTTCACCAAGTGGCTGGTAGAACCTGTGCGACCGACCCCCGAGTCCGAGTATGTCAGGTCAGGGCCGAGCGCGAGCGGGTGCGCAGACTCAGCGACGGTAGCTGTGGAAGCGGTACCGCAGCCCGGAGCGGCTGGCCTGCCACTCCCCCGCCTCGCCCACCCAGGTTTCGTCAAGGGCGGGCGCCAGCGCGTCGTCGTCGTCGCGGCGCAGGTCGACCTCGATCTCGGTGACCTCGCAGCGAGTGGCGTACGGCAACGCGGCCAGATACACCTGCCCACCGCCGATTACCCACACCGCGGGCTCGCCCTCGGCCTGGGCGAAGGCCGCGTCCAGCGAGCCGACCACCAGCGCGCCGTGGGCAGCGAAGCCGTTCTCGCGGGACAGCACGACGTTGCGCCGGCCGGGCAGCGGCCGCACCTTGGCCGGTAACGAGACCCATGTCCGCCGGCCCATCACCACGGTGTGCCCAATGGTCACCTCTTTGAACCGGGCGAGGTCCTCGGGCACGTTCCACGGGATGCCGCCATCGCGCCCGATGACGCCGGAGGTCGACTGGGCCCACACCAGGCCCACGGTGGCACGCGTCATACCGCGACGGGGGCTTTGATGGCCGGGTGCGGATCGTAATTGCGCACGACGACGTCGTCGTAGGTGTAGTCGAAGATCGAATCACGTTTGCCCAGAACGAGTTCCGGGTAAGGCCGCGGCTCGCGGCTCAGTTGCAGCCGGACCTGCTCGACGTGGTTGTCGTAGATGTGGCAGTCCCCGCCCGTCCACACGAATTCGCCGACCGACAGGCCGGACTGCGCGGCCATCATGTGTGTCAGCAGCGCGTAGCTGGCGATGTTGAACGGCACGCCCAGAAACAGGTCGGCGCTGCGCTGGTAGAGCTGGCAGCTCAGCCGCCCGTCGGCCACGTAGAACTGGAAGAAGGCGTGACAGGGCGGCAACGCCATCTGCGGGATTTCGCCGACGTTCCAGGCGGACACGATGATGCGTCGCGAGTTAGGGTCGGTGCGCAGTAAATCCAGGGCCGCGCTGATCTGGTCGACGTGCTCGCCCGACGGTGTCGGCCAGGACCGCCATTGCACGCCGTAGATCGGTCCGAGATCGCCTTTGTCACTTGCCCATTCGTCCCAAATGGTGACACCGTGCTCGTGCAGCCAGGCGACGTTGGAATCGCCACGCAGGAACCACAGCAACTCATACACGACAGATTTGAGGTGCACCTTTTTGGTGGTGAGCAGCGGGAAGCCCGCCGACAGGTCATAGCGCAGCTGCTGACCGAACAGGCTTCGGGTTCCGGTGCCGGTGCGGTCGGATTTGGCCGTTCCCGCGTCGAGCACCAGGCGGAGCAGGTCCTCGTAGGGCGTCGGGATTGGCACGCGGTCAGCTTAGCGGCGATCGCAAGCGCGGCGAAGCCGGGCGCGGCGGGTCGGCGCCGATTTATCCAGCGGCGATCGCAAGCGCGGCGAAGCCGGACGCGGCGGGTCGACGCCGATGTTTGGGCGTCTAGGCGAGCGGAGTAGAACGGGTGCCATGCCGAATATCACCGACGTGGTCACCACCCCCGATGGCACCTGCACGGTGCACCTGTTCACCCCCGACGGGCCGGAATCCCAAGTCCCGTGGCCCGGTGTGGTCATGTATCCCGACGCCGGCGGCGTGCGAGACACGTTTGAGCAGATGGCCGCCAAGCTGGCCGGATTCGGCTATGCCGTGCTGCTCCCGGACGTCTACTACCGCACCCCGGGATGGGCGCCGTTCGACATGGCGACGGTCTTCAGCGACCAGTCGGAACGGGGACGCCTGTTTTCGATGATCGGCAGCGTCACCCCGGACCGGATGGCCGCCGACGCCACCGCGTTCTTCGACTACCTGTCCGCCCGCCCCGAGGTGTCCGGCGAGCGCTTCGGCGTGTGCGGCTATTGCATGGGCGGGCGGACGTCGCTCATGGTCGCCGGCCGGGCGCCCGACCGGGTGGCCGCGGCGGCGTCCTTCCACGGCGGCGGCCTGGTAACCGATTCCGACGACAGCCCGCACCTGCTGGCCGACCGGATGAGCGCGACGGTGTACGTGGGCGGCGCCCAGAACGACGCGTCGTTCACCGCCGATCACGCCGAACAGCTCGACAAGGCGCTGACGGCGGCCGCCGTCGAGCACACCATCGAGTGGTATTCGGCGGGCCACGGGTTCGCCGTCCCGGACAACGCGCCGTATGACCCCGCGGCCGCCGAGCGGCATTGGACCGCGATGACGGAGGTGTTCGCCGCGGCGTTCCCGCGCTGAGGGTTGCCCGGCGCGCCGTCTAGCTCGGCGGCAGGTTCACCAACTCGGCGAGCCGGGCACGGTGTCGGTAGCCGGTGCCGAACGCCAGCTGGTCGCTCTTGGCCCGCTTGAGGTAGAGGTGCGCGGGATACTCCCAGGTCATCCCGATGCCGCCGTGCAGCTGGATGCATTCCTCGGCGGCGTGCACGGCGACATCGCCGCAGTAGGCCTGCGCGATGGCGGCCGCCGCGGCCGCGTCGTCGTCGCCGCGGGCGCAGGTGTCGGCCGCATAGCGGGCCGCGGCCGCCGCCGCCCCGACGTCGAACCACAGGTCCGCCAGCCGGTGCTTGATCGCCTGGTAGGAGCCGATGGTGCGACCGAACTGCCGGCGTTGCCGGGCGTAGTCCAGCGTGGTGTCGAGACACCATTGGGCGACTCCGAGTTGCTCGGACGCCAGCAGGGCCGCCCCGGTGAGGACGGCGTCGGCGACCGGCCCGTCGCCCGCCCCGACCCGGGACGACGGTGTATTCGAAAACGACACGGCGGCAAGGGGTCTGGTCATATCCAGCGCGAGCAGCGGCGACACCCGCACGCCCGCCGCGGCGGGGTCGACGGTGTGCAGCTCGAGCCCGTCCGGCCCGGCGACGGGCACCACCAGCACGTCGGCCTCGCCGGCGCCGGCCACGGGCGTGACCGATCCGCTGAGGCCGTCGGGCCCGCCGCTCACCCCGGTGACCGCGTCGCCGGGCGTTGCGGTCAGCGGCACCACCAGCGCCGCCGTCAGCTCGCCCTGGGCGAGCGCCGAGACGGTCTGGGTGTCCCCGGCCCGCATGAGCGCGACCGTGGCGAGGACCGCGCTGGACAAGAACGGCACCGGGGCGACCGCGCGGCCGATCTCCTCCATGACCACCGCGGCCTCGCGGGCGCCGGCGCCGGCGCCGCCGAGCGATTCGGGAACCAGCAGGCCGGCCACGCCCAGCTCGGTGGCCAGCGTCCGCCACACGCCCGAGAAGTCTTGGGGTTGGCTGTCATACACGCCGGCCACCGACTCGGGCGGGCAACGCTCGGCGAACAGCTGACGGACGCCGGCCCGCAGCGCGTCTTCGGTGTCCGAGTAGAGCAGGTCCCCGGTCGGCACGCGCTGGGGGCTCATCGGGGCAGGTCCTTCCACGCGACGTCCTTGTCGACCCGATGTTCGCCCGGCAGCCCGAGAATCCGCTCGGAGATGGTGTTGCGCAGGATTTCTGAGGTGCCGCCCTCGATCGAATTGCCGCGCGCCCGCAGGTAGCGGTAGCCGGGCCCGCGGCCGACCAGGTCGACCGTCTCGGGCCTGCGCATGGTCCAGTCGTCGTAATGCAGGCCGGATTCGCCGTGCAGCTCGATCTCGAAGCCCGAAATCGCTTGCGCCAGCGTGGCGAACGCCACCTTCATGCCGGCCCCCTCCGGGCCCGGCTGACCGGTGGCGGCCTGCTGCCGCAGCCGTTCACCGGCGAGCCGAAAGACCTCCGCCTCCACCCACAACCGCATCAGCTGGTCGTGCATGGCGGGGTTACGCAGCGCCGGCTCGTCGCGCCAGGCGTCGGCGACCTTGCCGATGTGACCGCCCTCGCGCGACAGCCCGGCGCGGGAACCGATGGCGACGCGTTCGTTGTTCAGCGTGGTGGTCGCGACCCGCCAACCGCCGCCCTCCGGGCCCAGCCGGTTCGCGTCGGGCACCCGGACTTCGGTGAGGAAGACCTCGTTGAATTCGGCCTCTCCGGTGATCTGGCGCAACGGCCGGATCTCGACACCCGGCTGCGTCATGTCGCACAGAAAGTAGGTCAGGCCGGCGTGTTTGGGCACGGCCGGATCGGTGCGGGCAACCAGGATGGCCATCTGCGCGTGCTGCGCCTGCGACGTCCACACCTTCTGCCCGTTGACAATCCACTGATCACCGTCGCGGACCGCCCGGGTGGACACCCCGGCGAGGTCCGATCCGGCTCCCGGCTCGCTGAACAGCTGGCAGTAGATCTGCTCGCCGGTGAACAACGGGCGCAGGAACTTTCGCTTCTGCTCGTCGGTGCCGAACGCCGCGATGGTCGGCGCGGCCATGCCCATCCCGATGTAGTTCTTCGGGGTGCCGCCCACCGGCGCGCCGGCCGCGGCCAGCCGGGCATCGACGCGCTCCTGGGCGGTGCGCGGCAGATCCAGCCCGCCGAAACCCTGCGGCAGGTGCACCCAGGCCAGGCCCACATCGTATTGCGCGCCAAGGAATTCCCGCGGGTCGCCGGCCGTCGGATCGTGCTCGTCCAGCAGTGCCTGCACCCGCGCGTCCAGCTCGGCCGCGTCGATGGCGCTCATTGCCCGCCGCCGGGTGCGGACCGGAATCCCTGTGCGGCGCCCAGCAGCAGACCACCGTCGATGACCATGGTTTCGCCCGTGATCCAGCTCGCCGCGTCGGAAACCAGAAAGGCGACCGCCGCGGCCACGTCGATCGGTTCGCCGATGCGCCCGAGTGCGATCGACGACGCCAGCGGATCCTCGTGGTCCTTCCACAGCGCCTCGGCCAGCCTGGTGCGCACCACGCCGGGGCAGATCGCGTTGACCCGCACGCGCGGCGAAAGTTCCAGCGCCAATTGCTTGGTGACGTGGATCAGCGCGGCCTTGGTGGCGTTGTACATGCCCATCGCCGGCGACTGGTGCATGCCGCCGATGGAGGCGGTGTTGACGATCGCCCCGCCATGCTCGCCCATCCACGACTTGACGACGAGCGAGGTCCACAGCAGCGGGGCCCACAGGTTGACGTCGAAGATCTTGGTGAAACGGGCGTGGTCCTGGTCGATCAGCGGACCGTAGGCGGGGTTGGTTCCGGCGTTGTTGACCAGGATGTCGACGCTGCCGAAGCGCTCGAGCGTCATGTCCACGCAGCGCCGGGCCGCCTCCTCGTCGACCGCATGCGCCCCGACGCCGACGGCCTGGGCACCGACCTGCGCGGCGGCCTCGTCGGCGGCCTCCTGCTTGCGGGCGGTCAGCACCACGTTGGCGCCCGCGGCCGCCAGCTGCTGAGCGATCGACAGGCCGATTCCGCGTGACGCGCCGGTGACGATTGCGGTACGGCCGGTCAGATCTTGTGAGGTCATGTCGTGGGCCTTCCGTTGTTTGCCACCGAATTTTATTCGCGATGTTTTGGACACGTGTGGAGGTGGTATGCCAGGCGCATGCTATCGAAATTGACACTCATGAAACCGCTGGTTGTTGCCGGGGCTGTGGCTGCGGCTATCGCCGCCGCACCCGCGGCCGTCGCTGACGTTTCCGTCGCCGGACCAGCTGCCAATTCCCCCGCTCCGACCCACGTCACCTTCAAGCAGGACCCGGGCGGCGGCGGCTGCGACGCCAACGGAAACTGCGGCTCGGGAGGCCAGTTCGAGGGTCCCGGCGGCGGGCCTGGCGGCCAGGGCTGCGTTCCGGGTGTGGGCTGCGGCTCCGGTGGCCAGTTCGCCGGCCCGGGCGGCGTGCCCGGCGGCACCGGCTGCCTGCCCGGCGTCGGCTGCGGGTCCGGCCACGGATAATCGCTCGATCCGGTCAGCCTCCCGAGAGCCTGGTGATCCAGGCCCGGGAGGCTGACGGGTCTATCACGTCGTCCAGCTCGAACGTGGTGGCCGCGCGCAGCGCCTTGCCGTGCTCGTAAGCGGCGGCCACGAGGCGATCGAAGAGGTCCTGCCGTTCGGCGGGGTCGTCGACCGCCGCCAGCTCCTTGCTGTAGCCAAGCCGCGCGGCGCCTTCCAGGCCCATGCCGCCGATCTCGCCGGTCGGCCAGGCGACGGTGAACTGGGGCGCGCGGAAGGAACCGCCGGCCATCGCCATCGCGCCAAGCCCATACCCCTTGCGCAAGATGATCATGCCCAGCGGCACCGTCAGCCGCGCGCCGAGCACGAACATCCGGCCGAAGCGGCGAACCGCCGCCTGGGTCTCCGCGTCGGGTCCCACCATGAAGCCGGGGGTGTCGCAGAGCGAAATCACCGGCAGCCCAAACGATTCGCACAACGCGAGGAAGTCGCCGGTCTTGTCGGCCGCCTCGGCATCGATCGCGCCGCCCAGGTGATGCGTGCTGTTGGCGATCAGCCCGTACGGCACGCCTTCGACGCGCACCAGCGCGGTGACGATGCCCACACCGTAGTCGGGCCGCAGCTCCAGCACGGATCCGACGTCGACGATCGCCTCGATCGCCCGGTGGACGTCGTAGGCACGTAACCGGTTCTGCGGCACCACATGCCGGGCCAGCCGGGGATCGGGCGCTTCCCACTCGCCCAGCCTGCCCTGAAAGTAGGACAGGTACTGCTTGGCCAGCGACACCGCGTGGGCCTCGTCGCGGGCGACCAGGCTGACCACGCCGTTGCGGCGCTGCACTCCGATCGGCCCGATCGCCTCCGGCGGGTACACGCCCAGCCCGCCGCCCTCGATCATCGCCGGCCCGCCCATCCCGATGTTGGCGTCCGGTGTCGCGATGATCACATCACAGACCCCGGCCAGCGCGGCGTTGCCGGCAAAGCACCGGCCGGACACGATCGACACCAACGGCACTTCGCCGCGCAACCCGGCCAGCATCCGGAAGGTCGGCACGTCCAGCCCGGCGGCGCCGCCGACGTCGGTGTCGCCCGGCCGGCCCCCTCCGCCCTCGGCGAACAGCACCACGGGCAGTCGCTTTCGCGCCGCCAGATCGAAGGCGCGGTCGGTCTTGGCGTGGTTGCGCATGCCCTGCGTGCCGGCCAGCACGGTGTAGTCGTAGGACACCACGACGGCCTCGGCGGCGGCCCGCCCGAACCGGTCCGCGCCGATGGTCGCCAGGCCGGCCACCAGGCCGTCGGCCGGGGTGTTAGCGATCAAGTCGGATTCCGAGCGGCGGCTGCGCTGCGCCGCGATGGCCAACCCGCCGTATTCGACGAAGCTGCCGGGATCGACCAGATCGGCGATGTTCTCCCGCGCGGTGCGGCGCCCTTGCCGGTGCCGCTTGGCGACCGCGGCCGGACGGCCCTCGTCCAGCGTGAGCGCGTGACGCTGCGTCACCTCGTCGAGGTCGGCGCGCGATCGGTCAAGATCGGTTGCGGCCGTGGACGATTCGCCATCGGCGCCCGCCTCGGTGCGGGTGAACACGAGCATCGGGTCCCCGGTCCCGACGACCTGCCCGGGCGTCACCAGAATCCGAACGGTCCGCAGCGCGTCCGGCGCGGCGAGCACGTGCTGCATCTTCATCGCCTCGAGGACCACCAGTTGGCTTCCGGCGGCGTACTCGGCCCCTTCGGATGCCACCTCGACCACCGTGCCGGCCAGCTGCGCGCGCAGGGCGTCCTCGCCGGGATAGAGCTCGACCGCCGCCACCTCGGGACCGCGCTGGTGAGACGACGCGGCCGCCGCGAACTCGGGAAGCCTCTCGTCGAGGAAACCGGCGCTCACCCAACCGGATTGGATCCGGTCCGCGGTCAGCAGCTCGCGGAGAAATCCGATGTTGGTGTGGATGCCCTCGATGCCGAACTCGGACAGCGCGGCGCCGGCTTTGCGCACCGCCGCCGGCCACGACGCGCCGCGCACATGGACGACAACCTTGGCCAGCAGCGAGTCGTACTGGGGGCTCACGGCCAGCCCCGGCCGGCCATACGTGTCGACGCGCACCCCCGGGCCGCTCGGCGGGGTGAAGGCCGTCAGCGTGCCCGCCGACGGCACCACGGAAAAGTCGGGCCCGAACGTCTCCATGTTGACCCTGAGCTGAATCGCGATACCGCGCTGGGCGGCCGGCTCGCCGATGACTTCGAGCCCGTCGGAAGCGATCCCGGCCGGCAACCCCAGCCGGTAGAAGGACGCGTCGCCGGCGATCGCCAGCTGGATGGCCACCAGGTCGAGGCCGGTGGTTTCCTCGGTGACGGTGTGCTCCACCTGGATTCGCGGGTTGACTTCGAGGAAGACGAAATCCTCGCCGGTGACCAGGAATTCCACCGTGGCCAGCCCACGCATGCCCACCCGCGCGCACAGCCGCACCGCCGCGTGGTGCAACGCCCGGCGCAAGGCATCCGAAATCCCTTGGGCGGGAGCTATTTCGACTAGCTTCTGGTAGCGGCGCTGGATGCTGCAGTCGCGATCACCGACCGCCAGCGCATGCGTCTGGTGACCCGCCGGTGCGGCCACGACCTGCACCTCGATGTGGCGGGCATCGTCGAGTAGCGCCTCGGCGAACAGCGCCGGATCACCGAAACCCAGCTGCGCCTCGGCCGCACAACGCTGGTAGGCGTCGTCGATCTGATCGGCGCTGTGCACCTTGCGCATTCCCCGCCCGCCGCCGCCGGCGAGGGCCTTGAGCATGATGCCGCCCTTCTGCGCGGCGAAGAATGCCTTGACGTCCTCAACGCTGCTCGCCCCCTCGGTCGCGGGCAGCACCGGCACCCCGGCGGCCATCGCGGCGCCGCGGGCGGCGGTCTTGTTGCCGAGCAACCCGAGCACCCCGGGGTCGGGGCCCACGAAAGTGAAGCCGCCGGCCGCACACGCGTGGGCGAATTCGGCGTTCTCGCTGAGGAATCCGTAGCCGGGGTGGATGAGGTCCGCGCCGGAGCCCTTCGCCACCGTCAGCATGGCGGACTGGTCCAGGTAGGCCTGCGGGCCGCCGCCGGGCAGCCCGATCGCTTCGTCGGCGGCGTGCACGTGCGGGCTCTGCGCGTCGTCGCCGGCGTAGACCGCGATCGTTCGCATGCCCAGTTCGGTTGCGGTGCGGATGATTCGAAGTGCGATCTCGCCGCGGTTGGCGACCAGCAGGCTCGCGCTCATCGCAGCGGATCCCCCCACCGCACCTGTTCGCGGAGCCTGGTTTTGAGCAGCTTGCCACCGGCATTGCGCGGCAGCGCGGTATCGACCACCGTGACGTATTGCGGCACTTTGAAGTCGGCCAGCCGGCTGCGGCAGTGGTCGAGCACGGCCGGGACGTCGATCTCGTCGCCACCGCCGAACAGCACTGCCCCCACCTTCTCCCCCATCACGTCGTCGGCGACCCCGAGCACGCAGGCGTCCGCGACGCCGGGCGCCGCCAGCAGCACGGCCTCGACCTCGACGCTGGAGACGTTCTCGCCCCCGCGGTTGATGATGTCCTTGAGCCTGTCGATGAGGTGCACCCGTCCCGCGTCGTCGACGCGCACCACGTCGCCGGTGTGCAGCCAACCGTCGGCGAAGGTGGCCGAGGTTGCTTCCGGTCGATTCCAGTATCCGGCGGTGACGTTGGCGCCCCGGGTCACCAGCTCACCCACGCCGGGCTCGGCGCCGAACGGGATCACCCCGAGGTCCACCGATGGGACCGCATACCCGACCGAGTCGGCGTGCTCGATGGCGTCGCCGTCGGGCAGCACCGTCATCAGCGATGCCGTCTCCGTCATGCCGTAGCCGTTGAACACGGTGGCGTGGGGGAACGCGTTCTTCACCGACCGCACCAGCGACGGGGCGATCGGGGCCCCGCCGTAACCCACCCACCGGATCCCCGAAACGTCGGTTCCGGCAAACCCCATGTGCCGCAACAACAGTGAGTAGATCGCCGGCACCGTCACCAGCACCGACACGCGCTCGGCGCCCAGCGCGCCGACGAGGGTGTCGAGATTCAGCGCGGGCATGATCACCGACGCTCCCCCGAGCCGGGCGGCGGCCAAAAGCTGTGAATTGCAACCCGTCACGTGGAACAGCGGAACCGAGATGAGCGTCCGCATTCCCTCACCGAGGTCTCGCGGCTGTTGCAGACATCGGATCGCGTTCTCGGTGTTGGTCAAAAACGCCTCGTGCGTGGTCGGCACCCCTTTGGGGTGGCCGGTGGTGCCCGACGTGTAGAACAGGGCGGCCACGTCGGCGCGGCCGAGTTGCTCGGTGACGGACGGCGGCCCGTCGGGCAACGCGGAATCCGGCGCCAGGTCGCGCTGCGCACCCGAGTCGGCCAGGACGAAGTCGACCTCCGGTTGGGCGGAGCGCGTATTGACCGCCACCGCAACGCCGCCCGCCATCACGATGCCCCAGAACGCCAGCACCCAGTCGATCCCCGCGGGGTAGCGCACCGCGACCCGGTCGCCCCGCTTGATGCCTTCCGCCCGCAGCCCGCCGGCGACCCGCGCGGCGCGGTCCCAGAGTTGCCGGTACGTCAGCCGGCCACCGCCCAGCTCGACCAGGGCCTCGCTGTCCGGACGGGTGTCGACGTGTGCGGCGAGCATGTCCAGCAGGGTGGCGGGCAGCTCGTCGTAGCGCGGAATGCCGTCGCGGCCGCGGGACACGCCGACCGTCGGGAACGGATTGTGGTCGCGCGCGATTTCGATCACTGGAGGCATACCCGGTCCTTACTATCCGGTGTCCTATCGTGATAGCGGTGACGAACGATTCCGCCATCATGCCCGAGGCGTTTTTCACTGTAGACGGCGACTCCTATGTTCCGGGCACGATGACGCAGGGGCCGTGGGGCGCGGCCATGGGCGGCCAGATCGTCGGCGGCCTGTTGGGTTGGGGCATAGAGCAATCCGGCGTCGACCCCGACCTGCAGCCCGCCCGGTTCACGGTCGACCTGTTGCGCCCGGCCCTGATGCTGCCGGTGCAGATCCGGACGTCGGTGGCGCGGGAGGGGCGGCGCATCAAGCTGGTCGACGGCGAGCTGGTGCAGAACGGCACGGTCGTCGCGCGGGCCAGCGCGCTGTTTTTGCGTCGCGGCGATCATCCGGACGGCCGGGTGTGGTCCTTTCCGGTCGAGATGCCGCCGCTTCCGACGTCGTCGGACGGCTTCCCGGAGGGCATGCCGTTTCTCATCTGGGGGTATGGCGCCACCCGCGACGGCAGCCCCGGCATCGCCGCCGGCGAGTGGGAGCAGTCCGACTCCCAGAAGTTCGCGTGGGCCAGGGTCTTTCGACCGATGGTCCAGGGCCACCCACTGACGCCGTTCACCCGCTGGCGTTCGTCGGTGACATCACGAGTTCGCTGACCCATTGGGGCACCGGCGGATTGCGCTACATCAACGCCGACTACACCGTCACCGCGAGCCGGTTGCCCGACGGCGAATTCCTCGGCCTGGCCGCCCAGAGCCACTACGGCACGGCCGGGGTCGCGACCGGGGCGGCCACCCTGTTCGACCGGCACGGCCCGATCGGCACCAGCTCGGCGCTGGCCCTGGCGCAACCGGCCGACGCGTTCAAGCCGACCTACGCGTAATCCATCAACTGGGCCGCGACCGTCGCGCCGAGCTCCCAGCACGCCTGTAGCTGCTCCTTGCCAGGCTTGCCCGAAACCACCACCGTCTCAGCGGCTTTGGACCAGCCCAGCCCGGTCGTGATGGTGTCGACAGCGCGCTCGGCGCCCTCGGTGCCCTCGTTGCCGTGCAGGTACAGCCCGAACGGTCGCCCGCGGGTGGAGTCGAGCAGCTGGTAGTAGGAGCAGTCGAATGCGTGCTTGAGCGCGCCGGAGATGTAGCCGAGATTGGCCGGGGTGCCCAGCAGGTAGCCGTCGGCGGCCAGCATCTCGGCCGGCGAGACCGTCAGCGCCGGGCGGCGCAGCACCTCCACGCCCTCGATCTCGGGGTCGGTCGCGCCGGAGACGACCGCCTCGAACATCTCGTGCGTGTGCGGCGACGGGGTGTGGTGCACGATCAGCAGCGTCTTACTCATGGGTGGCCCTGCAGGTTCACCGCCGTCTTCATGGCTTCGCGGGCGCGGCGGCGATCCCCCGCATAGTCGTAGGCGCGGGCCAGCCGGTACCAGCGCCGCCAGTCGTCGGGGTGGTCTTCCACTTCGGTGCGCACGGTGGCGAACAGCGCGTCGGCCGCGTCTCGCTGGATGCGGCCCGAGGGCCGGCGCGGCAGGTCGCTGGTGTCCAGTTCCATTCCGTCGGCGGCGATCAGGCGCGCGAGCCGCTGGTGCGCGAACCCGGCCCGCAGGGTCGCGACCATCGCCCACAGGCCGATGACGGGCATGACCAACACCGCCAGCCCGAGGCCGACGGCGGCGGGCCGCCCGGAGGCGATCATCGCGACGGCCACCCGCCCCAGCAGCGCGAAGTACACCAACAGCGCGACGCACATGAAGGCGACGAGCAGTTGGATGCGCAGCGCTTTGGTCATTGCAGGTTGAGCAGGGGCTCCAGGCCCACCGTCAGTCCGGGGTGCTCGGTGATGCGCCGCACCGCCAGCAGCACGCCCGGCACGAACGAGGTCCGGTCCAAGCTGTCGTGGCGGATGCTCAGCGTCTCGCCCTCGGTGCCGAACAGGATCTCCTGGTGAGCGACCAGCCCGGCCAGGCGCACCGAGTGCACCGGGATTCCGTCCACGTCGGCGCCCCGTGCGCCCGGCAGGCTGGTGCTGGTGGCATCGGGGTTGGGCGGCAAGCCTTTTCGCGACTCGGCGATCAGTTTGGCGGTTCGCGTCGCGGTGCCCGACGGGGCGTCGGCCTTGTGCGGGTGATGCAGCTCGATCACCTCGGCCGAGTCGAAGAAGGGCGCCGCCTGCTTGGCGAAGTGCATCGAGAGCACCGCCCCGATGGCGAAGTTCGGCGCGATCAGCACCGACGTTTTCGGGTTCTCGGCAAGCCAGGCCCGCACCTGCTGCAGCCGCTCGGCGGTGAAGCCCGTGGTGCCGACGACGGCGTGAATCCCGTTGCCGATGAGGAACTCCAGGTTGCCCATCACCACGTCGGGATGGGTGAAGTCGATGACGGCCTCGGTGTTGCCGTCGGTCAGCAGGTTCAGCGGGTCACCGGCGTCCACCTCGGCGGACAGCGTCAGATCCTCGGCGGCCTGCACGGCGGCCACCATCGTCGATCCGACTTTTCCCTTGGCTCCCAGCACTCCCACTCGCATGGCTTCACCCTAGACCGGAGGGAGTTGTCCACAGTTCGGCGTCTATCCACAGATACGGCATTGTGCGTTTCGCCGGGCGGTGGCCGCCGATAAAATTCGAACATGTATTCGATCGAGGGGTCACCCGAGGTGTCCGCCGCCCTGGACGCGCTCGACGCCGCCGCCGCAGCGATCCGCGGGCTGAACTTCGACCGGTTGGACCCCGCCGTGCGGCTGCGCTTGCTCGAGCGGATGGAGGCCTCGCGCCGGCGGCAGATCGCGGTGAGCCACGACGTGATCGCCGGCCTGGCGAGGGAGGATCCCGCCGCCCTCGGTGGCCCGGTGCACAAGGTGATCGCCGACTGGTTGCGGATCAGCTGCGCCGAGGCGTCCCGTCGGCTTCACGACGCCACCCAGCTGTCGCCGCGGCTGACCCTCACCGGCCAGGAGTTGCCGCCCGAGTTGCCGGCCACCGCCGTGGCGTGGAGCGACGGCCTGCTCGACGGCCAGCACCTGCGGGTCATTCAGGCGTTTGTCCGCGATCTTCCGGCGTCCACGCCCGTAGCCAAGGTGGAAACCGCCGAACGATTCCTGGCGAATGAAGCCGCGAAAGTACGGCCCGATCAGCTGCAGAAGCTCGCACACCGGTACGCGCTGTCGATCAATCCCGACGGGAAATTCTCCGACGCCGACCGCGCGCGTCAGCGCGGCTTCACCTGGTGTGGTCAGAGCCCCGACGGGATGAGCGTCGGAAAACTGGTCGCATCCCCGGAGCTGCGTGCCAATCTCGATGCGTGGATGTCCCACTTCGCGGCGCCCGGAATGTGCAACCCGGACGATGAAACGCCTTGTGTCGGAGGCGAACCCGATGACGAGTGCGCGCGCCGAGATCCGCGCAGCCATGCCCAACGCCAGCACGACGCGCTCAACGCCCTGGTGCGCGGCCAGTTGGGCGATCCGAAACTCGGCCAGCACAACGGCTTGCCGGTGGCCGTGATCGTGGCGACTACGCTGCAGGAGCTGACGTCGGGCACCGGGCGCGCCGTGACCGGCGGCGGGACGCTGCTGCCGATGCGCGACGTGATCCGGATGGGCAGCCACGCGTACCACTATCTCGTCGTGTTCGACGAGCATTTCAAGCCGCCCACTGTATCTCGGCCGGTCGCGGCGCATCGCCTCGCCGGATCAGCGCGTCGTCCTCTACGCGCACGACCGCGGCTGCACGCATCCCGGCTGCGACGCGCCCGGCTATTGGTGCGAGGTGCATCACCTGAACGAATGGGCGGCCGGCGGCACGACCGATGCCGACAACCTCACCTTCGCCTGCGCGCCGCACCACAAGCTGGTCGAAAAGGGCTGGCGGACAAGGAAAGATGCCAGCGGGGACACCGAGTGGATACCGCCGCCGCGGTTGGACCGCGGGGTCCGCACCAACGACTATCACCACCCCGAGCGCGGCGTCGGCGACCGCGCCGGCCCCTGACTTCACCTACGTGACGAACCGCCCGGCGAAGCCGCGCAGCGGCAGGTCGGCGCTGGTGATCAGCCCCGGCGGCGCCGCGATCACCGACTTGATCGCGGCGAGGGCCGGCATGCCGGTGACGGTCATGCCAATCGAGGCGAAGCTGTCCGGGTTGGACAGGTCCACGCCGGGCTTGGGAAAGATCATGTGCTTGTTGTAGACGCACGGATCACCCTTGATCTGGGTGATGTAGCAGCCCTTGATGTTCCAGCTGGGGTCGGTGTGCGGGGTCATCTGCCATTCCAGGTGCGTCTCGACCCGCGGCACGCCGTCGACCATGCCCTGGTACTTGATGTAGTTACCACCCAGCGAACCCTTCGGCAGGGTGTACCAGCCCAGGTCGACGTCCTTGGTGCAGGCGCCCAGCTCGTAGCTGAACTTGACCTCGTCGAGCGGCAGGTCGAAGCAGTCGGCCATCATGTACACACTGTCGGCGAAGACGCGGGTGTACTTCTCGAGCTTCGCGGGGATTTCCGGATCGTCGACCGGCTGGCCGTAGCCCACCTCGATCCAGGTGTCCTTGGAGTGGTGGCACGACACGTCGACGGACTCGATGGTGGTGATGTTCTCGATGTCGGCGACGTCGGCCGAGCACACGACGCCCAGGATCTGATTGAGCCCGGGGTTCATTCCGGTGCCGTAGAACGTGGCACCGCCCTTCTCACACGCCTCGGCCAGCAGCCGGCTCACCGGTTTGCCCGACGGGTGCGGGTGATTGGTGTCGCGATGCCAGCCGGTGATCCAGTCCGCGGTGGTGACGATGTCGATGCCCGCCTCGAGCACTTGTAAGTAGAGGTCCTCGTCGGGGAACACGCCGTGGAAGGTCAGCACGTCAGGCTTGGCGGCGATGATTTCCTCGACGGTTCCGGTGAACTTCACCCCATTGGCCCCCACGCCGGCGAACTCCCCGGTGTCCTTGCCCACCTTCTCCGGCGAATAGGCATGCACGCCAATGAGTTCGAGATCGGGCCGGGCGGCGATCCTTTTGATCATCTCCGAGCCGACGTTTCCGCTTCCGACCTGAAAGACGCGGATCGGTGTTGCACTCATCGGGTTAAGCCTTCCTGCGATACGAACGCGTCGGGATAGAACTGCTTGGCCCACTGGCGAATTGCCGTGAATCCCTCGTACTCGTCGGTGGCCAGCGCGGGTGGATCCGAATACCGTTGGTGCTGCCAGATTTCGATGTCCTGGGTGAACTGGCGGATCACTTCCCGCCCGAATTCGGCCGCCTTGCGTTCGGCGCGGTCCGAGTCGTCGCCCACCGCGCGGCCGATGTACACCATGAACCGGACGTCGGAGGTGCGCTCGTCCACCGGGGTGATCGCGGAGATGGTGCGGTTGTCGATCATCCCCCAGCTCTTGGTCACCGCGATTCCCAAGCCGCCGTTGATGGCCTGCACGCCGCTGTTGACGTCCTCGATCTTCTGCCCGTCGTCACCCTCGAAGGTGATGGTGAAATCGACATACGACACCGGCTCGGCGAAGTCGTGGCGGGTGAACACCGGCACGATCGGGGTGTTGTGCACGTACTTGAAGTGCGCGAAGTCCACCCCGTTCTCCAGCACGTACTGCGGGTGCATCTCCAGCGTCTCGCGGTAGAGCCGCTGCTGCGGGTAATAGTCGTCGGCGCTGCTGCCGTCGTCGAAGCCGGCGAACACATCCGGCGGGTCGAAGTACGGTTCGCGGCGCTCGAGGTCGTGCCAGATGTAGACCGACGCGTTGCGCTCCACCACCGGATAGGTGCGCATGCGCCGGCCGCGGTTGGGGCGGTCCTGGTACGGGATGCAGACGTTGCGGCCCTCTTGGCTCCACTGCCAGCCGTGGAACGGGCACTGCAACACCTCGCCGACGACCTTGCCGCCGTACCCCAGGTGCGCGCCGAGGTGCTCGCAGTAGGCGTTCATCACCGTGAGCTGGCCCGATTCCGCGCGCCAGGCGACCATTTCCTGGTCGAAGTACTTCATCTTGTGCACGTCGCCGACGCCGATCTCGTCGGACCAGGCGACCTGGAACCAACCGGTCGGCTTCATCGACAACGGCGGCTTAGCCATCGCGTCCTGCCATATGACTGCCCTCCCTCGGGTTACGAATATAGGCCGCAACACCAAAATATCAAAGTACCCTCTATGAAACTACTCATCCCGCCCGGCCGGAGTGGATAAGATCGCCCAATGACACGCGCACGCAGCGGAGCCGGGATCGCGGGCCGCCGCCCGAACCGGCGTGGACATGCGACTCGCGAAAGCATGCTCGAGGCCGCGCTGCGCTGCCTGGCCTCCGGCGAGCCGGGCTCGGTGTCGGCCAACCGCATCGCCAAGGACATCGGCGCCACCTGGGGCGCGGTGCAGTACCAGTTCGGCGACACCGACGGGTTCTGGGCCGCGGTGCTGCACCGCACCGCCGAGCGGCGCGCCGTGACGTTCTCGACGCTGTCGGCCCCGATCTCGACGGAGGCGCCGCTGCGGGAACGCGTCGGCGCCATCATCGACACCCTCTACACCGGCCTGGCGTCGGCGGATTCGCGCGCCATCGAGAACCTGCGCGCCGCGCTGCCGCGCGATCCCGGCGAGCTCGAACGCCTCTACCCACGCACCGCCGCCGAGCTGTTTTCCTGGGGCAAGAGCTGGCTGGAGACCTGCCAGCAGGCGTTCGCCGGTCTGGCCGTCGACCCGGACCGGGTCCGCGAGGTGGCCGCCCTGATTCCCGGCGCGATGCGCGGCCTGGTGTCGGAACGCCAGCTAGGCTCCTACGCCGACCTCGACATGGCGCGCCGGGGCCTGACCAACGCGTTGGCCGCCTACCTGGAGCCGTCCCGGCCGTAACCGGCTCAGGCGTCGATGACGACGCGCCCGCCGGCGGTCCGCGAGACGCACACCAGCATGCCGTCGTCGCCGGGCGCGGCACGCCCGCGGTGATCCACCTGTCCGGCAAGCACTTTGACCCGGCACGTGCCGCAGAATCCCTGCCGGCACGAATAGGGGGTCGTCGGGTCGCGGTCGAGCATGACGTCCAGCGCCGTGCGATTGGCCGGCACCGCGAGCACCTGGCGTGATCGCGCGAGCTCGAGTTCGAACGGAGCTCCGTCGATGATCGGCGCCGGGCTGAACCGCTCGTAATGCAATGGCGCGCCGGCATGTTGGTCGCGGGCGACCCGGACGGCTTCGAGCATGGCGCTCGGCCCGCACACGTAGACGGCGGTGGCCGGGCCGGCGCCGGCCAGCAGCTCCGCCACGGCCGGGAAGCGGCCGTGCTCGTCGTCGGCCCACACCGTGACCCGTTCCGGGGCCACCGACACCACCTCGTCGAGCAAGGGCATGTATTCGCGGCTGTGCCCGGTATAGATTGCGCGCCAATCGATCCCGCGCTGTGCGGCGGCGCGGATCATCGGCAGGATGGGCGTCACCCCGATGCCGCCGATGACGAACAACACGTCGCGCTCGGCCGTGCCGAGATAGAACGCATTGCGCGGGCCTTCGAACTCACACGTGTCCCCCACGCCGAAAGCCTCGTGCATCTCGATGGATCCGCCGCCGCCGTCGGCGATCCGGCGCACCGCGATGCGGTAGTCGGTGCGCCGCCCGGGAGGACCGCACAGCGAGTACTGCCGGCGCCGGCCCGAGGGCAACAGGACGTCGATGTGCCCGCCGGGCGTCCAGGAGGGCAGCAGCCCGCCGTCGGGGTCGGCCAACGTCAGCACGACGACGTCGGGCGCGACGAGCTCGCGTTTGGTCACGACCGCGGTCAGCGTGCGCTGCACCGGCTTCACCCGCGACGGCTGCCACCGCGACACCGAGGCGAATCCCTCGAACACCGCACGGATGCCCCACAGCAGCGACCCGAAGCGGTCGTGGTCGCGCCGGCCGTACAGGTCGGCGGGCCGGCTGGCCCAGATGCTTTCCGGCACCGGTCCCCCTACGTCTGCCGAATGTCCAAGCGCGCGAACAGCCGAACCGCCCCCGGGCTGATCCGCCGCATCGCGTAGCCGATCCTGGATTCGGCGGCGATCGGCAGCACGGCCGGACCGGTCTTGATGGCCTTCACGATCGCCTTCGCGGTCGCCTCGGGGGTGAAGTTGCGGCGCCGGTAGGCGGCGTCGGCCTTGCCCCGCGCCCGCTCCTGCTGCTCGGCGCTCATCCCGGCGTAGATCGTGCTCTTGGCGATGTTCGTGTTGACGAAGCCCGGGCACACGGCGGTGACGGTGATGCCCTCGTCGGCGAAGTCGGCGCGCAGTGACTCGCTGAGCGCCAGCACGGCCGCCTTGGTGGTGCTGTAGGCGACCATCGATTTCGACGGCAGGTAGGCCGCCGCCGAGGCCACGTTGATGATCGTGCCGCCCTCGCCGCGCTCGACCATCTGCGCGCCGAACGCCCGGCTGCCGGAGATGACGCCGTGCACGTTGACGCCCATGATGTCTTCCCAATTCGCGGAGCTGGTCTCCAGGAACCGGCCCGCCATTCCGATGCCGGCGTTGTTCACCAGGATGTCAACCACCCCGTGCTCGTTGCGCACTTGTGCCGCAAGCTCATTCATCGCGTCCTCGTCGCTGACGTCGACCTGGTAGACCGCGGCTTCGGCGCACGCGGCGCGCACGGCGTCGGCGGTTTCCTTGGCGGCGCCCCGATCACGGTCGGCGAGGATGATCTTGCGGGCGCCGTGCCGGGCCAGCTCCAGCGCGGTGGCCCTGCCGATTCCGGCGCCGGCGCCGGTGACCAGGGCGAGTTTGCCGCGCACGTCGCGCCGTTCGCCGCGCGCCTCGGCCACGACGGGCCCACCGGCGACGGCCCGGTCGACCCATTCGGCGGTCAGCCGGGCGACGACGTCGGGGCGCGACGTCACGACCCAGTGCCCGCCCTCGATCGCGATCACCCTGGCGCCGTGGGGAATTGCCCCGGTGAAGCGCTGCAGCGCGGGTGTGACGAAGACGTCCCGTCGCGGAACCAGGGTCTGCACGGCGACCGTCGTCGTCGGGAGTTGCGGACCCGGCGCCAGCATGGGCGCGGGCATGTTTTGCCGGTACAGGTTGAGCCCGTGGACATGGTCGCTGACCGACCGCATGGTCTCGTGGCGCTGGCTGCGGGTGCTCGAGCGGCCGATGCGTTCAAGAGCCTCAATGACTTTCACGCCGATCCTCGAGCGAAACGACAGCTCGGGCACTCCCGGGCACAAGAAGAAACCGATGTAGCCCGACGAGATCAGCTGCCTGGCGACCTGGGCCACCGCCCGGGGCGTGCGCGCGGACCGCAGAAACGCCCCGGCGTACTGCAGGTGCGGGCCCGAGATCGACGTGAACGACGCCACCTTGCCCATCACCGAGTCGTCGGTGACCGCCGCCCACGCCTGGATCGAACCCCAGTCGTGGCCCAGCAGGTGCACCCGCCCGACGCCCAGGCTGTCGATCACCGCCTCGATGTCGGAGACGAGTTGTGCGAAGGAGTAGCCGGAACGTTGTGTGGGAGAAGAGGATTCACCGGCGCCGCGCACGTCGTAGGCGACGAAGTTGTAGGGCTTACCGGCCAACTCCCGGGCCACGCCGTCCCAGACGTGGTGGTTGTCCGGAAAACCGTGAATCGCCAGGATGGTTGGGCATGCCGGGTCGATGTCGGTGTAGCGGTGCACGGCCAGTGTAACGCCGTCGCTGGCGGTGACGCTCGACGTGGTGCCCATCGGTCAGTGCGACGCCCGCGCGGCGGGTGAGACGGCCAGGTAGTCGACGGCCTGCCCCAGCCCGCCGAGCTGCGAGGGGTGAAAGCCCGGCCGGTAGTAGTTCCCGATCGCTCGCACGAATCGCAGCGGCCCGGGCACCAATCCGCGGCGGGCCGCGGCAAAGTAGTCGCGCCAGCGGGGCTTGGTGCGCGGCGGCAGATAGGGATCCAGCGAGTACAGGAACCGCACCCCGCGAATCCACAACAGCAGCATGGCGGGCGACACGACCAGCTGGGCGCGGACCTGCCGCCAGTAGCCGGCCCGCAGATGCTTCATGGTGTCGAAGGCGACCGCCTTGTGCTCGACCTCCTCGGCGCCGTGCCAGCGCAGCATGTCCAGCATCACCGGATCGGTGCCGATCGCGTCGTGGGCCGGCGAGTTCAGGATCCACTCGCCGAGAATGGCGGTGTAGTGCTCGATGGCGGAGACCACAGACACCTGCTCGAGCAGCCAGCTCTGCCGGCGACGCTCGCTCCAGTGGGGCCGCGGCCCCAGCAGCGTGTCGAACAGCCACTTGATCTGGCCGGTGTAGGGGGTCAGGTCGATGCCTCGCGCGGCGAAGTGGGCGAGCACGTCGGCGTGCGCCTGGGAATGCACCGCCTCCTGCCCGATGAACCCCTGGACGTCCAGCCGCAGCTGATCGTCTTTGATCAGCGGCAGGGCCTTCTTGAACACGTCGACGAAGAACTCCTCGCCGGCGGGCAGCAGCAAATGCAGCACGTTGAGAACGTGGGTGGAGAACGGCTCACCGGGCACGTAGTGGAACGGCAACGTCGCCCAATCGAAGTGCACGTCGCGCGCCTCGAGGACCAGCCGTTCGTGGTCGAGCGACGCGTCGTGCGGACCTGCCGCCTGGTCGTCGATGGTCAGCATTATTGCCCCCTACCTCGGCGTTTCCGACGCCGCGAGCTGCCATTATAGTTGCGCGACCAAGTATGCGGAACCACCGGTACCGGGTTTTGTCCGGCAGGTGTCTGTGGCGTCCTCAGGGCGCGACCGGGCGCAGGTCGTAGGATCCCGGATCGGTGTTGACCAGCATCGCGCGATGTTCGGCCGGCGTGAAGGGCCACACCTCGGGCACGCCGTCTTTGTTGAGGTACCAGCTGTCACAGCCGGTGGTCCACACGGTGTTCGGCATCTCGGCGCGCAGCCCCGCGTTGTAGCGCTCGGTCGCCGAGGGCGTCGGCTCGACGGTGTCGAATTCCCCTCGGCGCCAACGCTGGATCCACCGCAGGATGTGCTCGGCCTGCGATTCGGCGACGGTCGTCAGCGCCAGGTTGCCCACCGGGCTGTGCGGCCCCAGCATCATGAAGAAGTTGGGAAAGCCCGGCATCGCGACGGTCTGGTACGCCCGCGGCCCGTCGCGCCAGACGTCGTCGGCGGCGATGCCGTCGCGGCCGACCAGCCGCATCGGCCGGAAGAAGGCGTGGGTGTCGAATCCGGTGGCGAGCACGATGATGTCCGCGTCGTGCAGGGCGCCGTCGTCGGTCACGATGCCGCGCCGCTCCACGTGGTCGATGCCGGCGGTGACCAGGTCGACGTCGTCGCGCTGCATCGCGCGGTAGAAGCCGCCCGACATCACCAGCCGTTTGCACATCGGCGTGTAATCGGGGGTCAGCGCCCGGCGCAGTTGGGGATCGCGGACTTCGCGGAGGCTGGCGCGGCACAGCGCCCCCATGATCTTTCGGCGCACGCCGGGCTTGGTCAGCCCCACCGCGAAGAGGTCGAACACCACGCTGTAGCCGCGGTACGCCAGCCGGTCCAGCCACGGAAATCGGTTGCGGGTGAGGCCGGTGAACCTGGTGTAGCGGGGGTTGGGCAGCTTGAGCACCCATTGGGCCGTGCGCTGGAACAGCATGACCCTGCCCGCCACGCCGGCCAGGCCGCAGACGAGTTGCACGCCCGTCGACCCGTTGCCGACGATCGCGATTCGGCGCCCGGCCAGCTCGACGGAATGGTCCCAGCGCGCCGAGTGAAAGACGTGGCCGCCGAAGTCGTCCAGGCCGGCGATCGACGGCATCCGGGGATGATGCAACACGCCGGTGGCCGTGATCAGGAAGTCCGCCGCGCACTGTTCGCCGGCGGCGGTGCGCAACGACCAGCGGCCGTTCTCGAAACGGGCATCGGTGATTTCGGTGCCGAACCGGATGCGGTCCCGCAGGCCGAACCGGTCCGCGATATTCCGGAAGTAGTCCTGGATTTCGCCGCCGGGCGAGAACAGGTGCGTCCAGTGCGGGTTGGTGGCGAACGTGTACTGATAGACCCGTGACGGTATGTCGCAGGTCAGGCCCGGATAGGTGTTGTCCCGCCAGGTGCCGCCCACCTCGTCGGCCTTCTCGAAGATGGTCACATCGGTAATACCGCTGCGCAGCAACGCAATTGCGACGCACAACCCGGACATGCCGGCCCCGACGACGGCTACGGCGGGATCGCGTCGCGTCATGGCAGAACTCCCGCGGCTCTTGGGCTACTCGGTTTCGGCGCGCTGTTTGAGGCGCTGCAGGGTGAGCCGGATGTGCTCGGTGTTGGCGGCCGTCCGATCGCTCACGCCGGTGGCCTTGCCGGCGACCTTGCGGAACCACCCGGGCCTGCGGTCCCAGGTGCTTTCGGTGACCGCGCATCCGCCGTCGGCCGCGACGATGTCGTACTGCCAGCGCGCGATCGGAAGGATGGTGTGGGTCACGTCGAAGGCGAAGCGGCGGCCCGGTTCCGCGTCGGTGACGGTGCATTTGGTGCTCCAGCGCCGGCCGCCGTTCTCGTTGTGGCCGGTGAAGACCGCGCCGGGCCGCACGGCGTCACCCTTGCGCCATTCCATCGCCACCGCCTCCTCGGCCAGCGAAGCCAGGGTGGGCAGATCGGTGATGAGCCGGTACACCGCGTCGGGGCGGGCATCGATCTGCACGGTGGCCGAAACGCACGGGTCGGTCATCCGCCGATCATAGCCAGCACGCGATGCGATGCACATCGATTGCGGCCCCTGTGAACTTTCTTCACACTTGAGAGGGAATGCGCGAACGAGGGGCGATCATGCGAGTCGGCGTACCGACCGAGACCAAGACGAACGAGTTTCGCGTGGCCATCACCCCCGCCGGTGTCGCCGAGTTGATCCGCCGCGGCCATGACGTGCTCGTCGAGTCCGGGGCAGGCGAGGGCTCCTCGATCACCGACTCCGAGTTCAAGGCGGCGGGCGCCCAACTCGCCGATACCGCCGAACAGGTTTGGGGCGACGCCGACCTGCTGCTCAAGGTGAAAGAACCCGTGCCGGCCGAGTATGAGCTGTTGCGGCGCAACCAGATTCTGTTCACCTATCTGCATCTGGCCGCGTCGCGTGCGTGCACCGACGCGTTGTTGGCGTCCGGAACGACGTCGATCGCCTACGAGACCGTCCAAACCGCCGACGGCACACTGCCGTTGCTGGCGCCGATGAGCGAGGTGGCCGGCCGGCTTTCCGCTCAGGTGGGGGCGTATCACCTGATGCGCACCCACGGCGGGCGCGGCGTGCTGATGGGCGGCGTGCCGGGCGTCAAGCCGGCCGACGTCGTGGTGATCGGGGCGGGCACGGCCGGCTACAACGCGGCCCGCGTCGCCGGCGGCATGGGGGCGATGGTCTCGGTGCTCGACGTCAACATCAACAAGCTCCGGTTGCTCGACGCCGAGTTCGGCGGACAGGTCCGCACCCGCTACTCGTCGGCCTACGACCTGGAGGGCACCGTCAAACGCGCCGACCTGGTGATCGGCGCCGTGCTGCGGCCCGGCGCGAAGGCCCCCAGCCTGGTCTCGAATTCCCTTGTCGCGCAGATGAAACCGGGCGCGGTACTGGTGGACATCTCCATCGACCAGGGTGGCTGCTTCGAGGACTCGCGGCCAACCACACACGACGACCCGACCTTCGTCGTGCACGACACGGTCTTCTACTGCGTGGCCAACATGCCCAGCGCGGTGCCCAAGACGTCGACGGTGGCGCTGACGAACGCGACGATGCCCTATGTGCTCGCGCTCGCCGACCGCGGCTGGCGCGCGGCGTGCCACTCGGATCACGCTCTGGGCAAAGGCCTTTCGACGCACGACGGCGCGTTGCTGTCCGAACAGGTGGCCACCGATCTCGGCCTGCCGTTCACCGACCCCGCCGAGGTGCTGGGTTAGCCCGTGGCCGCGAGGCCGGCGATGATGTCGGCCGCGGGGCCGGCGGTGGCGTGCTTGAATGCCGCCCCGGCCCACAGCGGTATCCCGTTCGGGTCCTCGATGGCGGCGGCGGCTTCCCGGATGGGCGATGTCATCTGGTTGACCTCGGGGTAGCCCAGCGGCGCCACGTGGTCGAGCATGCGGGTGAAGTCGTTTTCCAGGCCGCGCGCATACCGGCCCGAGAATGCCCGCGTCACAACGGTTGTCGCGAACAGCGGGTTTTTCAGGGCGGTGCGATGCGCGGGGTTGGTGCCGGCCTCGTCGGCGAGCAGCAGCGCGGTGCCGACCTGCGCGGCCACCGCCCCCCTGCGCAGGGCGGCCCCGACCTCGTCGGCGGTGCCCAGCCCGCCCGCGGCGATGATCGGGACGTCGTGGGCGTGGCGGATGCGATCGATGAGCTGGTGCAGCGACTCGTTGGCGGGTTCCATGTCGGGCGCGAACGTGCCGCGATGCCCGCCCGCGGCGGGGCCCTGGGCCACCAGGCTGTCCGCGCCGGCCGCGACGGCCACCCCGGCCTCGTAGGCCGAAGTCACCGTGACCATCACCAGCAGGCCCAGCGCGCCGAGGCGCCGGATCACGTCGGGCGGCGGGACACCGAACGTGAACGACACCAGCTCGGGACGGACGTCGGCCACCACCTCGAGCTTCTGCTCCCAGCCGTCGTCGTCGCCGTAATGCGGGTGACCGACCTCCACTTGGTAGTGGTCGGCGATCTCTTCGAGTTCCGCCGCGTAGTAGTCCAGGGCCACCCAGTCGGCCACACTGGGCTGGGGCACAAACAGATTCACCCCCAGCGGGCCGGTGGTGGCCTTGCGCGCGGCGGCGATGTCGTCGGCGAACTGCTCGGCGCTGAGGTACCCGCCGGCGACGAAGCCGAGCCCGCCGGCGTTGGACACCGCCGCGGCCAACGCGGGAGTCCCGGGCCCGCCGGCCATCGGGGCACCCACGATGGGCACCACGATGTCCCAGAAGCCCAGTACCATTCGGCTAGTCCGCCGACGGCGAGCGCCGAGGGGGCGCGAGTGAGGAGGCGGACATTCGAGCTAGCCTACCATCGCCCGAAGTTGTTGGGGCAGTGACCGTTTGGCCGCATAGGGGCCGAGAACCGCGGCGCCGTAGCGCTGCCCGAGCAGCTTGCGGGCGACGGCGTTGACCTCCTCGACGGTCACCTGGTCGATTTGGCGCAGGGTGTGCTCGATGCTGCGGTGTTTGCCGTAGTTGAGCTCGCTGCGGCCCAGGCGGCTCATCCGCGAGCCGGAGTCTTCCAGGCCGAGGACCAGGCCGCCGCGCAGCGAGCCCTTGGCGATCCGGCATTCCGACTCGGTGATGCCGTCGCGGGCCACGGAGTCGAGGACCGTGCTGGTGACGGCCATGACTTCGGCGAAGCGTTCGGGCTGGCAGGCCGCGTACACGGACAGCGCGCCGCTGTCGGCGAAGATGTCCACCGTCGAGTACACCGAGTAGGCCAGCCCGCGCAGCTCACGGACCTCTTGGAACAGCCGAGAGCTCAGGCCGCCGCCCAGCGCGGTGTTGAGCACCGACAGCGCCCAGCGGTGCTGCCAGCCGCGGCCGGGCGTGCGCACACCCAGCGACACGTGCGTCTGCTCGGCGTCCCGATTGCCCAGCGTCAGCCCGGGGCGGCCGGTGACCCGCCCCGCGCCCTTGCGCGGCGCGATGGGTCCCCGGCCACGGACCAGGCGCGGGCCGAAGTGCTTGCGCACCAGCGCGACCACCTCGCCGTGGTCGACGTTGCCGGCCACCGCCACCACCATGCGTTCGGGCGTGTAGCGCCGGACGTGAAACGAGTGCAGCTGGCTGCGCGTCATCGACGTCACCGACGGCGCGGTGCCGATGACGGGCCGGCCCACCGGGTGGTCGCCGAACAGCGCGCCCAGGAACATGTCCCCGAGCGCGTCCTCGGGGTCGTCGTCGCGCATCGCGATCTCCTCGAGGACCACGTCGCGTTCCAGCTCGACATCCTCGGCGGCGCAGCGGCCGTTGAGCACCACGTCGGCGACCAGGTCGACGGCCAGCGCCAGGTCGGTGTCGAGCACATGCGCGTAGTAGCAGGTGTGCTCCTTGGCGGTGAACGCGTTCAGCTCCCCCCCGACGGCGTCCATCGCCTGGGCGATGTCCACCGCGGTACGGCTGGGGGTCGACTTGAACAGCAGGTGCTCGAGGAAGTGGGCCGCGCCGGCGACGGTGGCACCCTCGTCGCGCGAGCCGACGCCGACCCAGACCCCGACCGAGGCGGATCGCACCGCGGGCAGGTACTCGGTGACCACCCGCAAGCCGCCGGGCAGCGTGGTGCGGCGCAGTGCGGCTTGCGGTTCGGTGTCCGCCGCGGCCGTGTGGTTGCCCCGCCGCAGCGCGGGGTCAGCTGCTCGCTTTGCCGAATCAGCTCGTGGCATCGGCAGGGGCGGCCGCCGGGGCATCGGCGGGGGCCGAGGCGTCGTCCTCCACCAGCACCAGCGAAATCTTGCCGCGCTTGTCGATGTCGGCGATTTCGACGCGCAGCTTGTCGCCGACGTTCACCACGTCCTCGACCTTCGCGATGCGCTTGCCCTTGCCGAGCTTGGAGATGTGCACCAGGCCGTCGCGACCGGGCAGCAGCGACACGAACGCACCGAAATCCGTTGTCTTGACCACGGTTCCGAGGAAACGTTCGCCGACCGTCGGCAGCTGCGGGTTCGCGATGGCGTTGATCCGGTCGATCGCGGCCTGCGCCGAGGGCCCGTCGGTGGCGCCGACGAACACGGTGCCGTCGTCCTCGATGGAGATCTGCGCGCCGGTCTCCTCGGTGATGCCGTTGATGACCTTGCCCTTGGGGCCGATGACCTCACCGATCTTGTCCACCGGAACCTTGATGGTGGTGACCCGCGGGGCATACGGGCTCATCTCGTCGGGCGCGTCGATGGCCTCGGCCATGACCTCGAGGATCGTCACGCGCGCATCCTTGGCCTGGCCCAGCGCGCCCGCCAGGACCTGCGACGGGATGCCGTCGAGCTTGGTGTCCAGCTGCAGCGCGGTGACGAAGTCCTTGGTGCCGGCACACTTGAAGTCCATGTCGCCGAACGCGTCCTCGGCGCCGAGGATGTCGGTCAGCGTGACGAACCGGCGCTCGGTGCGCCCGTCGATCTCGACGTCGTCGGAAACCAGGCCCATCGCGATGCCGGCCACCGGCGCCTTCAGCGGCACACCGGCGTTCAGCAGCGACAGGGTGGACGCACAGACCGACCCCATCGACGTGGAGCCGTTGGAACCCAGCGCCTCGGAGACCTGGCGGATGGCGTACGGGAACTCCTCGACGCCCGGCAGCACCGGGATCAGGGCCCGCTCGGCGAGCGCGCCATGCCCGATCTCACGCCGCTTGGGCGAACCCACGCGGCCGGTCTCGCCGGTGGAGAACGGCGGGAAGTTGTAGTGGTGCATGTAGCGTTTCGAGGTTTCCGGCCCCAACGAGTCGATCTGCTGGGCCATCTTGACCATGTCGAGCGTGGTGACCCCCAGGATCTGGGTCTCACCGCGCTGGAACAGCGCGCTGCCGTGCGCGCGGGGCACCACGGCGACCTCGGCAGACAGGGCGCGGATGTCGGTGATGCCGCGGCCGTCGATGCGGAAGTGGTCGGTGAGGATGCGCTGGCGCACCAGTTTCTTGGTCAGCGAGCGGAACGCGGCGCTGACCTCTTTCTCGCGGCCCTCGTACGTCTCGGCTAGGCGCGCGAGCACCTCGGCCTTGAGCTCGTCGGTGCGCGCGTCGCGCTCGGCCTTACCGCCGATGGTCAGCGCCTTGGCCAGCTCGTCGGTGGCCACCGAGGCGACCGAGTAGTAGACGTCTTCCTGGTAGTCCGGGAACGTCGGGAACTCGCCGACCGGCTTGGCGGCCGACCCGGCCAGCTCCTCCTGCGCGGTGCACAGGGCGGCGATGAACGGCTTGGCGGCCTCGAGTCCTTCGGCCACAACGGTTTCCGTCGGCGCCTGGGCGCCGCCCTCGACGAGCTCGATGACGTTCTCGGTGGCCTCGGCCTCGACCATCATGATCGCGACGTCACCATCCACCTTGCGGCCCGCCACCACCATGTCGAACACGGCCCGCTCGAGTTGCTCGACGGTCGGGAACGCCACCCACTGGCCGTCGATCAGCGCGACCCGCACGCCCCCGATCGGACCCGAGAACGGCAGCCCGCTCAGCTGGGTGGAGGCCGACGCGGCGTTGATCGCCAGCACGTCGTACAGGTCGTTGGGGTCCAGGCTCATGACCGTGACCACGACCTGGATCTCGTTGCGCAACCCGGAGACGAACGACGGGCGCAGCGGCCGGTCGATGAGCCGGCAGGTCAGGATCGCGTCCGTGGAGGGACGGCCCTCGCGACGGAAGAACGAACCGGGGATGCGACCGGCGGCATACATCCGCTCCTCGACGTCGACGGTCAGCGGGAAGAAGTCGAAGTGCTCCTTGGGGCTCTTGCTGGCGGTGGTCGCCGACAAGAGCATGTTTTCGTCATCCAGGTACGCGACCACGGACCCGGCGGCCTGTTGGGCCAGCCGGCCGGTCTCGAAACGGATGGTGCGGGTGCCGAAGCTCCCGTTGTCGATGGTGGCGGTCGCCTCGAACACGCCCTCTTCAATTTCAGCGACAGACATGGACGTCCGTACGGCCTCTCTTATTCGGCTGTTTCGCGTAGTCACGCGCAACCTGGAGAGGGTCCGCAGGACCCGTGCGGGCCTGCGAGTCACCCTGGGAGCTAATCCCGAAGAGCCAGTCTGAATGCGGCTACGGCCATCGATCGAAGCGGCCGAGAAGCCCCAGATCCGGAGAGCCCGGCAGCCACTACCGAAGACCGCCCGATGCAGACTGGGCTGCTCCCTCGAAGGTGCGTAGTGACACGCTGGAACGGCGCACGCGGATCTGCGTGACCGCACCGTTGCTCGGGCCGAACCGGCCCAGAACGTCCTTACTCTACACGGGCGACCCCGCCCCGCCAGCATCGCGCGGGATCAGGCGGGCGTCATCGGCCCGTCGTTGAGGGCGTCAGCGACGCAGGCCGAGGCGCTCGACCAGCGAGCGGTACCGCGCCACGTCGATCTGGGCGACGTACTTGAGCAGCCGGCGCCGGCGCCCGACCAGCAGCAGCAGCCCGCGCCGCGAGTGGTGGTCGTGCTTGTGCACCTTCAGGTGCTCGGTCAGGTCGGCGATCCGCTTGGTCAGCAGCGCGACCTGGGCCTCCGGGGACCCGGTGTCGGTGTCATGCAGGCCGTAGGTGCCCAGGATTTCTTTTTTCTGCTCGGCAGTCAGCGCCACGAACTATCTCCATCAATCGGTCCGCGAAAGGTAAATGGTGCAGGCGCGGCCACCGCGAACCGCAGCACGCGCCGATGTCGTCCGGCAGTTTAGCAGCGCTGGGACCGCCGGGCACAAACGCGGCGGCTCATCAACCCGAGGACAGCAGCGCCCGCGCCCGGTCGGTGTCCTTGCCCATCGCGACGACGAGTTCGTCGATGGAGTCGAACTTGTGCTGTCCGCGGATGCGGGCGACGAAATCGAGGGCGACGTACTGTCCGTACAGGTCGGCGTCGGTGTCCAGGACGAACGCCTCGACGGTGCGGGTGCGTCCGGAGAAGGTGGGGTTGGTGCCGACGGACACCGCCGCCTGATAGCGCTCGCCGGGGACGATCTCCCCGGGGGCCCCCGCCCCGCGACCGTGGCCGAGCAGGGTGAACCACGCCGCGTACACGCCGTCGGCCGGGATGGCCGAATACATCGGCGGCGCCACGTTCGCGGTCGGGAAGCCCAGTTCGGCGCCGCGGCCGTGACCGCGCACCACCACGCCCTCGACCCGGTGCGGGCGGCCCAACGCTTCGGTGGCCGCGACCACGTCGCCGGCGTCCACGCAGGACCGGATGTAGGTGGACGAGAACGTGACGGTCTCGTTGCTGTGGTGTTCGGACAGCAGCGACATCGACTCGACGGCGAACCCGAAGCGATCGCCGGCGCGCCGCAGGGTCTCGACGTTCCCGGTCGCCTTCTTGCCGAAGGTGAAGTTCTCCCCCACGACGACCTCGACCACGTGCAGGTTCTCCACCAGCAGCTCGTGCACGTAGCGGTCCGGCGTGAGCTTCATGAAGTCGGTGGTGAACGGCATCACCAGGAAGACGTCGATGCCCAGCTCCTCGACCAGCTCGGCGCGCCGCGTCAGCGTCGTCAACTGCGCCGGATGGCTGCCGGGATAGACCACTTCCATCGGGTGCGGGTCGAACGTCATCAACACCGTCGGCACGCTGCGCGCCCGCCCCGCCTTCACCGCGTGCGCGATCAGCTCCGCGTGGCCGCGATGCACGCCATCGAACACACCGATGGTGAGCACACACCTGCCCCAGTCCGTGGGAATCTCGTCTTGGCCGCGCCACCGCTGCACGACCGCAAGCCTACGGCGCCGAGTGCCCGGCCGGGAGATCGGAGGGCGCAACACCCGCCGGGGTGGCGGGGAACACGCCGGATCCGGACGGGGTTGCCTAAACTTTGTCGTTGTGAGTGCTGACGAAGAGCGTGGCGGTCTCACCGCGGTCGGCCAGGACTACCTCAAGGCGATCTGGAATGCCCAGGAGTGGTCCCCCGACAAGGTCAGCACCAAGATGCTGGCCGAGAAGATCGGGGTGTCGGCCAGCACGGCCTCGGAGTCGATCCGCAAACTCGCCGAGCAGGGCCTGGTCGACCACGAGAAGTACGGCGCGGTGACCTTGACCGCGGCCGGGCGGCGGGCGGCGCTCGAGATGGTGCGCCGGCACCGGCTGCTGGAGACGTTCCTGGTCAACGAGCTCGGCTACGCCTGGGACGAGGTGCACGACGAGGCGGAGGTGCTCGAGCACGCGGTGTCTGATCGCCTCGTGGCCCGCATCGACGCCAAGCTGGGATTCCCGCAGCGCGACCCGCACGGCGACCCCATCCCGGCGTCCGACGGGCAGGTGCCCACCCCGCCGGCGCGCCAGCTGTGGGCGTGCGGCGACGGGGACGCCGGGACGGTGGCCCGCATCTCCGACGCCGACCCCGAGATGCTGCGCTACTTCACCGACGTCGGCATCAACCTCGACTCCCGGCTGCGGGTCCTGACCCGCCGCGAATTCGCCGGCATGATCTCGGTGGCGATCGAATCCGGCGACGGCGCCGAGACGACCGTCGACCTGGGCAGCCCGGCGGCGCGGGCGATCTGGGTGACGGCCTGAGGGTTTCGGGTTCGCGAACGTAACGTGGCTGCGATGATCGGCGACGATTTTCGCAGTGCGGTTACGCTCGCGAAGCTCAGTCGGCCAGTAATCCCTTGGCGATGTGGGTGACCTGCACCTCGTTGCTGCCGGCGTAGATCATCAGCGACTTGGCGTCGCGGGCCAGCTGCTCCACCCGGTACTCGGCCATATAGCCGTTGCCGCCGAACAGTTGCACGGCCTCCATCGCCACCTCGGTCGCCGCCTCCGACGAGTACAGCTTGATCGCCGATGCCTCGGCCAGCGTCAGCGGTTTACCGGACTGCTGGCGCTCGATGGTGTGAAAGACCATGTTCTGCACGTTCATTCGCGCGATTTCCATCTTGGCCAGCTTGAGCTGGATCAGCTGGAACTGCCCGATGTTCTTGCCCCACAGCGTGCGGCTCTTGGCGTAATCGACGCACAGCCGGTGGCATTCGTCGATGATGCCCAAGGCCATCATCGCGATCCCGATCCGCTCGGCGGCGAAGTTGGCGCGGGCGCTGTCGCGGCCGTCGCCGTCGATGTGCTGTTCGCTCTCGCCGAGCAGCCGGTCCGGGCTCAGCCGCACGTTGTCGAAGAACAGCTCACCGGTCGGCGAGGACATCATGCCCATCTTCTTGAACGGCTTGCCCTGCGTCAGGCCCGGCATGCCCGCATCGAGCACGAAAACCAGCACCGGCCGGTTGCGCTTGTCGACCTTCTTGTCCGGGGAGCCGTCGCCGTCGTCGAGCTTCGCGTACACGACCAGGACGTCGGCGTAGGGCCCGTTGGTGATGAACGTCTTCTGCCCGTTGAGGATGTAATCCGCGCCGTCGCGTTTGACGTAGGTCTTCATGCCGCCGAACGCGTCCGAGCCCGAGTCCGGCTCGGTGATCGCCCACGCCGCAATCTTTTCCAGCGTCATCAGCTCGGGCAGCCAGCGCTCCTTCTGGGCCAGCGTGCCGCGGCTCATGATGGTCGCCGCACCCAGACCGAGGCTCACCGAGGCCGTGCTCAGCAACCCGATGCTGACCCGGGCGATCTCGGAGACCAGCACCGCGATCATCGATCCCTGGGCGCCACCGCCGAAACCGCCTGCGTCGTCCGGCTTTTCGTCGGGCTCCTCAGCCGCGGGCGTGCCGTCGAGCTTGGAACGTTCGGAGTCCAGCATCTTCTTGACCGACTCGGCGGCCATCGCGTCGAGGCCGAACTGGCTGAACAGCTTGCGCGCGATCGGATAGGGCGACATTGCGCCGCTTTCCAATTCATCGAGGTGCGGCCGGATCTCCTTGTCGACGAACTGCCGAACGGCATCCCGGACCATCAGGTCGGTGTCGGACCACTCGATCATGATGTCCTTAGCGTTCGGCGCGCTGATAGGCGGTGACGACGGCGGCGCCGCCCAGCCCGATGTTGTGTTGCAGTGCGGCACTGACGCCCTCGACCTGACGTTTGTCGGCCGCGCCCCGCAGCTGCCAGGTCAGTTCCGCGCACTGCGCCAGCCCGGTCGCGCCCAGCGGGTGGCCCTTGGAGATCAGGCCGCCCGAGGGGTTGACCACCCAGCGACCGCCGTAGGTGGTGTCGCCGTTGTCGATCAGCTTGGGCGCCTCACCCGGCCCGCACAGGCCCAGGGCTTCGTAGAGCAGCAGCTCGTTGGCCGAGAAGCAGTCGTGCAGTTCGATCACCTGGAAGTCTTGCGGCCCCAGCCCGGACTGGTCGTAGACCTGTTGTGCGGCTTGCACATTCATGTCATAGCCGATGAGGTTCTTGGCGCTTCCGTCGAACGTCGAGGCGAAGTCGGTGGTCATGGCCTGTCCGACGATCTCGACGGCCTGGCCCGCCAGCCCGTGGCTGTCGACGAAGCTTTCCGAGGCCAGGATCGCCGCGCCCGACCCGTCGGAGGTCGGCGAACACTGCAGCTTGGTCAGCGGGTCGGAGATCATCCGCGCCGCCAGGACGTCTTCCAGCGTGTAGGACTCCTGGAACTGGGCGAACGGGTTGTTCACGGAGTGCTTGTGATTCTTGTAGCCGATCTTGGCGAAATGCTCTGCGGTGGAGCCGTATTGCTTCATGTGCTCGCGGCCGGCGGCGCCGAACATCCACGGCGCGACGGGCATCGCGAACTCGTCGATCTCGGCCATCGCCTTGACGTGTTTGGCCATCGGCGATTCGCGGTCCTGGGCCCCGCCGCCCAGCGAACCGGGCTGCATCTTCTCGAAACCCAGCGCGATCGCGCAGTCGACGATGCCACCGCGGATCGCCTGCGCGGCCAGGAAAAGCGCCGTCGAGCCGGTGGAGCAGTTGTTGTTGACGTTGACGACCGGGATGCCGGTCATGCCGAGCTCATAGAGAGCGCGCTGCCCGGACGTCGAATCACCGGCGACGTAGCCGACGTAGCCCTGCTGCACCTCGTGGTAGGCGATGCCGGCGTCCGCCAAGGCGTTGGTTCCCGATTCGCGCGCCATGTCCGGGTAGTCCCAGCCCTCGCGGCGACCCGGCTTCTCGAATTTCGTCATGCCGACGCCGACGACATAAACCTTGTTAGAGATCTTGTTAGACATCATCGTCCCTTCCGCAGCGTGGGCCGCCTAGACCATCAGTGTGCAACGTGGCCCAACCAACCGCTCGGCCGGGACCCGCTAGAGCGTCGCCTCAGAGCGTCGCCGGGCGGATCACCACCACCGACTTGGTCCGCGCACCCTCGTCGCGCAGCAGCGCCATCACCCGGCCATCGGGGTCACACGCGGCATAGACGCCGTCGAGGCCGGCCGACGGCAGGGACCGGCCGTTGGCGGCGGCGTCGGCCTCATCGGCGGAAAGGTCGCGGCGCGGGAAGATCAGCAGGCAGGCCTCGTCCAGGCTGTAGCTCAGCCGCGGGCGTTCCGCCAGCTCGTCGAGCGCATGCGCCTGGTCCAGCCCGAAGCGCCCGACGCGGGTGCGCCGCAACGCCGTCAGGTGCCCGCCCACCCCCAGCGCGGCGCCCAGATCGCGCGCCAGCGCTCGAATGTAGGTTCCCGACGAGCAGTCGACCTCGACGTCGACATCGGTGACGTCCAGGCCCTGCGGTCCGGGGCGAACGCCGCACACCTCGAACCGGTCGATGCGCACCGGGCGGGCCTCGAGCTCGACGGCCTGGCCCTCGCGGGCCAACCGGTAGGCGCGCTTGCCGCCCACCTTGATCGCGCTGACGGTCGACGGCACCTGCGCGATGTCACCGCGCAGGCCACCGACGGCGGCCTCGATCGCCTCGCCGGCCAGGTCCCCCGCCGCGACGCTGTGCAGGAATTCGCCCTCGGCGTCGTCGGTCGACGTGCTCTGGCCCAGGCGGATGGTGGCCGCGTACGACTTCGACGAGGCCGTCAGCAGGCCGAGGATCTTGGTGGCGCGCTCGACGCCGATCACCAGCACGCCGGTGGCCATCGGGTCCAGCGTGCCGGCGTGCCCCACCCGGCGGGTGGAAAAGATCCGGCGGCAGCGGCCCACCACGTCGTGGCTGGTCATTCCGGCCGGCTTGTCGACGACGACGATGCCCGCACCGCTCATAACACGATGGCGGTCAACACCAGCCCGCGCTCGACCGACCAACGGCCCGCCAGCTCCGTCAGCGGTGGACCGGACAGCGCCGTCGGATCGATCAGGATCCGCGAGACGAACCCGCCCGTCGCCGCGCCCGGGCCGTCGGACTCGAACGTGATGTGGGCGTCCTCGAAGCCCAGCCACCTCTTGGTCAGCGGGAACCACGCCTTGTACGTCGCCTCCTTGGCGCAGAACAGGATTCGGTCCCAATGTAGTTCGCCCGACAGGTTGGCGGGGATCTCGGTGCGTTCGGCCGGCAGGCTGATCGCGTTGAGCACCCCGTCGGGCAGCACGTCGTGCGGCTCGGCGTCGATGCCCACCGAGCGCAGCGCGCCGGTGCGGCCCACCACCGCGCCGCGGTAGCCGGCGCAATGGGTGAGGCTGCCGACCACGCCGTCGGGCCAGCAGGGTTCTCCCTTCTCGCCCTTGAGGATCGGCACCGGCGGCAGGCCGAGCTCGCCCAGCGCGATCCGGGCGCAGTGCCGGACGGTGATGAACTCGTTGCGCCGCTTGACCACCGATTTCGCGATCAACGGCTCCTCTTCGGGCAGCGGGACGAGATCGGGCGGATCGGAATACGTCTCCGAGTAGGCCAGGCCATCCGTGGCCGGCAAGACGGAGGACACCAGCGTGTGCTCCCCCGTCATCGTGATTGCCGCTGCCGCAACCGTTCCCGGAACTGCGTGGCCTGCTGCCGCATCTCGGGGGTGATCTCGAAATGGCCGCCGAAGTCGTTGAGGTCGCCCGGCGCGTACTGGGGATCCGGCAGCACCTGGCGCAGCCAGCTGGGCGGCTTGCGGCGCCGCCATTCCCGCGGATAGCCCACGGAAACCTCCTCGAAGCGCACGTCGTCGTACCAGGTGGTGCGCGGGATGTGCAGGTGACCGTAGACCGAACAGACCGCGTTGTAGCGGGTGTGCCAGTCGGCGGTCTTGGTGGTTCCGCACCACAGCGAGAACTCCGGGTAGAACAGCGCGTCGCAGGGATCGCGGACCAACGGGAAATGGTTGACCAGGACGGTCGGTGTCATCCAGTCCAGCTGTTCGAGGCGGGCGCGGGTGATCTCCAGGCGCTCGCGGCACCAGGCCTCGCGGGTGGGGTACGGCTCCGAGGAGAGCAGGAACTCGTCGGTGGCCACGACGTTGCGGTCGCGCGCGATGGTCAGGCCCTCGGCTTTGCTCGTGGCCCCCTCGGGCAAGAAGCTGTAGTCGTAGAGCAGGAACATCGGCACGATCGTGGCCGGGCCGCCGCGCTCGGTCCAGACCGGGAACGGGTGCTCGGGCGTGATCACGCCCATCTCGTCGCACATGTTGACCAGGTAGTCGTAGCGGGCCTTGCCGAAGATCTGCACGGGGTCGCGGGTGGTGGTCCACAGCTCGTGGTTGCCCGGAACCCAGATCACCTTGGCGAACCGCCGTCGTAGCAGGTCGAGGGCCCAACGGATCTCGTCGGTGCGCTCGGCGACGTCGCCGGCGACGATCAGCCAGTCGTCCGGCGACGAGGGATGCAGCGATTCGGTGACCGGCTTGTTGCCGAGGTGACCGGTGTGCAGGTCGGACACCGCCCACAGCGTCGGTTGCCCACCGTTGGTCGAGTCCTGCCCCGATCTATGCCCAGCCACGAATAACCACCCTAACGACCCGAGCCGGGCGAGCCGCTTTCGCGCCCGGCGGCCGGGCGAACTAGAACAAGTTCACCTTTGCCTGTGACGTCACGCGCGCGACTTGTACACTCCCCCGAAAGGACCGCTGCGGCGTCAAGGGGGTGTCGTGTTCGCCAATGTTCGTCTGATGGGCGCGCTGGGTGCGCTGCTCACAGCGGCCATCGGGGGCACGGTGGGCCTGCTGACCGCCCCGCAGACTCCGGGCGGCGGCGATCGCCCCGTCGAACTGCGCTCGACCGCGCAGCCGATGGAAACCACCATGAAGAGCCCCATCGTGGCGACGACCGACCCGCGCCCGTTCGACGCGTGCGAGGACATCCCGTTCGATGTGATCCAGCGGCTCGGGCTGGGATTCACACCGCCCGAACACGAGGACGGCCTGCGCTGCCATTTCGACGCGGGCAACTACCAGGTCGCCGTCGAGCCGATCATCTGGCGCACCTACGAGGCATCGCTGCCCGCCGACGCCGTCGAGACGACGATCGCGGGTCACCGCGCCGCCCAGTACTGGGTGCTCAAGCCGACCTATCACAACAGCTACTGGTTCTACTCCTGCATGGTCGCGTTCAAGACCAGCTACGGGGTGCTGCAGCAGGCGCTGTACTACTCCACCGTCTACTCCGACCCCGAGGTCGATTGCATGCAGACCAACCTGCAGCGCGCCAACGACCTCGCGCCGTACTACAAGTTCTAGGGTGAGCACCACCTCGATCGGACCCGCGCAGCCGGCCCTGCGCACCCTGAACCACCTGGGCGCCAAGGCCCTCGGCCGTGTGCTCGGTCTGCCGCCGGCGACCACCGACTACACCGTGGAGCGCGTGCGCGTGCCGATGCGCGACGGGATCGAACTGGTGGCCGACCATTACACGCCCACCACCACCGCGGCCGTCGGCACCCTGCTGGTCCGCGGCCCCTACGGACGCGGGTTTCCGTTCACCCTGATATTCGGCGCCCTGTATGCCGCGCGCGGCTATCACGTGGTGCTGCAGAGCGTGCGCGGGACGTTCGGCTCGGGTGGGGTTTTCGAGCCGATGGCCAACGAGGTGGCCGACGGCGCCGACACCGTCGCGTGGCTGCGCGAGCAGCCGTGGTTCACCGGCCGCTTCGCCACCATAGGCATGTCGTACCTGGGATTCACCCAGTGGGCGTTGCTGCAAGATCCCCCGCCGGAACTGGCCACCGCCGTGATCGTGGTGGGCCCGCACGACTTCCACGAATCAACTTGGGGTACAGGCGCTTTCGCGGTCAACGACTTCCTGGGCTGGAGCGACATGGTGGCGCACCAGGAGGACCCGGTGCGCGCCCGCACCGCGCTGCGCCAGTTGCAGAGCCGCCGCAAAGTGTCGCGGGCCGCGGCCGCGGCCCCACTGGGCGACGCCGCGCGTGCCCTGCTCGGCACGGGCGCCCCGTGGTTCGAATCCTGGGTCGAACACCGCGATCCCGGCGATCCGTTCTGGGATGCGTTGCGGTGCAACGAGGCGCTGGACCGCGTGCAGGTGCCCGTGCTGCTGGTCGGCGGCTGGCAAGACATCTTCATCAGGCAGACGCTGCGGCAGTACGCGCATCTGCACGGCCGGGGAGCCGACGTCGCGCTCACCGTCGGCCCGTGGACGCACACCCAGCTGCTCACCAGCGGGCTGGCCACCGTCACGCAGGAGTCACTGGATTGGCTGGGCACCCACCTGGGCGACGCCCCCGCCGCGCGCCGGCCCAGCCCGGTCCGGGTCTACGTCACCGGCGTGGACCGGGGCCAAGCCTGGCGCAGCCTGTCCGAGTGGCCGCCCGCCACCAACGAGCGCGCGCTGTACCTGCGGCCCGGCGGCTACCTGGGCGAGACCGCGCCGGCGCTGAAAGGTCTGTCGCCGGCCACATTTCGCTACGACCCGGCAGATCCGACGCCCACCACCGGCGGCCCGCTGCTGTCCCCGAGCGGTGGTTACCGCGACGACAGCCGGCTCGCGTCGCGTGCCGATGTGCTGGCGTTCACCAGCGCAGCCCTCACCGAGGACCTGTACGCCTACGGGACCCCGGTCATCGAGCTCGCGCACGGCGCCGACAATCCACACGTCGACCTGTTCGTGCGGGTGAGCGAGGTCGATCCCAAGGGCCGGTCGCGCAACGTCAGCGAGGCCTACCGCCGGTTGCGCACCGCGGCGAAGACGAAGTCGGAGAAGATCGTTCGCCTCGAGCTCGACGGCACGGCCCACCGCTTCCGCGCGGGCTCACGCATCCGGGTGCTGATCGCCGGCAGTTGGTCCCCGCGCTACGCGCACAACCTCGGCGGCGACGAACCGGTGCTGACCGCGCGGCACGCCACGCCGGTCACCCACAGCGTGCGCTACGGACGCTCCCGGCTGGTGTTGCCCGTCGGCCCGGCCGAATTGTCAGCCAACGGCGTCGCGGACGCGGGTGGCGACCGCGCCTAGCGCGCGATCGTCGTGCACCGGCGCCGCCAGCGGTGCGTGCACCGGCAGCTCCACCCAGCTCTTGCAGCCGGCGTAGTCCGGGGTCCGCGCGATGCGCACCGGCTGGGCCAACGGAATCACCGACACCACCAGCACGGCCAGTTTGTGCTTGGGGCGAAAATCGAGCCGGTCGGCGCGCACCGACTCGGGCGTCCAGATGTGCAGGTCCTCGATGGAGGAAAGACCGTCCGGCCGGTTAACCGGCACCGCCGCAACCACTTTCGCGGCGGCGCGGATCACCAGCTCGTCGTCGGTGCTGTCGGCGGCGGCGGGGGCCAGGAGGTCTTGATGCTCGGCGCGCACCCGCTCGGCGTGGCTGTGCGCGACCGTCGGGAACAACAGGAATTCGCGGGCGGCCAGTTCGAATCGCTTCTCCCCGATGCCGCCCTTGCGCAGCAGCACCCGCTGGCGCCCGTCGAGCAGAGCGTGGACGGCGGCGCTCCACTCTTTGAGCGCGGGCATCGTGGTGGTCACCGTCATGTCGCGCCGGCCAGCCGGGCCACCACCTCGGGCCGGCGCAGCGGCGGAACCGTCTTGGGCGGCTGGCGCCGCGGCGCCAGCCTCCCGAGCAGCCGCGTCGTCGTCTCGGTGACCTCGGCGACCGCCTCCTCGAACGCCTCGGCATTGACCGCCGAGGGGTGGGTGATGCCGCTGACTTTGCGCACGTACTGGCGGGCCGCCGCCGCGATTTCCTCGGCGGTGGCCGCCGGCTGTAGGCCGCGCAGTTCGGTGATGTTCCGGCACATGACCCCAACGATAAGCGCCGCCCCGCGGTACCGCCTCTGGTCGCCGCCGACGACTGGCTACGGTGGCACTCATGACCGACGAGATCCTGCTGATCGACACCGAGGAACGGGTGCGCACCCTGACCCTGAACCGACCGCAATCGCGCAACGCGCTGTCCTCGGCGTTGCGGGACCGCTTTTTCGGTGCGCTGGCCGACGCCGAAACCGACGACGACGTGGACGTCGTCATCGTCACCGGCGCCGACCCGGTGTTCTGCGCGGGACTGGATCTCAAGGAGCTGGGCGGTTCCTCGGCGCTTCCGGACATCTCGCCGCGGTGGCCGGCGATGAGCAAGCCGGTGATCGGCGCGATCAACGGCGCCGCGGTGACCGGCGGGCTGGAGCTGGCCCTGTACTGCGACATCCTGATCGCCTCGGAGAACGCCCGCTTCGCCGACACGCACGCCCGGGTGGGCCTGCTGCCCACGTGGGGGCTGAGCGTGCGGCTACCGCAGAAGGTGGGCGTCGGCCTGGCCCGGCGAATGAGCATGACCGGCGACTACCTGTCCGCCGCCGACGCGCTGCGCGCCGGCCTGGTGACCGAGGTGGTGCCCCACGAGCAACTGCTGGGTGCCGCCCGCCAGGTCGCGGCGTCGATCGTCGGGAACAACCAGGACGCGGTGCGGGCGCTGCTGGCGTCCTATCACCGCATCGACGACGCGCAGACCGGCGCCGGGCTCTGGCAGGAGGCGATGGCGGCCCGGCAATTCCGGACCAGCGGCGACGACATCGCCGCCAACCGCGAGGCCGTGCTGCAACGCGGCCGGGCCCAGGTCCGCTGACCGGGCGGTCCGTTCCGGCCGGTTGCGGCCACGCAATACGATCGGATGATGCACGCGGTCGTCGGAATCAGCAGGGCGCTCGCCGGACTGACGGTGGCGGCATCGGCGATCGTGGTCGGTGCGCCGCCCGCGGCCGCGCAGCCACCACCGAATTTCCCCAATCTCGACGGCTTCACCGCCGTCCCGGCCGACGGCTACCAAAGCACCGGGCCCGCGGGCACCTCGCCGCGGATCAGCTTTTCGACCCCGTTCGCGGTGGTCTGTGACTTCTACGGCGGGCCGGCGCCCGCGCCGCCACCCTCGCAGGGCATCAAGTGCAAGGGCGACATGTCCGGCATGGACGACGTCCCCATCCCGGGCGGCCGCCCGCGGCCGGGCGATTGCGTGGTGGGTTCGGTCGACTTCAAGGGCCCCGGCTACCAATTGAGCCGCATGTCCTACAGCGGATGCGACGGCAACCCACCCGCGCTGCCCACGGGCGCCAAACTGTTGGCCGCGGGCCAGAAGTTGACCTACCTCAACGTCACCTGCGCGGTGGGCGCCGACAACATGGTCGCCTGCCTCGACACCACCAGCGGCGATCACGGATTCGTCGTGCAGCGCTCGGGCAGCTGGGCGTTCTAGCGACCGGCCGTCGCCCAGCGACCCGAGATCGCCCGGGCGCCAACGAAGATCAGGCGCAGCAGCACGAACGTGGTCAGTCCCGACCAGATGCCCGCGAGACCCCAGTCGAACACCAGCGACAGCCAGATCAACGGCAGGAAGCCGACCAGCGCGCTGATCACGGTGGCGGTGCGCATGAACGCGGCATCCCCCGCACCCAGCAGCACGCCGTCCAGCGCGAAAACTATTCCGGCAAAGGGTAATTGAGCCACCAGGAACCACCACGGCACCCGGATCGCGGCCAGCACCGAATGGTCATCGGTGAACAGCTCGGGCAGCGCGGAAAACCCGACCGTGAACACCGCGGCCAGCAGCGCGGCGGCCGCCGTCGACCACAGCGTGACCCGCCACGCCACCGATTTGGCGTGCGCGGGGTGACCGGCGCCCAGCGCGGCGCCCACCAGCGCCTGCGCCGCTATCGCCAACGAATCCAGAACCAGCGCAAGGAATTCCCACAGCTGCAGCACCACTTGATGCGCGGCCAGCGCCGACGCGCCGAATCGGGCGGCGACCGCGCCGGCCGAGACGAAGCAGGCCTGGAAAGCCAGCGTTCGCACCACCAGGTCGCGACCCATCACGAGTTGGGCTCGCAGCACGGCGCGGTCCAGCCGCACCGGTGCCCGCTCGGCGAGCAGCGCGCGTACGAACAGCACCGCGGCCAGCCACTGGCCCGCCAGATTGGCGACGGCCGATCCGGCCAGCCCCAGGCGCGGCAACCCCAGCCAGCCGTAGACCAACAGCGGGCACAGCAGCGCCGAAAGCCCAAAGCCGGCAACCACATAACGTAGCGGGCGGACGGTGTCCTGCACACCGCGCAGCCATCCGTTCCCGGCCAGCGACACCAGAATGGCCGGGGCGCCGAAGATCGCGATCCGCAGCCAAGGCAGCGCCGCGCCGGCGATCGCCTCGCCCCCCACTTTGCCGCCGGCGATGGCCGATACCAGCGGTTGCGCCGCGGCCTGCACCACGATCACGACGAGCGCGCCCAGCCCCAGCGCCAACCACGTGGCCTGCACGCCCTCGGCCACCGCCGAGGCCCGGTGCCCGGCGCCGAAGTGCCGGGCCGAGCGTGCCGTCGTGCCGTAGGACAAAAAGGTCAGGTCCGAACCCACCAGGCTGAGCAGCAGCCCGCCGATGGCCAGCCCGGCCAGGCTCAGGGCGCCGAGCCGCCCGACGACCGCCGTGTCGAACAGCAGATAGAGCGGTTCGGCCGCCAGCACGCCCAGCGCGGGCAGCGCCAAACCGGCGATCTGACGGCCCCCGGCCCCGGGTCGATCCCCGTCAATCACCCCAGCGCGGTGCGCAACGCCACGACGGCGTCGTCGATCGAGCCGGTGGTCGAGTAGCCGGCCGCCAGCCGGTGCCCGCCGCCGCCGAACGCGGACGCGACCGTCGCCAGGTCCACCTCGGCCTTGGCCCGCATCGACACCGACCACTGCCCCGGCGCGATCTCCTTGAAGACGGCGGCCACCTCGGCCTGCTGCGTGGTCCGCACGATGTCGACGATGCTTTCGACTTCCTCCGGGCGCGAACCGCTCCAATCCTGGTGGCAGACAACCGCGTACACCAGTCCCCGGCCGCCGGCCGCGCCCGGCAGCAACTTGGCCGACCCCAGCACACGCGACAGCAGCGGCAGCCAGCCGAACGGATGGGTGTCCATCAGGGTCCGGCTGATCGCGGCGTTGTCCACGCCGGCGTCGACCAGCCGGGCGGCCAGGCGAAGGGCGCGCGCGCTGGCCCAGCGGAACGATCCGGTGTCGGTCGTCAGGCCGGCGTAAATGCAGTGCGCGACGTCGGGATCGATGGGCTTGCCCCACGCGTCGAGGATGTCGGCGATCATCATCGTGGTCGAATCCGCGGCCACGTCAACGAAATTGGCGGTGCCGAACACGTCGTTGGAGGCGTGGTGGTCGATCACCAACACCTCGGCGCCCGACACGGCCAGGTCGCCCAACGCGCCCAGCCGCTTGACGCTCGGAACGTCAACGGTGACAACGAGATCGACGTCGCGACGCATCTCGTCCGGGCTGACCAGCAGCTGGCGGCCCGGCAGCGACGCCAGCGATTCCGGCAGACCGGCCGGCTCGGCGAAGCTGACCTCGACCCGCTTGCCGCACTTGTCGAGCACCAAACCCAGCGCCAGCCCGGCGCCGATGGTGTCGGCGTCGGGATGCACGTGGGCGATCACCGCGACGGTGTCGGCGTCCGACAGGAGTTCGACGGCGGCCGGCGCGTCGACGCGTGCTCCCACCCCGGCCAGTTCAGTATTCGCGTTGGTCGCCGTCACCGATGCTCCCGTCGAGGCCGGGCTCGACGCCCGATCCGCTATCCCGGTATGGATCGGCCTCCCCAGCCGGCTTGGCGCCCGAACGAACCCGCGCCAGATCAGCGTCCGCGGCGCGGGCCCGCGCCAGCAACTCGTCCATCCGCTGCACGTTGTCCGACGTGGTGTCGCGGGTGAACGTGAGGGTGGGTGTGAAGCGCACGCCGGTGCCCGCCCCGACCATCGTGCGCAGCGCGCCCTTGGCCCGCTCCAGCGCCGCCGCGGCGGCGGCGTAGTCCGGCTCGTCGTCCAGCGTGCGTCCCATCACCGTGTAGAACACCGTCGCGTCATGCAGGTCGGCGGTCACCTTCGCGTCCACGATGGTGACCCCGTCGAGCCCGGGGTCCTTGATCTCGAACTCGATCGCCGAGGCGACGATCGTGTTGATCCGCTTGGCCAGGCGGCGGGCCCGGGCCGGGTCAGCCATGCCGGGTCACGACCGTTCCTTTTCCACCAGCTCGTAGGACTCGATGATGTCGCCTTCCTTGATGTCGGAATAGCCCAGCGTCATACCGCATTCGAAGCCCTCGCGGACCTCGGTCACATCATCCTTTTCGCGCCGCAGCGAGTTGATCGTGAGGTTCTCGGTGACCACCACGTTGTCGCGCAGCAACCGGGCCTTGGCGTTGCGGCGCACGATGCCGCTGCTGATCATGCAGCCCGCGATGATGCCGACCTTGGAGGACCGGAAGATCGCCCGGATCTCCGCGCGACCCAGCGTGTTCTCCTCGTAGATCGGCTTGAGCATGCCGCGCAGGGCCTTCTCGATCTCGTCGATCGCCTGGTAGATCACCGAGTAGTAGCGGATCTCCACGCCCTCGCGGTTGGCCAGCTCGGTGGCCTTGCCCTCCGCACGCACGTTGAAGCCGATGATCACCGCATCCGAGGCCGACGCCAGGTTGACGTTGGTCTCGGTGATGCCACCGACACCGCGGTCGATGACGCGCAGCGCCACCTCGTCGTCGATCTGGATGCCCATCAGGGCCTCTTCGAGCGCCTCGACCGTACCGGCGTTGTCGCCCTTGAGGATCAGGTTCAGCTGGCTGGTTTCCTTCAGCGCCGAGTCCAGGTCCTCCAGGCTGATCCGCTTGCGCGAGCGCGCCGCCAGCGCGTTGCGCTTGCGGGCGCTGCGCTTGTCGGCGATCTGGCGGGCGATGCGGTCTTCGTCGACGACCAGCAGGTTGTCACCGGCGCCGGGCACCGACGTGAAGCCGATGACCTGCACGGGCCGCGACGGCAGCGCCTCTTCGACGTCGTCGCCGTGCTCGTCGACCATGCGCCGCACCCGGCCGTATGCGTCGCCGGCGACGACCGAGTCGCCCACGCGCAGCGTGCCGCGCTGCACCAGGACGGTCGCGACCGGCCCGCGGCCGCGGTCCAGGTGCGCCTCGATCGCCACACCCTGGGCCTCCATGTCGGGGTTGGCCCGCAGGTCCAGGGCGGCGTCCGCGGTCAGCAGAACCGCCTCGAGCAGCGCATCGATGTTGGTGCCCTGCTTGGCGGAGATGTCGACGAACATCGTCTCGCCACCGAAATCCTCTGCCACCAAACCGTATTCGGTGAGCTGGCCGCGGATCTTGGCCGGGTCAGCGCCCTCCACGTCGATCTTGTTGACCGCCACCACAATGGGCACGTCGGCCGCCTGCGCGTGGTTGATGGCCTCCACCGTCTGCGGCATGACGCCGTCGTCGGCGGCGACCACCAGGATCGCGATGTCGGTGGCCTTGGCACCGCGCGCACGCATGGCGGTGAACGCCTCGTGACCCGGGGTGTCGATGAAGGTGATCGGCCGCTCGGCGCCGTCGTGCTCGACGGACACCTGGTAGGCACCGATGTGCTGGGTGATGCCACCCGCCTCGGCCTCACGCACGTTGGCCTTGCGGATGGTGTCCAACAGCCGGGTTTTACCGTGGTCGACGTGACCCATCACGGTCACCACCGGCGGGCGGGTCTGCAGGTCTTCCTCGCCGCCCTCGTCCTCGCCGTAGGTCAGGTCGAAGGACTCGAGCAGTTCGCGGTCCTCGTCCTCCGGGCTGACGACCTGGACGACGTAGTTCATCTCGCTGCCCAGCAACTCGAGCGTCTCGTCGCCCACCGATTGGGTGGCCGTCACCATCTCGCCGAGGTTGAACAGCGCCTGCACCAGTGAGGCCGGGTTGGCGTTGATCTTGTCGGCGAAGTCGGAGAGCGATGCGCCGCGCGCCAGCCGGATCGTCTCGCCGTTGCCGTGCGGCAACCGCACGCCGCCGACGACCGGCGCCTGCATGTTCTCGTACTCGGCGCGCTTCGCCCGCTTCGACTTGCGGCCACGCCGGGGCGCGCCACCGGGACGGCCGAACGCGCCGGCCGCACCGCCGCGCTGTCCGGGGCGGCCACCGCCACCACCGGGGCGACCGCGGAAACCGCCGCCACCGCCGGGCGGGGCGCCGACTCCACCGCCGC
>NZ_JAEKMI010000119.1 GCF_020217485.1 Mycobacterium sp. WUMAC-067 | reverse complement strand
TGGATCGATCGCAACTTAGCGTTTGGCGCAAAGCCATTGCCGGCGGAAGGCTGCGCGGTCTCGCCTGGTTCCCGGCCATCGACAAGGTTGGCATCGTTTTCACCGGTTGCAGTTCGCCAAGCCACTGCGTCCTGGTCTCCTTTTCTGTTCATGAGGTTTCAGAGATGAGGCCGATGCACCTGGCGGTCAGCAGGCGGGTCAAGGCGGACGCGAAGCCCAGATTCCACTCGGGCGGAACGACTTGCGCGCCCTTTGCGTAGACATCGGTGAGCCGCTCTGGCGGGTTGGCGTCTGCCAGAGGGTGGCCACCAGCGAGTAGGCGGCCAACAGCATATCCAGTGATCCCGAACGGCCGAGCGCAGGCAACGAGCTCTCAATTGCGTCGGCGGGGATAGCGTCGCGGCGGTCCTGATCCGCTTGACCTCGACAACCCGTTCGTCGTCCACCTCGTGCTGCGACCGGCGTCTTGGTCCGCGCCGCACTTGAAGCCCTGCGCTACTGGCTGCTCTATGTTCCACGACCTGCGCGATGGGCGGATTATGCGCTGTTCTTTTCCGGCGCGGTGGTGAGATGACGGATAAACATCGCCACCTCCTCAACCGCGCGAAGCGCATCTGGGTTGACGTCGAAACCGAGCTGGAACATGTGCATCGCCTTGTGCCACTGCTGCACCCACACTGGTACGCCGTGAGCCCGCAGCCGGTCGGCCAGCGTGAGGGTGTCATTGAGCAGCATCTCGTGGGTGCCAACCTGGAGCAAAAATGGGCCAAGGCCATGCAGATCGGCCTCCGACGGCATCACTGGCGCCGCCCGGGTGCCGTTGACAGTACCGAAGACGTCATAGAGGAACTTCACCGTCATGAACGGAAACATCACGTCGCGATGGTCTTTGAGGGCCCGGTACTTCAGCCCCATATCCGACGACGTCAGCGGTGACATCAGCGCCTGACCCGCAGGCACCGGCAGCCCGCTGTCGCGGGCGGCCAGTGCGGTACCGGCAGCCACCATGCCACCGGCCGAATCTCCTGCTAGCACAATGCGATCCGCTGAAAAGCCGAGCGACATAACGTAGCGGTAGGCGTCGAGCCCGTCGGACACGGCATCCTCAAGGCGGGCCTGCGGGGCCAGCCGGTAACCGACATTGAATACCCGCGCGCCGGTCTCTTGGGAGAGCTTACCGACAAACCGCCGATGCGAATTGAGACCCAAAGTCACCAGCGCCGAGCCGTGGAAGTAGACGATAACCCGGTCGGACTGGCGGGCCGTCGGGAATACCACCCACTCGGCCGGACACTGTGGCAATGCGACGGGGGTCACTTGAGTTCCCGCCGGTGGCGGCACCACGCGCAGCGGTTTGTCGATGACGTCAAGGCGTGCACGCTGCAACAGGTGAGGACTGAAACGGTTGATGACTATGCCGATGACGGTCAAGGTAGCGAGCACTGGGCGCGCGAAGATAGCCGTCAATAACGCCAGCAGGCGCGACTGCCAGCAGATGGAGCCGAAGTGGGCGCTCGCGGGCCGATCCCGCCAATCAGACGAATTCACAGAGCCAACGGTATCAGGTACCGCATGTATTAGATACTATCTGTATGGGGTCCGCTGTAACGCGCGAAGGAGTGAGGACGGTAGCGGTCTGCACGTTCGACAGACCCCTCGCGATCGGACGGGAGGGGCCCAGATCGCCGACTTCACAATGCTAGCCTCGAGGTTTCATGTCGTTGGGGGTTGTGACGGCGTGTAATGCACGGAAGCGCCTGTCCTGCAGGGAATTCTTGGGATTGCTGAAGTCTCAAGATCCTCAAGCAGGAAGGCAACTCCGTAGGTGAAGCGTAACGCAGTTGGTGGGCTGGTCGTCGATGATGTCCGCGAGTCGTTGGTGACGTCATCGGGCGCGGCGATGATGAACGAGACGATCCGGGTTGCGGGCCTGGGGCTTGTCCTATCGAGGGCGCTGGGGCCGTGGCGGCTGGCGCGGGCCCGCCATGATCCGGGCAAGGTGCTGCTTGACGTGGCGATCGCGGTCGCGCTCGGTGGTGACTGTTTGGCCGATGTGGCCGCAGTCCGTGCGCAGCGCGACTTGTTCGGAGTCGTGGCCTCCGACCCGACTGTGTCTCGGTTGTTTGCGGCGTTGGCCGTCGATGACGCCACCACCGATGCTGCGGTCATGGCGCTGCGCTCGGCACACGCTGCAGCCCGTGACCGGGTCTGGTCACGGCGTCGGCCGCTGGCGGGAACACCGGGAACACGAGAGGGTGGGCAGGTCATCGTCGATATCGATGCCACCCTGGTGGCGGCGCATTCGGATAAGGAGGGCGCTGAGGCGACCCACAAGATGTCTTATGGGTTCGCCCCGATGTGCGCTTTTGTCGACCATGGCGAGCACGGCACCGGAGAAACTCTGGCGCTGGACCTACGCCCGGAAAGGCCTCGCCGTTCAATAGTTCTGATCACATCACAGTGCTGGGCGCCGCGCTGGAACAACTGCCCGCCGCCGAGCGGGGCCAGGTGCTGGTGCGCGCCGATGCCGGCGGGGCGTCTAAAGCATTCCTGCATCACCTCACCGACGCCGGATTGCACTATTCCATCGGGTTTCCCGCTCACGGCCCTGTCCAGGCCGCGATCGAGACGATTCCCGAGCAGGCTTGGGTGGCTGCGCTCGACAGTGACGGCGCACCTCGTGAGGGTGCGCAGGTCGCCGAGCTCACCAACTGGATGCCGACCCCGGTCAAACCCACCCGTTCGCCGGCCAAGTACGGCCCCCAGGAATGGCCACGCGGGATGCGAGTCATCGCCCGCCGTGAACGTCCTCACCCCGGTGCCCAGCTACGGCTGACCGACCATAACGGCTGGCGAATCACCTGCTTTGCGACCAACACTCGCGGAACCGGCTGGACGCTGCCGACCCTGGAAGTGCGTCACCGCCAACGCGCCCGCGCCGAAGACCGTATCCGCTGTCTGAAGGACACCGGCCTGCGTAACCTGCCTTTCCACAGCTACCGGGCCAACCGGATCTGGCTCGAAGTCGTCGCCCTGGCTGGCGACCTGATCGCCTGGACTCAAACCCTGGCCTTCGAGCGTCATCAACCCGCCCGCAGCCAAGATCGATCTCGTGACACGGACGGGTGTGATTTGTGATGAGTTTTGGGCGGTGGTCGAGCCGTTGATGCCGTCGCATGACGGTAAGCGAGGCAACAGGTTTCGTGATCACCGGCTGATCCTGGAAGCGATCGCCTGGCATTTTCGCACAGGATGCCCGTGGCGGGACCTGCCCGCCGAATTCGGGCCGTGGCAAACAGTGTGGAAACGCCATCACCGGTGGTCGCTGGACGGCACGTACGACGAGATGTTCGCCCGGGTCGCGGCCTCGTTCGGGTTCGACGCCGACGTGCACGCCGACATCGAAAAGCTGTTATCAGTCGATTCGACCAACGTGCGTGCCCATCAAC
>NZ_JAEKMI010000118.1 GCF_020217485.1 Mycobacterium sp. WUMAC-067 | reverse complement strand
GGCACGCGGGGGGCCGCGCCCGGCGGGCACCCCAAACCAGGCCAGCCCACCAGCGACGGCCACGGCCACGGCCAACACCACACCCAACGCGGCCAGCGCGGCCACCGCAGTACCCGAGCGCGGCAACACCGCCGTGGTGAACTGCTCAGGATGCTCGCCCGACAATCCTTTGCCCACATGCGAATGATCGACGCCGAAACTGGGATGATCACCACCACTTGTCGAGGCCACAACCGCAGGTGCAGGCCGCGCCACCGATGAGTGCGAAGGCATGATCACACTGTCGGCGCCGATTAGCACGCCCCACGCCGCCAACCACACTGCAGTTCCCACCACCGCCACATACCGCAGCCGTAGTAACCAGCTAGCGCCGCCCAACCTCATTACAGCCCGTTCTTAACCGCGGAGATGCGACAACGACGAGGAGTCGGTGCCGCCTGTATCCGACTCGTGATAATGGGCTTGGTTGTTTACTGAGCGGTGGGTGAGCCCGTGCGGTTCTGCGCAGTGCGCGCATGCGCCTGCGAAACCGTGTTCGTTGAGCCTGCCTGATTTTTGGTGCTCAAGCTGCAGGGTGATGTGTGAAATTCCGTGCGTGTGCGCCAGCAACGCCGCTAACTCGGCCCGGGTTTCATGGCAATCGCGGTCCTCATCCACGATCACGTGCGCTGAAAGTGCCGTTTGCCCTGACGTTATTTCCCAAACATGCAGGTCGTGAACTTCGACCACCGCGTCGCGTGCCGCCATCGCCTGGCCAATCTTTTCAGGCTCGAACCCGCGAGGCGCGGCCTCCAGGAGTACCAGGCTTGCAGCACGCACCAATCCCGTCCCGGCCTTCGCCATCAACACCACCACGACGAGCGTGGCGAGGGCGTCGGCGCGTGCGAACCCGGTGAACACAATCACCACGCCGGCGATTGCCGTTGCGATGAAAGCGAACAGGTCGTTGAGGATGTGCTGGAAAGCACCCTCGACGTTCAGGCTGGAGCGATTGGCGCGGCTGATCATCCACGTCGCGGTCACGTTCACCACGACCCCGATCAGTGCCGTCATCAGCACCAGCCTGCCGGTGACCGGCGGCGGGTCAATTAGTCGACGGGCCGCCTCATAGGCCAGCCAGCCCGCCAAAACTAGTAAAGTCAGGCCGTTGGCCAGCGCAGACAAGATTTCCGCCCGTCGCCAACCGTAGGTCATACGGCCCGCTGCCGGCCGTGCTGCCAACCCGATAGCCCACAGCGCCAAAGCGATTGAGGCCGCGTCGGTAAGCATGTGCGCCGCGTCCGAGATCAGTGCGAGGGATCGTGCAACGATTCCTACCGCCACTTCGCCGACCATGAATGCTGTGATCACCGCCAGGGCGCCGGCTAGCCACCGCCGGTCAGCATCGGTTGTGTGCCCGTGCCCGTGGGCGTGGCTGTGCCCGCTCATGGCCGCACCCTCGGCGGCCGGCTGGGGACTAAATCCCCGGCTAGACTTGCTCTGTCAGACGTTCCTGTTCGGTTTTCCATATGAGTTGCGCCTCTTTTCTTTCCTCGTGTTGACTACGCCGTGACGCACGGCTTAAGGCCTTTGTTCAGATGATCGCGGTTGCCTGACCGCTGTTCGCGATAGAGCGGATTGAGCGCAAGTGCTGCGGCGGCGCTAACAAAAAACAATGCAGCGCAGAGCATTTCGTGATGCCCGCGATGTACCGCTGTGCCGGAGATTGCCGCTGTCGCCCATTGCAGATCAGGGTTCTGATTGCGACGACGGTGCCATAGAACCGGTAAGGTGTTGCCCCCGAACGGTTACGGGTAAAAGTATTTGCAGCATGCAGTTCGAATGGGATCGCCGGGGCCGATCCTAGCGCAAGCAGCGCTGCGGAGACTGCGAGTGCTTCGACGTCCGGTGGCGAACTTGAGCTCCGATCGTCGGCCAGGATGATCAGCGGCAGATACGACACTGCCAGGATGGCTAGACCGGCGATCAAGCTACGCCAGCAACCCCATCTGTCGGACAACCATGGGGTGGTCCGCAACTGGCCGGCAACGACCACCACACCTGAAATCGCGAACACACCAGCGGCAAAACAGCATTGGGACCACGGCGTTAGCACCGACACCTGCACAGGCAGGACAAGATAGACCTGGAAAGTCACTAGATACAAACCCATCATCGCGGCCAAGAGCAGCAAAGACCCGTTGACCAGGATGATCCGCCAATCCTGCAAAACCGATGCGGATCTCGGCGCCTGCTCGCTCTGTTGAAGTAGCATTCGCACAACTCCTGCCGAATAGCTGCCGGTAGCCGCCAGGCACACCCGTACATCGATTCCACCGCGCTGGACGGGCAATTCAAAATCCAGGGATTGATCACCGACAACGTTGTCAAAGTTGGTGTACTGAACCGGAATCCATGCACCGTGATCGGTGGCCAACGCCTGCACGACCCGATCTTTGCGGGCTTGTTCCCATCCACCAACCGGGCGCGGTGCATCGACGAGGACAACGTCGGCGCAGTAGGCAGCAAGCATCCGCCCAATGATCGGTTCCATCATCCCGGTATCGATGACAACCGCTACCGGACCCACGCACACCTCGCCCGCTAGAACCAGTCCCAAACATAGGTTGCCGCCGGAAAACTCCGCGGTCCGAGCTTCGGGCAGCAACCCGCCGCGGTCGCGCGCCTTATCGACCAACTGCGTGGCAAGGACTTCCTTCATGCTGCCACCTGGGTTGAAGCACTCAAGCTTCGCCCAGAAACCACGGTTCCGCAATGCTCTGGGACGCCGAGATCCTGGGCACCGAAGCATGTCACACCAAGACACCAGCCGCCCATAGGTGGCAGGCCTGCGCCGCCAGCAGGAGCGCGCCCCGGTGGCGGTACGAGGTGGACTGCCCGCAAGATTATTGCCAGTGTGAACAACGTCAATCATCTGATCGTCACTTCCATCAACGCGCGACACGCGACAATTGGTAAGAAGCGTTCACCGGCCGGCGACGCGAAGCGCAACGGCCTGACGGCGACTGATCAGCGACGAGACAAGCAGAGCCGAGTCAACAGATCTCGACCGGCGCAACGCACTGCAAGCACAGTGGGCGGACCCCGCCCCGGCGCCGCCGCGGGATAAGCCGACCACCCCGCCCCCCCAACCGGGCTGACCGCGGCGCCGAAACTCGCCAACGCGGCCACAGACGGTGTCAAGGCGGCGGCCATGAACTGGTCGTCGTGGTGTGTCGACGAATCCCTTTCTGCGTGCGCATGGTCTGGGGGAAGCTGATCCCTGACCACTTGCGACGATTCAAGCGAAGTCAGCGCTTCACCGGCAACGATTTCCAGATCCGTTGAGTTAGTTCTACTTTCGTGGTGGTGTGCGCCACCGATTACCATCCACAACATCAACCACACTGTGGCTGCTACCGCGACCAAACGGGATCGCAGCATTGTCGGATCGGCAACGTCGATTCTCATAACAACCCCGAAGCTAGCACCGCACGGGAACGATGTCGTCGGCAAAAGCCTAGCTACGACAATATGTGCCCCACTTGTCACGACTCGTTCAGCGCTTGCTCACCACCAGCTCACTTAACGAACCAGATCGAGCGTTAACCCGCGCCGGTTTGGCTGCTTTGCATGACCGCGGTTCGGTTGCGTCAACGGTCCG
>NZ_JAEKMI010000117.1 GCF_020217485.1 Mycobacterium sp. WUMAC-067 | reverse complement strand
GGCGTTGTCGGTGCCCCAAACCTGGGCATCGGCGGCCCCAGCAATGAGTTCTGCCGCGACGGCGCTGCCCAGCACCAGCCTGGCCACTGCCCCAGGAGCCACAACGGGGGCTCCCGCAAGCATGCTCGGCGCGCCGCTGGCAACGATGGCCGGGCGCGGCATAGGCAACGTCGGCGAAACCGACCTCCGGTTCATGCCCCGCCTGACAGTGCTACCACCCTCGACGACCCTCGGATAACAAAGGAGGAACACCACACCGCCGTAGTCCGGGGCTGTGGCCATATCGAGCAGAAGTGTGGGGTCCCGCCGCACCGCTTCATCTCACATGTGTTAAAAGATGACTCGAGGGGACGCCAGGTCGCGATCGTGAAACGGACCGACACCGTCGCACCGAAAAACGTCAAGCTACGCTGCGATCCGCGCCGCACACAGACGACCCGTTGCGGCGATTTACAAATCAATGCCAGGATCGCGCCGCTCAGATCCTGGGCACGCCGGCGCTGAGTTGGCTGAATTGACTAATTCAAGAACAACCCAGCATGGCATCAGTTACGGCGGACGCTACCGGTAGCAGACCACGACCAATCCTTAACCGGACCGCGTCAACACATCAATGTCAGTGATGTCCGCCGCGATATCCTCCGTGGCGACCACCGTAATAGCCTTCTCCGAACAATCCACCCAAAAATCCTCTAGGGCGGGGATTTTCGACGTACGCGGGCTGCGCTGGGTACTGCGCAGGCGCATACCCTCCCGGCGGTGGCGCGGGTTGGGGTGGCTGTTGGGCGGCGTAGAACTTGGCCTCGGCCTCGGAGAGTTGCTCTAGTTCGCCCCGGTCCAGGAAGACGCCGCCGCAACCCGTGCACTGATCGATCGTCACGCCGAAGCGCTGCACCGGCAGCATCTGCGACACACACCGCGGACACAGCAGCGTTGACTCTTTGGCCTCCATTGATCCGCGCTCGTCTGCCATTTGGACCTCCCTAATCAGGCAACGGCGATGCCTTACCCGCCCAGACTAACAAACTATAAACGCATGCGCATATACGAATGCGCATGGCTTGGGCTCCGCGGTTACCCCGCCGTCGCCTGATCAGCAAGGGAGCGATGCGAGCGCTCGGGGGCCGATATCGCGCGGGCCAATCGGGTGCTGCGCCGCCGGCTATACAGCAGGCTGGCTATCGCGACAGCCAGGCAGGCGGCAGCTGGAAGAAGCAGTGCGTTGTGGCCCAACCGGCCGCCAATGAGGGCGCCCGTCGCGCCGCCGCCGACGAATAGCACCACGGTCGTCGTGAGCACCGCGGCCTTCCACTTGTCCATCCCGTGGCGGCGGCTGCGGCCCAGTATCAATCCGAGGTCGGTGATGGTGCCGGTGAAGTGCGTTGTGCGGATTGCCATCCCGGGCGAGTTCGAGGTCATCGCGTTTTGCAGCCCGCACGCGGCCGCAGCCAGCAGCGCCTTGAACCCGGGAATCTCGATACCGGCTGCGGCCAACAGCAGCGCGGCCTCGGCGAGCAGGACCGCGGCGTGGCGCGCACTGGTGTGGGTTTGCACCGGCGCCAGTACAGCGCCGGCCCCGGCGGCTCCGGCCAGAAATCCGCCTACGATCAGTGCGATCATGCAGCTCTCGTACAGCAGCGGATTGGCTGAATCCATGCCCAGCTGGGTGCTCAACGCGGTCAGGTTGCCCACCGGAAACGCCAAGACCAGCAGCGCCACCGAATTGATGAATCCGGCAACCCCGGCCAGCAGCCCGTTGTAGCCGAGCACCAGCGCCCGCAGGCGCGTCTCACGGGTTGGCGTGTCCGGCATGTCTTTCCTGTCCGGTGATAGGCGGTGGCACAACGCTACCAAGACCGCGTTAAGAGAAGTCGCCTCCGCCCAACGCTGCTGCCCGAGAAAACCTATAAAATTTCGGATTGGGGGCCACTGCTGGCGCCATCACAACTGCCAGTCGCCATGGTTGTTCGACATGGGAGGTGCCCGCATAGCGGGCCCATTGGTGAACGCGAGTTATGGAGTAGTCCCAAAGGCGGGGGTGGTCAGCGATCCGGCACAACCACGGCCGATGGCGGAGGTCACCAGCAGCCGCCTGCCCCATCCCCCCGCGGCTGACGGTGCTCGCTGACGTGTCGTTCTGATTCAACATCCACAGTCCTCGCCGCGCCAGGCTCGAATGCCTTGCCACACGGCGACCGCGGCGATCGCAAGCCCGATCGCCGGATCAAACCACCAGCTCCCCGGCCAGTGGGCAGTTACCGCCAGGCCGACCAACACCGCGGCGGCCTGGGCCGCACAAAGATAGTTCTGGGTACCTTCGCCAGCGGTGGCCGGCGAGCCCAGCCGGACGGCGAGTTGCTTTTTGGCCCGGCCGAGGATAGGCATCGCCAACAAGGTAGCGGCCGTCAACACGATACCGATCATCGACGTCTCAGCGTGGTGCCCACCAGCGAGGTGCCGAATAGATTCGGCGGCGATGTAGGGGGCTGTCAGCCAAAACGACACCGCAACACCGTGCTGGGCGCGCCGTTCGGCGGTCTCGGACAGAGTCCGCGAGCCGGTGAACCGCCACGCCACCATCGCGCTGGCCAAGCCCTCTGGCGCGCTGCTTAGCGCCCACCCAGTCAGTGCGATAGACCCGACCGCCAGGCCCTGCCACAGCCCCACGACACCCTCGGTGAGCATCGCGATCAGGCTGACCCAGGCCAGACGCCGCGCCCAACGCGCGGCGCGATGCCATTCCCCGTCCCGCGCCAGAGACGTCTGCCCGACGTGCGTGGACTCCGCGCAGCACAGATCATCTGCAAGCTCGGTGGGATCGCCGACTGGACGGAAACTACTCACGAGGTTGGCTCCGTTAGCCAGCCGTCCGCGCCGCAGCTCGGGCACAAACCCACCGCATGGCCCATCACGGCCGACACGGCCCCCGAATAGCTGAGCCCATCAGCGAATGAGTGCTGCATCAACCGGGACAACAAAGTCAGCCCCGGTGGATCGGACACCGCCACGCCTCGGAGATGTAGGCAAACAGCGCATATCGATATCACCGACCGCTCCAAAACCACCAGCTGCAACTCATTAATAGACTGCAACATTTGCACTGGGCCATCTTATAGCCGGCGCGCAACCGCCCCGGCACCGCCACACTGTGACGGCTTCCGTTGAATTTGCGCAACATGGTGCGCGCACGCTCACTCCCATCCCGGGGTTCTGCGGTGGTAAACATCGAGGTCTCAGATGGCAGTGCTGATCCCGGTGCGGAGTTCTCAGCCCTGGCGTGGCGCGGTGGACTCCGATGAGGTGACGATGTGGCGCATCCAACCAGCACTCGCCGTGTGCCCGGTTTGCGGATCCTTAACGCGAATCCTTCTAGGCCCAAAGTAAGCGGGCACATTCATGACTTATCACTAACCTCAAGGCTTTGTGCCGGACGCATCATTTGGTGAAAACGTTTTGGGGCTGGCGCGACCAGCAACTGCCCGACGGCACGCTGATCTGGACCTCCCCGGCCGGGCAGACTTATGTGAGCACCCCGGGCAGCGCCCTGCTGTTTCCCAGCCTGTGCGCACCCACCGCCGAACTGCCCGCCCCGGCGCCAAGACCCCAACCCTGCGCCGACCGTGCCGCGATGATGCCCCAACGCCGCCGCACCCGCACCCAAGACCGCGCCACCCGCATCGCCACCGAACGCAAACACAACCG
>NZ_JAEKMI010000116.1 GCF_020217485.1 Mycobacterium sp. WUMAC-067 | reverse complement strand
CAGTTCCTTGATCGAAGGTGATCTGCCCAGTCGCGAATCCGTGCTGCGACTCATCGAATTCGCTGCGGGAAGAATCGATCGTACGGAATACATGTGACAAGTCTTGAGTGGTGCGACCAAGAACCCTCAGGGTGAACGTCAAGCACAACGCTCAGTCAAGTAAGAGTTGCGCGGGGTCAATTTCGCTGTCTGTGGAGGCTGACGATCCTGCGGTCGGTCCGAACCTAGCACCACTGATTCCACGGTGGTCCGCTGCCGTGGGACCGTTCCTCCCACGTCAACTCGTGGGAGAAGCCGTCTTCGATGAAATACTGCGCAAGTCGAGTCCCGTGATCGAGGACTGGATGGTTCCGGACATCCAGGCGCGACGGTGGATCCGGCCACAGCCGAGTTACGAGCCCGTCGCGCTCGAAGCGATGCTCAAAGTCGTGAAACGGGTGATAGGCAAGCTGAAACACCGCCATGCGACCATCTGCCAGTCGGAATCCCGTAGTCCTCGCCCCGCCGCGTCCTCCCAGCCCATCGGATCGACTGGTGTGGCGCAGAAGGACTTCGTCGAAAGCTGGGTCCGGCAGCCCTGGCATATCGGAGTCGGTAACCGCGAACCACAGCGACGTATCGGTCGGAACGCCACCAACTTTGATCGAATCGAGAACCCCACGAGGGTAGGGCTTCCAAGGACCGTGCGGTCCCCCCTCTGGGCCAGATGGGAGCGCATTGTGGTTCGCGTCGGGATGGGCCATTAGCGCTAGTGTTTTGATCGCCCAACGTGCGACGTTCGAGATTGTGACCTGATCCTCGAGTGGCTGCATGTCGCGGATCAGACGTCTCATGGGGTTCGTCGCGGGTTGCTCGAACAATCTGTTGAGATCGCCGTTGCAGTTCTTGCAACAGGGGAGCATCACCCGCCACATTTTCGCGCTGTGTACCAGATCGCCCGTCTTGTTAAGGCGTTGTTTGCCATCGATTTTCGCAGTGAATGGACCCGTGCCGTCCCAGAGTCCCAGCAACCACTGGGGGTGAACATGTTCCCCTTGGGAGTCAACGTCGTCACCGCAGAACACGCACGCTTGAACCACGGAAGCAACGGTACGGCTTCGGGGTGTGCTCGTCGTCGATTCAGCCGTCTGGCAGTTTGTCGTCTCGGCGCGCGAACCTGCCGCCGAAACTGTCGAAGGGGTGTGTCTGCTGTGAAAGAGCGGCCATGCCACGATTTGGGCGTGAGCAATCTGTCCTCGTCTTTCAAGGTCGTCGCACCGGCTGTCAAGAAGATGATTGGCGAACAGACCGTGCGCGAACGGCTGGTCAAAAAGCTGAAGATCAAGCTGAAGGAAATTCCCGACGCACCCGTTCTCAGTTGGAAGCAGCGTCGGCGTCTGATGACACTGCTGAAGGACGAGGATGCCGAAGGCCTCCTTATGGACCAAGATGATCAAGCCGTCAACGCGTTGTCGGCGATGATCGCGGGTACGGTGCTCCAGTCCGCACCATCGAACGACTCGCTCGCCATCGCCCAGGCGCTCATGACTGAGTACCCGGAATCTCTCGGTCTACAAGAGGCTTTCGGCGGTCTCTACTACCGGTTGCGGCGGCTCGATGAGAGCATTAATGCTCAGTTTGAACGCGTGATGCAGTCAATCGAGCAATCGACTCAGACGGGTAGCGAGATCGATCCCGACATCCTTCTCACGGGACCGATAGAAGCTCTAGGGCTGACGAGCCGGCAGCTCATGGCCGAGGAGCTTGCGACGTCGGAGCCGACGGCCGCGGCGGGGATCCTCGCTGAAGTAATCAGCGAGTTGGAACGTGCCGGATACGGCCCTCTAGCCGAGCCGCTGCACATCCGCCGTGCGCAACTGCTCACCGACGCCAGTGAGTTCACCGCCGCTGACAGTGAGTGGCTCCCGTACGTTGAAGGCTACTTAGTCGCCGGCGCTGGTACCGGAGTCGATTCGGCAGTGTCCGCGTTTGGTGCACTTGCGCAAAGAGAAGGCGCCCCGGCGTGGCTGAATCCCCGCGCGAGTGCTGTTTCGGCACTGGCGAATTGGATCAGAGGAGATATAGCGTCTGATGTCGCAGTCGCGGCCGCAATCGCGGCATCGGAAGCCGGCGACCCGGCAGGAGCACTGTGGGCCTGTATTGCGGCTGAAGGCGCTCTCGCGCTCGGTGAACTGCAACTGATTGCCGACGTCAGCGAGCCGCTGCGACAAATTGCAGACTCGTGCTCGGAGCACGATCTGAGGGTTAGGTTGCATCTGGTTGTCGCCGAGGCTACGAACGATCAGGAGCTATGGGCCGAGTTGCTCAGTGACGCAGCACCCGGATCAGGCCGCTGCTCGCTCGCGGACTCTGCGCTGATTCACGCACGGCGAGGGCGCTATCTGTTCTGGCAAGACCAGTCGACGGCAGCTGCTGCCGAGTTCCGATTCGGGATCGAGCGCGGGTGCCGAGCACGAGTCTGGGATGACGCCGCTGCCTGGTGCCGCTCGATAATCACGGTGCACTCGCGTGCGAGCGTCGTGAATATCACCGAAATGCAAAGTCTGCGGCAGCAGAGCCGAGCCATCAGCGGGTCTGGGCATGGTGCGCTCCGCGTCCAGGCTTATGATCCGGAAGCCGCAGCGATGCAAGACCTATTGGAAGCCGTCATCGGAAAAAAGCGTCCTCGTGCCGCGCGCGCCGAACTACGACGTTACCTGCGCGATAGCGTCGCATCCGCTCGCCTGGTAGACGAGATCAACGCGCACCTCCTGATGGGGCGGATGTACCAACAATCTGGGCACCTCGACGGCGCAGTAGGCCATTACATCATCGCCGGTAGCGCCCGCGACTGCCGCGAAACCGCAGCGAAGCTTGCCACCTACTTCGACTGCCGCAGCGCAACGCGAGCACTTCAATTCCAGAGCCGTGCAGCAGCCTTCGGCGCCGCGGCGGGCCAAGCCGACCTTATTCCAGACGATTTGGTGAGCGACTGGGCTACGTCAGCATTAGCCGAAGCCGTTCAACACGATGGCCGACCCTTCGGTGCGGATGTATGGCTTGAGGCGTACAAGTTGCTGGCTGGGCTTGCCGCAAGATTGCCTAATGGGCTTGTGGATCAAATTTTTTCGGACATCGACGGACTCCTTCCGCGGGAGCGATACCAGTACACGCATGCCGACGATCAAATCGCTGGCATCCTCGTTGGTCTTTGTGCGGGGCACCCTGACAAGCGCGAGCAGGTTGCAGAGCGCGTGGCGTTGGCGTTTGAGGTCGCTGACGACATCGCTGCCGAGCTCATCCGTCACTTCGACACCTTGGAACCAGTACTGCGACTAATTGAGGGACGCTTGCAGACCTTGGTTGGACCGTACGAGATCGAGGGAATTGCGAGAGTACGTAACGCCACGGAGGTGTTGGTGCGCCTCGGGAACCACTCCAACGAAGTCATCGAGGCAGCCGAGTCATTGGTAGCGCGAGAACTTGCGGCTCCGCCGACATACGGCGCTGGCCACGTGTCACAGATAGCAGGGAAGACAGACATAGCTACGATCGCGACGTGCCTGCCTGCTGATCGTCAGATCGCATTAGCCCGGCACTTTTTTGATCACGCCCTGGACGAGAATGACAGTGAGCGTAATCGCTCCCGCTTCGCGCAAGCCTGTATTCCCCTCTCCGATACACTCCCAACTCACGCGCGAGATGATTTGTTTGACAGACTATTTCGGCTGGCAGTTGGTTCAGATGAACCTGTGAGCGAGTTTGATCAATGGGAACAACGCTTTGCCGAT
>NZ_JAEKMI010000115.1 GCF_020217485.1 Mycobacterium sp. WUMAC-067 | reverse complement strand
TTCTCCCCTGCCGCGTAACACTCGGAAAGATGGCAAACGACATGTGCCACAGTCGGGAGCAGGCGGAGCAGGTCAAGGCTAGGTTGGCCGAGTGGCTGGCGCCACCAATGGTCGGGACGACGGCACTGACTGAGCGGCACCGCCCGCAGACCGCCGGCATCAAGCGAATGGCTCGGCCGTATAACCACGCGCTGACCGTCGCATATCTCTGCCCCACCTGTGAGAATTGAGCTGACAAGGCAGCTAGAGACGGATAGGTCCCTTTGTGAGCACCGATGGCCGCGAGCCTGACGACGAGGCCGGCGCGGAGTTCCTGAACGGCTTCGTCGATAGGTTGATTCTCGGGGGCGGGCGTGTGGACATGGGCCGCCGGCGCTCCGAACCAGTTGCGCCACCATAGCATGTAGTACAACTATGTAGTACATTATTGGTATGAGTGAAGTACCTCTCCGAATGCTCAACCAAGAGACGGCAAAGGTCTTGGCCCGCGTCAAGCGTGGCGAAGAGATCACGCTTACTGAGCGCGGGGAAGTCATCGCCCGAATAATCCCCGCTACCGCCGGCCCACTGGATGCGTTGATCACTGCCGGCAGAGTGCAACCGGCGACGCTGGCCGGCCCAGCCCCGCGGCCGACCGTTCCGATGCACGACAATCTCGACGCCGGCGCGCTATTGCAACGTCTGCGCGCCGAGGAAAGGTATTAGCCGGTGATCTACCTGGATACCTCGGCTCTGGTCAAGCTGATCCGGATCGAAGTCGAATCTGATGCTCTAGCTGACTGGCTCGATGAACGCACCGAAACACGTTGGATAACATCTGCCTTGGCTGAAGTGGAGCTCCCCAGAGCCATCCGCGCAGTCGCCCCAAATGGCTTATCTGCTGTCCCCTCTGTGCTGGCCAGACTGGATCGGTTCGAAATCGACCAGGTCATCCGCGCCACCGCGGCCGCCTACCCCGATCCGGCGCTGCGCTCGCTCGATGCGATACACCTGGCCACCGCTCAAATCGCCGCATCCACAGCACCATTGACCGCCATGGTCGCCTATGACAGTCGACTCAGCGACGCCGCCCGTGCCCTCGGGATAACGATTGTCACACCTGGAAGAAACTCATGAACGGCTCAGGAGGAGAACACATGTCAGCACGTTTCTATGATGAGACCGTTTTTCAAGCGTGGCAGCGCGGTGTAGAGATCGCCGGTCCCCGATGGTTCGCCGACGGCCAGACTTCCCCGGACAGCGCGACCAGCAAGTGGGATCTCTCGCCGAGGGTCGACGAGATCCGATCAGCTATCGGATGGCTGTCCTCGGGCGAAGCGATGTTCCTTGCGGCGATGGTGAGCTTTTACAACTCTGAGCCCGGCGGCGAACTCTTGCGATCACTTGGCGCAAATGGCCTCAGCGACATTGCTGCCAGCCTCGACGAATCACGCCGACAAGTCATCGCCGACCTGCCCCTTGCCTACGCCGGCTGGTGAAAACCTCGCCGGCCGTCACTCCCACGGCTTCCCGCTACAACCCGCCGCAAAGGACAACCCATGGCTGACCTGCCAACTCGTCCCGAACTATTCGAGAACGCCCGCGCCTGCATCGACGAAGTGAGATCAGCGCTCAGCGCGGCGCGCGACTGGCTGCGCTCGGACTGGCAGCTCCTGGGCACACCACTGACTAAGGAGGCCGGCCAAGCTCGGGTGGCCATTTTGGAATCGATCGGCGAGGCCAAGGACCTCATCGACGCGATGAAGCGCACTGCAGCCTCGATGAAGCGGCGCAGCACGGCGTTGCGAGCGCGCGGCAGAAACGCCAGGCGACCGCGCTGTCTGGTGCGCCGCGCAGCGCGATGAACCGCCCGCCTTGCCCGCCGCGACCCGTTGCCGACCTGGTGGCCGGATGTGAACGGGCGCTGGCTCGAAGATGGTGGAAGATGGTGACCGCAAGACATCGTGCGTTGCGTGGTGGACCGCCCGTCACGCCTCAATCACGAACTTTGCGACTGGGCGCGCGCACCAACACTTCATGCTCGGCATCATGGGTGGCCGCTTCAGGCGCCAGGCGTGTTCGGCAGCCGACCGTCATACCCGCCGACGAGCGGTCGCCCGGCCACGATGTGCGCGACTCGGGCGACCGGTCCCAATCACCAAGCAAACGTCCTCTCCCGAGGCTTCGGGGTGCGTCATCCGCTTGCCCCGCATGTCGACATCCGTTGCTGCGCGGCTAGCGGCCACGCCAGTCAAATGTCGATTCCCGCTGCGGTGCCTACCTCAAAATCCCGGCAATCCCGGCAGGGTGAAACCACCGCCCGCGCCGGTGGAAGCGCCGCTCCCAGCGCCGCCCGGACCGGTCAAACCGCCCGACGTGCCAGTACCGAAGCCGCCGCCATTGTCGTTGAAAGCACCGGACCCGCCGGTCGACGCCCTGCCCCCACCGATCGGGGTGGACACTCCACCAGACCCGCCGCCCCCAACTGTGATCCCTGGGTCTGGCTCATCCGCCCAGGCAGCGCCCGCGCTGGCTATCGGGATGAGCCCGGCGGCCAAAGCTGCACCTGCGGCCATGCCGAGCTTGATCGTGATACCGCGGCGTCGTGTCTTGCAAGTCATGTTCCCCTCCGAATTCATGGATCATTAGATGATCGCGTTATGATCGGCGCACTTGTCGTGCGTTGCACAGTCACTTAGGTGGTAATGGGGCTCACCTCCATTCCCACAACTGGATTCCCACAACTGGTGATAGCAATGCCACCAGCTGTATGAACTTTGGCTATGCAATGCAGCTTAGCTACTACAGAAAGTGAGCGTCAAGCCAATTGGGCTACCTTGTTTGCAAAGTGATTCATATTCATAAATTCAGTGTTTCAGTAGACACTGACTTCCACACCTACAATCGTATATTGCAGCAGTTCAACAACCATGTACTGGTGTACTGACATGCGCCAATTCGCGTCTGCGTACTTACTGATATCGAGCACAACGTGAATCATTCAGGCCAGAGTCTGACTTGATTACGATTATCAGAGTTTCAAGGTGCCAGCAAACTAGACTTACTCGGTTGGTGCCCGATATCTGCAGAAACCTTTCTTCCTAGAATTCAGTATCGCTGTTGGCCAAAAATCGCTCCCTGCGTAGTCCGATCAGCAGTCACACCTCGCCGCGTGCACCTAGACCGTCCCCAACACAGGGCCTCAGCAGACGCCCGCCGGCAACTCATCGCCGACGACGCGCGAGGGGTGCCGCGCCTCACCTTGGGCCCAAGTGCAGGACCCCTCATTGATCCGCGTACTGATATGCAGATCTACTGAAACGCACCCGAAGAGGGGATCGCCGCAATGAGCACCGGCCGCAGCCGCATCGAATCGAGCGCCGCACCGTCCCACAGAAACACCGCGGCTGCCACCCCGCCCTCACCTACAGGCACCGGGCCGACCGAACGCCTCATGACCATCCGGTAGACAGGCGACCAACGAACACGCCGAACCGTCGACCTATCACTTGGCACACACCCGGGTCTTGACATCTGGCAGCGAGATGCCGCCGACCGCCTCGGACTCGCAGGATGCAGGCGGAAATAACCGGATTCTTCTCTGGACAAGCTCGACGCAATCCACGCCGTCCTGCATCGCTTCCCCGTGTACAAGCCGATCATCGCCGCGGTCAACGGCACTTGCGTGGCGGGCGGATTCGAGATGTTGAGCTCCACCGACATCCGAGTGGCCGTGCCCGACGCACGATTCGCGGTGATGGAGCCGAAGCGCGGTCTTTTCGCAGTGTCTTGCCCGTGAGGACACTCGCGGCGGCAAGGGCACCGCCGATCGTGACGTAATGACTTAGGGCCGGTCCACGCGGCAGAGGTGTGAGGTGTTGA
>NZ_JAEKMI010000114.1 GCF_020217485.1 Mycobacterium sp. WUMAC-067 | reverse complement strand
GTTCTCTCGAGCCCGCACAGGGGTGTCCACGACGTGCAACACGCACGTGGCGTTGGCGGCGATCTTCGTGGCGGAGGTGGTTATCTGCAGCGGTCCATCACGCAGATTCCACGGAGGTTTGATGCTTGTGCAACGGGTACTGATGCCCACTTCGTCGCTTGAATCCTGGACGGTCCTCGGCGACGGAGGCGGCTCGGTGGAGCCAATCGAGCGCTACCTGGCCTATCTGACCGACATCGAGCGGTCCCCGAACACGGTCAAGGCCTATGCGCACGACCTGAAGGACTGGTTCGTCTTCCTCGACGCTCGCAGCCTGAACTGGCGCGAGGTCCGATTGGAGGATCTCGGGGAGTTCGTGTCCTGGCTGCGGCTGCCGCCGGCTGGCCGGGCTGGCGCAGTGGTGCTGTTGCCCTCGGCTGAGCATCACTGCTCTGCGGGAACCGTCAACCGGAAGCTGGCGGCGATCAGCGGCCTCTACACGTTTCACGCCCGGCACGGAGTCGACCTCGGCGACTTGGTCACTGAACTGCACCCAGGTCGGCGCCGGCGCTCGGGATGGAAGCCGTTCCTCTACCACCTGAGCAGCGGCCAGCCGGAGCGGCGGCGCACGATCAAGCTCCGGACCCCGCGTCAGCATCCGACCATTCTGACCGCCGGTCAGGTGCAGGCGATCCTAGATGCCTGCATCCACCTGCGGGATCGCTTGTTGTGGGCGTTGTTGTGGGACACAGGGATTCGGATTGGTGAAGCGCTAGGTCTGCGTCACGAGGACGTGGCCGCTGCCGAGGGTGAGTTGACGGTCGCGCCGCGATCCAACGACAACAGGGCGCGCGCCAAGTCGGCGACACCGCGCACCATCCCGATCAGCCCGCAGCTCATCCGCCTCTACGCCGACTACCTGCACGACGAATACGGCGATCTGGACTCCGACTACGTGTTCGTCAACCTCTGGGGCGAACCGTTCGGGCACCCGTGGGGCTATCCCGCGGTCTACGACCTGGTGTTGCGGCTGCGCCGGAGCACCGGCATCGACTTCGATCCCCACTGGTATCGGCACACCTACGCCACGCGTTTGCTCCGCCAGAACACCCCGATCGAGGTCGTCAGCACGCTGCTGGGACACTCCTCGATCGCGACCACGATGGACATTTACGGGCATCTGTCCGTCGAGGACGCCCGCCGGGCTCTGGAGGCGGCCGGCTTCCTGACCGGGCAGGAGGTGCAGTGGTGACCGCGGCAGTCCCGCCGCTACCGTCGGCTGCGGCTCCGGGCTTGCTGCGCAAGCTGGTGGCCGCGGTTCGACCGGAGTTCCGGGTGGACATCCTCGTTCCCGAGCGTGGTGCGCTGGTGTTCGACACCGCGCCGTGCCGGGTGCCGGGCTGCGTGCGCCAACCGCGCACCCGCGGGCTCTGCAAAGGCCACTACGTCGGTTGGCAGCAAGAAGGCCGCCCGGACATCGACGTGTTCGCCACGACTGCAGCACCGGAAGGGCTCGGGCGCAAAGAGCTCACGGTCTGCGCCGTCCAGGGCTGCCGGTACGGAGGTGCTCGCCGGGGTTTATGCCCACGCCACCAAGGGTTTTGGGAACGGTCCGGCATCGCCGACCGAGACGTATGGCTGGCTGCCGTTGCTCCGGTGGATGATCCCGATCATCCCGTCTGCGCGTTGTCCTATTGCACGCTATGGACGCAGGGACGGTCGCCGTTCTGCGTCAATCATCGGTCCCGATGGGCAGCGGTGGGATGTCCCGACATCGACGAGTTCATCGTGCTCTGCGAGTCCTATGGCGACGACCGGTTCGACTTCCGACCGTTCGGTGATCGCCGACAGCTCAAATTGGAGATGCAGTACGCGCTGCAGTGCCGGCACGATGAACGCCAGGTCAAGACTCCCGCTGCCGTCGCGCGTCCTGTCATCGCACTCACGGCCGCCAGTGGGGTGGCCTCGCTGCTGGACTGGCCGATGGCACGTTGGATCGAGTTCTTCGACGCCAACCACGCTGCGCAACACGGCCAGAACGGACAGCTGGCGTTTCTGCGTTACGCCTATCGCTGTCTGGAGGACCTGCACTGCGGCAGCGGGTGGGAGGCCGAGTTCCCGCGCGACGTGTGGGAGCTGCACCGGCTCGGCGTCGAGGGCCGCAAGCGGCTGCGCTTCGACGGCATTGCGCAACCGTGGCTGCGGGATCTGGCCAAGCGGTTCGCCCGCTGGCGGTTAAGCATCGGACGCAGCCCCAACCAGACCTACATCGACGTCCAGGCGGTGACGCGTTTGGCCGGCTTCTTGGCGTCCCCGCCGGTCGACATCACCAGCCTGGCCGGCATCAACCGCGCGGTATTGGAGCGCTACCTGGCCGACCTGTCCACCGACCCCCGGGCACTGCACTCCCGCAGCCGCGACATCAGCTCGCTCGGTGCGTTCCTCGACGCGATCCGCCGCCACGAGTGGGACCACGACCTGCCCGCGAGTGCCGCGTTCTATCCCGACGACTTCCCCAAACCCGCGAAACGCCTGCCCCGCGGGCTGGCCGAGCACATCATGGCCCAGGTCGAACAGCCCGCGAACCTCGACGGATGGAACAACCCCGAGAGTCGGCTGCTCACGATCATCCTGATGCGCTGCGGACTGCGCGTCGGTGACGCCACCAAGATCGCCTTCGACTGCGTCATCCGTGGCGGCGACGGAGCTCCCTATCTGCGCTACACCAACGGCAAGATGAAACGCGAAGCTCTCGTCCCGATCGACGAGGAAGTCGAGCAGGCCATCGCCGAGCAACAACAGCGGATCCTGCGCCGCTGGACCAACGGCAGCCCCTGGCTGTTCGCCGCTCCGAAGATGAACCCAGACGGCCGCCGGCCGCTGACTACGCCCTCCTACCGCGGCCAGCTACGGGACTGGCTGGCGCGCTGCGAGATCCGCGACGAGCACGGCCGTCCAGTGCATCTGACTCCGCACCAATGGCGGCACACCTTTGGAACACGGTTGATCAACCGGGACGTGCCGCAAGAAGTCGTACGGGTGTTACTCGATCACTCCAGCGGTGAGATGACAGCTCACTACGCCCGCCTTCACGACACCACCGTCCGCCGGCACTGGGAGTCCGCCCGCAAGGTCGATGCCAGGGGCCAAACCGTTGCGATCGACCCCGACGGCCCACTGGCCGAAGCGAACTGGGCCAAGCAACGGCTCGGGCGCGTGACCCAAGCATTGCCCAACGGCTTCTGCGGGCTGCCAGTTCAAAAGACCTGCCCGCATGCCAATGCTTGTCTGACATGTCCGATGTTCGTGACTACGCCCGAGTTCCTGCCGCAACACCACGAACACCGTCAGCAAGTCCTGCAGATCATCTCCGCTGCCGAGGCGCGCGGTCAGTTACGCCTCGTCGAGATGAACCAACAAGTCCTGGGAAACCTCGACACCATCATCACCACACTCGAAACCGACTCCGGTTCAGAGGAATTGGATTCTGCTGATGCGGGCTGACAACACCCGGCACCTCATCGTCGCCGCCCGACAACGCCACGAACTCACCCGAGCCAAGGCGATCCAGGCATTGAGGACCCTCGACGCCGAAGGGCGCCCGGTCACCTTCGAGGCCGTGGCTCAAGCAGCGGCGGTGTCTCGGTCCTGGCTCTACGCGCAATCCGACGTCCGAGCTGAGATCGAACGGCTTCGCGCTGCCCACCGTCGAGCACCCGCGACACCGGTCCCCGCGCGGCAACGAACCTCGGACGCCTCACTGCTACGCAGGCTCGAAGCCGCCAACCAGCGCAACCGGAAATTGGCCGAGGAGAACCGCACGCTCCGAGACCAACTCGCCCGAGCACTCGGCCAGCAGCGCACCGCATCCGAAACCACGTCAACCCGCACCCCCCGGAAACGTCTCAGCTCGATAACGATCGGTCCCTGCTGAAAGGCCTCCCCCATGACCCCACCTCAAACGTCGACGACAACGTCCACAACGAAACACCGCAGGTCAAAGCCCCGAATAGGCCAGCGGCTCAAGATAAT
>NZ_JAEKMI010000113.1 GCF_020217485.1 Mycobacterium sp. WUMAC-067 | reverse complement strand
TGACGAATCGGCGGCCAAGTGCAGACCCGGCCTGTCCTGATTCTCGGGATAGCCCATCGGTAGGATGAACATCTGCAAGTCCGGGACGTCGGTGCCCCGCACTCCGCTGCCGACGAAGCCCACGGCCTCAAACAGGGTATGCGCCAGATACGTTGAGCGTGGACGCACGCATTCGCGGACCGCCGCTCCGGCGAAACTCAGTGGCGAGGAACTTCGCCCGCCGGATGCCCGGTAGCACATCGGCACGAACAGATGATCGTGCAGGTTGTCACCGACCGGCAGGTCGGCTATCACGGTGATTCCATGCTCACGCAAGTGGGCTGCAGGGCCGACGCCGGAGAGCATCAGCAGTCGCGGCGAACCGAACGATCCGGCACTGACGATCACCTCGCTGCCCGCGTGCGCAGGAGCTGTCGGTCGCCGGTTGCGGCCCGTGACTAACTCCACTCCCACCGCCCGACCGTTTTCCACTATCACCCGGGTCGCGGTTGCGCCGGTGAGCACCCGCAGATTCGGCGGAGCGTCCCATAGGTATCCACGATCGGTGCCCACTCTCCGGCCGGCGCCCGCGCTCTGCTGAAGCGGCGCCACTCCGGCCTGCTGCGCACCGTTGTAGTCGTCGTTCATCCCGACGCCGGCGGTCGCCGCCAGCGCGACCATGTAGCTTTTGGTGACACTCGCCAGGCCGGTGGCCCGTTCCACCGCAATCGGGCCGTATCCGCCGCGCAGATCGCTGGGACCGTCCTCGAAACTCTCCATTCGCCGGAAGGAGGGCAGCACTTCGGAGAACCCCCAGCCCTTTGCCCCGTCCGCCGCCCAGTCGTCGTAGTTCTGCCGGTTTCCGCGTACAAACGCCATCCCGTTGATCACGCTGTCGCCGCCGAGTATCCGGGCGTGAGACTGGGGAAGCTTGCGGCCCTTCATATGTCGTTGCGGGACGCTATACGCCGGCCAGGTGACCAACCGCTGCAAGGCCGTAGCCGCGTGAATGGCCCCACACATGCCCGGGACCGTGACCAGCGGGCCGCGCCGCTGGCGTCCCGACTCGATCAGGGTGACCTCGGCGCCGGTGTCGGCGAGGCGCCGGGCGACGATCGCCCCTGCGCTACCGGACCCCACGACGACATAGTCGGCTGGCTCCGGCGCGGCGAGATCCTTCGTCGCCCGTGCTCGCTTCATTCAACACCTCCGTTGACACACACAGATTAACTTCATAATATGAAGTATCTGTTGACGCTAACACAGTCGACCCACGGATAGGCGCAATCATGTGGTCACGCTCAGACCTGACACCACTGTCGCCCTCGATCCGCCCACGCACAGGTCGCGGGAGCACGATTCCTCCTGTTGGCCGCGGAGGGCGAATCAATACTGTGTTTCGTCGATGGCATAACGAAATTTGGTCTGCTACAGATGTTTTCGAGACCACCCTAGGGGTGCGATCGAACTGAGATTACTGAAAGGCCAATAACTGATCTGAGGCGTCAGGTGTGAAACGCTCGATGGCCTGCGATCGGTATTCGTGCTTGATCGGGGCCCAACCGCAGACGGCCGATGGCGGCCAGGCCTGTCGCGCGATGAGGAATTGACGGGGGGTGCAGTGCTGCAAGAAAAGCGTCGACGTCGTGCGACCCGGGTCGCTGCGGTAATTGCCGCTGCGGCACTGTCAGCCTATTGCGTGTTTACGTACTTGGCTTACAGTGACGCATTCACTGACGTCGCAATGGTTACCGTGACTGCGCCCCGGGCGGGGCTGGTCATGGAACGCGATGCAAAGGTCAAGTATTTGGGTGTTCAGGTCGGCAAGGTGACGGGCATCCGATATGACGGCGAACACGCCGAGCTCATCCTTGCTGTTCGCCGTGACCAGCTAGCGTTCATCCCTTCGAATTCGACGGTCCGCATAGCCAGCACAACGGTATTCGGCGCCAAGTCCGTGGAGTTTCTTGAACCTGCCCACCCCGCGGCCGGCGCGGTGGCGGCGGGAGCGCGGTTCACGGCGGCTGCGGTGGCGGTAGAAGTCAATTCGTTGTTCGAGACGCTGCTCAACACTCTCCACAAGATCGATCCGGTGGCACTGAATGCGACACTGGCGGCACTCGGTGAAGGATTACGCGACAACGGAAACAACTTAGGTGCGTTGACCACTGACCTGAATTCCCTTTTGGCCAAGGTCAATCCGCGAATGGGCGCGCTGCAATCCGACCTTGATCGTGCGGCTTACACTGCCAACGTTTACGCTGACGCCGCGCCCGCTCTCGTCACGACGATGGATAACGTTCCCACGATCAGCAACACCATCGTGCGCCAGCAGAAAGATCTGACGGAGTCGCTTTTGGCGGCCGCGGGGGTGGCCGACGAGGGCGAGCAGACACTGGCACCGGCCGCCGACTCCTACATCGCTGCAATACAACGTTTTCGGGCGCCGCTAAATGTTCTCCACGACTACTCACCGGAGTACGGCTGTCTGCTCACCGCGTTGTCCGACGCGATAGGACGATTTGGACCCTATCTCGGGGTCACAAAAGCGTCCCTTTTTGTCAGCGCGGCAGTGCTTCCCGGGGCGCCGAGCTACACCTATCCTGAAAGCCTGCCGATCGTCAATGCTTCCGGCGGTCCGAACTGTCGCGGGCTGCCCAACTTGCCGACCAAGCAGGGCAGCGGCTCTTGGTACAAGACACCGTTTCTGGTGACTGATAACGCCTACGTTCCGTATCAGCCCAACACCGAAATGCAGATCGACGCACCGTCAACCCTGCAGTTCCTCTTCCATGGTTCCTTCGCAGAGCGTGACGACTACTGATGATGAGGACGCGACATCTGAAAGCAAAAGTGGCGATCTTCGTCGTAGCGATGTTGCTCGTTCTCGGCCTTCTCACAGTCACGTTCGGGCAATTCAGATTTTCTTCGACGGAAGAGTATCACGCCGATTTCACGTCGATATCGCGGTTAGCAAGCGGACAGGATGTGCGTATTTCGGGGATCGTCGTCGGCCGCGTGAGAGCGATCGAACTACACGAGCACTATGTCAGCGTAACTTTTGATGTTGACAAACGCTATCAACTTTTCACGTCGACCCGTGCCTTGGTCCGTTACCAAGATTTGGTGGGCAATCGTTACCTCGAGATCGCGGCTGGACCGGGCGAGCTCAGGAAATTACCTCCCGGGGGGACCATTCGACGTGAGCACACCGAACCGGCTCTCGATCTCGATGCATTGCTGGGCGGGCTTAAACCCGTCCTCAAAGGACTCGACGGGCGCAAGGTGAACGAGATCAGCAACGCTATCCTCGCGGTGCTGCAGGGCCAAGGTGGAACGCTTGCTGACCTGCTGTCCAGTACCAGCTCATTCACTCAAAACCTCGCGGCGCGTGATCAATTGGTCGGTGAGGTCATCGACAATCTGAATCAGGTGCTCGGCACCGTGGACTCCAAGACCAGCCAGTTAGGCGCCAGCGTCGACCAGCTTCAGAAGTTGGTAAGCACTCTCGCTGCAGGCCGAGAACCTATCGCGGGAGCCATTGGGCCCCTGGCATCGGCAGAAACCGACCTGAGCGAGATGCTGTCCGGCTCTCGGCGGCCGCTGCAGGCTGTTATCAATGAATTGGGTCCGCTATCAACCGAATTGGACCGGCGCAAAAAGGACATCAATGACGTGCTAGACCCGTTGCCGGAGGACTACAAGCGATTGACCTCGTTGGGCGCCTACGGATCCTTTTTCAGCTTCTATTACTGCTCGCTCAAGATCAAGATCAACGGGCCCGCGGGCAGCGACATCATTATTCCCGCCGGCGGTCCTCCCGACCCGAGCAAAGGGAGGTGCGCGTTTGCCAAGTGAAAATCGAGGCCAGCGTGATGCGTTGCGCACCGGCACGATCGGCATCACGGTGATTGTCAGTGTGCTGCTCATCTCGATCGGGTACTGGCAACTTCCGTTATGGCCGCGCGGCAAGAGTTGTGAGGCCTATTTCGTTAATGCTGCGGGTATCAAGCGAGGCGACGACGTGCAAATCATGGGCTACGTCGTTGGACATGTCACCTCGGTCGAGTTAACACACCGCTTGGCCCGGGTCGGCTTCAACCTTGATCGTAAAGTCCGACTTGGTGATCAGTCGGTCGTGTCGATCAAGGCTGACTCGGTACTAGGC
>NZ_JAEKMI010000112.1 GCF_020217485.1 Mycobacterium sp. WUMAC-067 | reverse complement strand
ATCCTCAGAGCAGAGTGGACCAGTAACTCCAGAACCGCACCAGGCACAACAGGATCACCGCGGTGAACCACAGCGCCACGATCGACCAGCGCCAGGTGTGCAGCCCGCGCAGCACGGCGTTGCCGCGCTGCGGCTGCACCGCGATCGTCGTCACCACGACCAGCAGCGGGATGGTCATCGACCACACCACCATGCAGTACAGGCACAGCGCGCCGATGGTGAACACGCTCTGGTAGATCAGCCAGTGCACGAACACCGTGCCCAGCAGCGTGCCGACCGCCAGCCCGGCCCAGTACCAGCGGGGCAGCTGAACCCGGGCCACCGCGAGCACCCCGGTCACCAGCACGACGGTGAACGACACGATGCCGATCAGCGAGTTCGGGAAACCGAACACGGCGGCCTGCGGGGTGACCATCACCGAACCGCAGGACAGCACCGGGTTGAGGCTGCACGTCGGCACGTAGGCCGGGTTCTTGAGCAGCTCGACCTTCTCGATGGTCAGCGCCAGCGCCGACGAGAGGCCCACCACGCCGGCGATCAGGACCCACAGCGCGCTCAGCCTCCCGACGTGCACCCCACCGTGCTCGGGGCTGTCCGGCTCGGCCGGGGACACCTCCCCTGGCGCGCTCACGCTCATGGAGCGGGAGCGGGAGCGGGCGCCGGGGTCGTCGGATCCGGATTCGGCGGCGGCGCACCGGCGTCGAGCACGGGCAGGTCACCGACGATGCTCCTGATCTCGTCGATCAGCGCGTCGGGGGTCGTCGGCTTGTAGTCCTTGCCGTTGATGCGGATGGTCGGGGTGGCCTTGACCTCGGTCGCCTTGGCCATGCCCTTGACCATGTCGTCGTAGCGGCCCTTCTCGATGCAGTTCGGGACGTCGCCGACGACGCCGGCCTGGCGCGCCACCTCGGTCAGCCGGGCCTCGTCCGGGAACGGGCCGACGCCCTCGGGCGGCTGCTGGGCGTACAGCGCGGCGTGGAAGCGGCGGAACGCCTCGGTGTCGGCTTCGGCCACGCAGTAGGCGGCGTTCGCGGCGCGGGTCGAGTACCCCTGGCCGGCCCGGTCCAGGATCGAGACCATGTAGTAGTCGGCCGCCACGGCGCCGCTGTCGATCAGCCGGTTGATCGTCGGGCCGAAGGCCTTCTCGAAGTTGCCGCACGCCGGGCACAGGAAGTCCTCGTAGAGCGACAGCACGGCCTTGGGCTCGCCGTCGTCACCGGTGATGACGTCGCTGGACGCCACCCGGATCGGCTTGGCCTCACCCTCGCCGGGCTTGTCCTCCTTGGTCATGACGATGTAGAGCACCAGCGCGACGGCGAAGATCACGACGATCGCGGTCAACCCGATCTGTACGGCCAGATTGCGTTTCTTGTCGGCCGCCTTCAGGTCGTACTTCGGGGTCTTCTTCGGTTTCGAGGCCACGGGGACAAGCGTACCGGCGGCGTTTTCGCGGCCCGTCAGACGCCGCGCAGACGGGTGCGCAGCGCGCTGATCATGTCGGCGACCGCGGCCGCGCAACCGCCCCCGATCGGGAACATGTTGGCGAAGCCGTGGATCAGCGCACCGGCCTGCCGCAGGTCGACGGCCACCCCGGCGGCGCGCAGTGCCTCGGCGTAGGCCACGCCCTCGTCGCGCAGTGGGTCGAAGCCGCCGGTCAGCACCAGTGCAGGCGCGAGCCCGGACAGGTCGTCGGCCAGCAGCGGTGACACGACCGGATCGGTGATCTGCACCGACGCACCGGTGACGTACTTGTCGGCGAACCACTCGATGTCGGCCTTCGTCAGGAAGTAGCCGGAGGCGAACAGGGTCTGCGACCGGGTCTCGCCGCTGGGGTTGGTCCACGGGTAGATGAGCAGTTGCAGCGCCGGTTGCGGCACTCCTTCGGCGCGGGCGCGCTGGGCGACGACGGCGGCGATGTTGCCGCCGGCGCTGTCCCCGCCGACCGCGACGCGGTCCGGGTCGGCACCGAGTTCGGCGGCGTGCTCGCGCGCCCAGCGGTAGGCGGCGAACCCGTCGTCGGCGGCGGCGGGCGCCTTGTGCTCGGGGGCCAGCCGGTAGTCGACCGACAGCACGTGCACCCCGGCGTCGCGGCAGATCAGCCGGCACAGGTCGTCGTGGCTGTCGAGGTCGCCGATCACGAAGCCGCCGCCGTGGAAGAACACCAGCAGCGGGGCGGCCGTGTCGGCGGTGGATGTGGGCGGAACGTAGTGGCGGGCCGGGATCTCACCGTCCCCGCCGGTCACGGTGAGATCTCTCACCGCGGCCACCGGGATCGCCTGCCGGAACCCGCCGGACAGGTCGCGCAGCTGCGCCCGCGCCGCCGCCACGTTGTTGGTGCCACCGTCGATCCCGACCAGCTTCTGCCCGGCGAGCATCAGCTGCACCGTGGTGTCGAGGGTGTTGCCGTCCACCGTCACCGTGCGGCCCGCCAGCAGCAGGCGTTTCACCGGGTCGGGGATGCGCGGCAACGCGCGCAGGGTGACACCCGCCATCGCGGTGACGAGCGCCTCCTTGCGTCCCGGGCTGTACGCGCCGTCAGCTGGCAGACTCGCAGTCATGGCATCTCCCTTGATCACGCTGAATGACGGTAATGCGATCCCCCAGGTTGGACTCGGAGTTTGGCAGACGCCGCCGGAGGCCACCGAGCGCGCGGTTGCCACGGCGCTGGAGGCGGGCTACCGGCACATCGACACCGCCGCCGCCTACCAGAACGAACGCGAGGTCGGGCAGGCGCTGGCCAAGTCGGGTCTGCGCCGCGAGGACGTCTACATCACGACCAAGCTGTGGAACGCCGACCAGGGTTATGATAGCACGCTGGCCGCGTTCGACAAGAGCATGGAGCGGCTGGGCCTGGAGTATCTCGATCTGTATCTGGTGCACTGGCCGATGCCGAAGACCAACAAGTACGTCGACACCTTCAAGGCGTTCGCCTACCTGCGTGACCAGGGCCGGATCCGCTCGATCGGGGTGAGCAACTTCGAGCCCGAACACCTGCGCACGCTGATCGACGCCACCGGCGTCGTGCCCGCCGTCAACCAGATCGAGCTGCACCCGCTGCTTCAGCAGCAGGAGCTGCGTGAGGTACACGCCGAACTGGGCATCGCCACCGAGGCGTGGAGCCCGCTGGGGCAGGGATCGCTGCTGGCGAATCCGACCGTCACCTCAGTCGCGGAGGCGCACGGACGCACCCCGGCGCAGGTACTGATTAGGTGGCATATCCAACTCGGCAATATAGTCATCCCGAAATCGGTGACCCCCGAGCGGATTGTGAGCAACTTCGACGTGTTCGACTTCGAGTTGAGCGAGCAGGACATGGCGTCGATCTCGTCGCTCGGCGATGGCACTCGCCTGGGTCCCGACCCGAGAAATTTCGAGTTCACAGGGTAGGTGACATGACCTCCTCGTCCATTCCGACGGTCACGCTCAACGACGACAACACCATGCCGGTGCTCGGCATCGGCGTCGGCGAGCTGTCCGAGGCCGACGCCGAGCAGGCGGTGCTGGCGGCGCTGTCGGCCGGTTACCGACTGATCGACACCGCCGCCGCGTACGGCAACGAGGCCGCCGTCGGCCGCGCGGTACGCAAGTCCGGGGTGCCCCGCGAGGAGATCTTCGTCACCAGCAAGCTCGACGTCCGCGACCAGGGTTTCAAGAGTGCGCAGGACGCCTGCCGCAAGAGTGTCGAGGAACTCGGTCTCGGCTACGTCGACCTGTACCTGATCCACTGGCCCGCCGGTGAGCAGGGCAAGTACATCGACAGCTGGGGCGGGCTGATGAAGAACAAGGAGCTCGGCGACGCCAAGTCCATCGGGGTGTCCAACTTCCACGAGGAGCACCTGTCGAACGTCATCGACCTGTCGTTCTTCACCCCCGCGGTCAACCAGATCGAGCTGCACCCGCTGCTCAACCAGGCGCACCTGCGCGAGGTGAACAAGGGCTACGGGATCGTCACCCAGGCGTACAGCCCGCTGGGCGTGGGCCGGCTGCTGGACAACGAGACCGTCGTCTCGGTGGCCCAGGCGCACGGCAAGACCCCGGCGCAGGTGCTGATCAAGTGGAGCCTGCAGCTGGGCAACTCGGTCATCACCCGGTCGAGGTCGCCGGAGCACCTGGCGGCCAACCTCGAGGTGTTCGACTTCGAGCTCACCGACGACCAGATGGCCGCGCTCAACGGCCTGGACGACGGCACCCGGTACCGCCCGGACCCGGAGACGTACACCGGCTAG
>NZ_JAEKMI010000111.1 GCF_020217485.1 Mycobacterium sp. WUMAC-067 | reverse complement strand
CGACGAATCAGCGGCCAGGTGCAGGCCCGGGCTGTCTTGATTCTCGGGATAGCCCATCGGAAGGATGAACATCTGCAAGTCCGGAACGTCGGTGCCCGTCCGCACTCCGCTGTCGACGAAGCCCACGGCCTCGAACAGGGTGTGCGCCAGATATGTCGACCGCGGACGCACGCATTCGCGGACCGCCGCTCCGGCGAAACTCAGTGGCGATGAACTTCGCCCGCCGGGCGCCCGGTAGCACATCGGCACGAACAGATGATCGTGCAGGTTGTCACCGACGGGCAGGTCGACGATCACCTCGATCCCATGCTCGCGTAGGTGGGCTGCACGGCCAATGCCGGAGAGCATCAGAAGTCGCGGCGTACCGAGTGACCCGGCGCTGACGATCACTTCGCGGTGCGCGCGCACCGTACCCATCGGTCGCCGGTTGCGGCCCGTGACCAACTCCACTCCCACCGCCCGGCCATTTTCCACTATCACCCGGGTCGCGGTTGCGCCGGTGAGCACCCGCAGATTCGGCGGTGCATCCCATAGGTATCCACGATCGGTGCCCACTCTCCGACCGGCGCTGGCGCTCTGCTGTAGGGGTGCCACCCCGGCCTGCTGCGCACCGTTGTAGTCGTGGTTCATCCCGACTCCGGCGGTCGCCGCCAGCGCGACCATGTAGCTTTCGGTGACACTCGCCAGGCCCGTGGCCCGTTCCACCACAATTGGGCCATCTCCGCCACGCAGATCACTGGGACCGTCCTCGAAACTCTCCAGCCGTCGGAAGGACGGCAGCACCTCGGCGAACCCCCAGCCCTTCGCCCCGTCGGCCGCCCAGTCGTCGTAGTTCTGCCGGTTTCCGCGTACAAACGCCATCCCGTTGATCACGCTGTCGCCACCGAGTATCCGACCGTGAGACTGGGGAAGCCTGCGGCCCTTCATATGTCGTTGCGGGACGCTATACGCGGGCCAGGTGACCAACCGCTGCAAGACCGTGGCCGCGTGAATAGCCCCACACATGCCCGGGACCGTGACCAGCGGGCCGCGCCGCTGGCGTCCCGACTCGATCAGGGTGACCGCGGCGCCGGTGTCGGCCAGGCGCCGGGCAATGATCGCCCCTGCACTACCGGACCCCACAACGACGTAGTCGGCTGGCTCCGGCGCGGAGGGATCCTTCGTCGCCCGTGCTCGCTTCATCCCAGGCCTCCGTTGACACCCTCGACTTAATTTCATAATCTGAAGTATCTGCTGACGCTAACATAGTTGGCCCACGGAGAGGTGCCATCATGTGATCCTCGCTTAGACCTCACACCGCCCTCGCCCTCGATCGCCACCCAGGCACCGTCGCGGGAGCACCATTCCCGCTGTTGGCCACGGAGTCGTAGGGCGTATCGGATACCGTGTTTTCCCCCGATGCATCGCGAAACATTTTCTGCAACAGAGAGTTTGATGACTCCCCCAAGGGGCATGACCTACCTCGGATTACTGGATGGCCAATAGACTGGCCTGGGGCGTCACGTGATGAAACGCACGATGAGCTGGCCTTTGGCGAGGTGCCGGGCGGGGGATCGGTATTCGCGCTTGGTCGGAGCGTGCCGAGGTCAACAAGCTGCCGCAAGAACTGTAATGACAACAGTATGGTGATCGGTAATGACGTCTGTCAGCCAATCGTGAGCTGGCATGCCGACCGCATCGAAGGCCGGACCGAGAACGAGGTTAGCGCTGACCGAAGGGGCCGACGGGACAGTTTCAGACGGCGTAGAGCTGCGATGATGCGCTCTGCGACGTCGGCCTCGAACGAATCGTCGCGGTCACGGTTTCTCTTTCCAGATATAGTTTGACGGCTTTACTGTTTGGTGTACGGTAAGCCCAACCGCTGCGCTCGATGGCAGCCTGGCCTGTCGCGCGACGAGGAGTTGATGGGGGTACGGTGCTGCAGGAAAGGGGTCGACGCCGTGCGGCTCGGGTCGCTGCGGTAATTGCCGCTGCGATGCTGTCAGCCTATTGCGCTTTTACGTACTTGGCCTACAGCGATGCATTCACTGACGTCGCAATGGTTACCGTCATTGCGCCGCGAGCGGGTCTGGTCATGGAACGTGACGCAAAGGTCAAGTATTTGGGTGTTCAGGTCGGCAGGGTGACGGGCATCCGATATGACGGGGAACACGCCGAGCTCACCCTTGCCGTTCGCCGCGACCAGCTTGCGTTCATCCCTTCGAATTCGACGGTCCGCATCGCCAGCACAACAGTATTCGGCGCAAAGTCGGTGGAGTTTCTTGAACCCGCCCACCCCTCGGCCGGAGGAGTGGTGGCTGCGGGAGCGCGATTCACCGCGGGCGCAGTGGCGGTAGAAGTCAATTCGTTGTTCGAGACGCTACTCAACACTCTCCACAAGATTGACCCCGTGGCGCTGAATGCGACGCTGGCGGCACTCAGTGAGGGATTGCGCGACAACGGAAACAACCTAGGCGCATTGACCGCCGACCTGAATTCCCTTTTGGCCAAGGTCAATCCGCGATTGGGCGCGCTGCAATCCGATCTTGATCGCGCGGCTCAAACTGCCGACATCTATGCCGACGCCGCACCCGATCTCGTCACGATGCTCGAGAACGTGCCCACGATCAGCAACATCATCGCGCGCCAGCAAAAAGACCTCACGGAGTCGCTTTTGGCGGCCGCGGGGGTGGCCAGTGAGGGCGAGCAGACATTGGCACCGGCTGCCGACTCGTACATCGCTGCGATACAGCGCCTTCGGGCACCGCTAAAAGTTCTCCACGACTACTCACCGGAGTACGGCTGTCTGCTCACCGCGTTGTCCGACGCGGTGAGACGATTCGGACCCTATCTCGGGGTCACGAAAGCGTCCCTTTTTGTCAGCGCGGCAGTGCTTCCCGGCGCGCCGAGCTACACCTATCCCGAAAGCTTGCCGATCGTCAATGCTTCCGGCGGCCCCAACTGTCGTGGGCTGCCCGACTTGCCGACTAAGCAAGGCAGCGGCTCTTGGTACAAGACACCGTTTTTGGTGACCGATAACGCCTACGTTCCGTATCAGCCCAACACCGAGGTGCAGATCGACGCACCTTCAACGCTGCAGTTCCTCTTCCACGGTTCCTTCGCAGAGCGTGACGACTACTGATGATGGACACGCGGCATCTGAAAGCAAAAGTGGCGATCTTCGTCGTAGCGATGTTGCTTGTTCTCGGCTTTCTCATAGTCACTTTCGGCCAATTCAGATTTTCTTCGACGGAAGAATATCGAGCCGATTTTACGTCGATATCACGGTTAGCGACCGGCCAGGACGTGCGTATTTCGGGGATCGTTGTCGGCAGCGTGAAATCAATCGAACTACACGACCGCTATGTCAGCGTAACTTTTGATGTCGACAAACGCTATCAACTTTTCACGTCTACCCGTGCGATGGTCCGTTACCAAGATTTGGTGGGTAATCGTTATCTTGAGATCGCGGCTGGCCCGGGCGATCTCAGGAAATTACCTCCCGGGGGCACTATTCGACGTGAAAACACCGAACCGGCTCTGGATCTGGATGCGTTGCTCGGGGGACTGAAACCCGTCCTCAAAGGACTCGACGCACACAAGGTGAACGAGATCAGCAACACTATTCTCGCCGTGCTGCAGGGTAAAGGCGGAACGCTTGCCGACCTGCTGTCCAGTACCAGCTCTTTCACCCAAAACCTCGCGGCGCGCGATCAATTGGTCGGTGAGGTCATCGACAATCTGAATCAGGTGCTCGGCACCGTGGACTCCAAATCTAGCCAGCTAGATGCCGGCGTCGACCAGCTTCAGAAGTTGGTGGGCACTCTCGCTGCGGGGCGAGAGCCTATCGCGGGAGCCATCGGGCCCTTGGCATCGGCAGAAACCGACCTAACCGAGATGCTGTCCGGCTCTCGGCGGCCGCTGCAGGCCGTCATCAAGGAATTGGGTCCGTTGTCCACCGAGCTTGATAGGCGCAAAAAAGACATTGACGAGGCGCTAGACCCGTTGCCGGAAGACTTCAAGCGATTGACCTCGCTGGGCGCCTACGGATCTTTCTTCAGCTTCTATTACTGCTCGCTCAAAATCAAGATCAACGGTCCCGCGGGCAGCGACATCATTATTCCTGCCGGTGGTCCTCCCGACCCGAGCAAAGGGAGATGTGCTTTTGCTAAATGAAAATTGGGGCAACCGCGATCCGTTGCGCACGGGCACGATAGGCGTCACGATGATTGTCTGCGTGCTGCTCATCTCGATCGGGTATGGGCAACTTCCGTTATGGCCGCGCGGCAAAAACTGCGACGCATATTTCACCAATGCTGCGGGTATCAAGCAAGGTGACGACGTGCAAATCATGGGCTATGTCGTTGGACACGTCACCTCGATCGAGTTGGCACACCGCTTGGCCCGTGTCGGCTTCAACCTGGATCGCAAGGTGCGACTTGGTGATCAATCGGTCGTGTCCATCAAGGCTGACTCGGTACTAGGT
>NZ_JAEKMI010000110.1 GCF_020217485.1 Mycobacterium sp. WUMAC-067 | reverse complement strand
AGTTGCGTCCAGCAGAGTGGTGTACGAGCCGGTGATGACCGGCGTGTCGTAGCCGGATGAATGAAGGTCATCGCGTGATTCTTCGAGGGACCGACCAAAGTCACTCGAGCAAAGGAATCAACGCGATGACCATTGCCCACGATATCGACCTGTCTGCCGTGCTGGCCGAACGACTCACCACCACGCACCCTGATGTGCTGCGCGAGTTGTTGGCCGCCTTCATTCACGCCCTGATGGGCGCCGAAGCCGACGCGGTGTGCGGTGCCGGCTACGGCCAGCGCAGCAGCGAGCGCACCAATTCCCGCAACGGGTATCGGCACCGCGAGTTTGACACCCGCGCAGGCACATTGGATCTGGCGATTCCCAAGCTAAGGCAAGGTTCGTACTTCCCGGACTGGCTGCTGGAACGGCGCAAACGCGCCGAGCGGGCCCTGACCACGGTGGTGGCTACCTGCTACCTGCTGGGCGTTTCGACGCGGCGGATGGACAAACTCGTCGAGACTCTGGGCATCACCAGCTTGTCGAAGTCCCAGGTCAGCGTGATGGCCAAAGAGCTCGACGCCGCGGTCGAGGCGTTCCGGACCCGGCCACTGGATGCAGGCCCGTACACGTTCATGGCTGCTGACGCCCTGGTGCTCAAGGTTCGCGAAGCAGGCCGGGTGGTCAACGTGCACGCGCTGATCGCCACCGGGGTCAACGCCGAGGGCTACCGCGAAATCCTGGGCATCGACGTCACCACCGCCGAGGACGGGGCCGGCTGGCTGACCTTCCTGCGGTCGCTGACCGCCCGCGGCCTATCAGGGGTCCGTCTGGTCACTTCCGACGCCCACGCCGGTCTGGTGGCCGCGATCGGCGCCACCCTGCCTGGGGCATCGTGGCAACGGTGTCGCACCCACTACGCCACCAACCTGATGGCCATCACTCCGAAATCATCGTGGCCGTGGGTACGCACACTACTGCATTCGGTCTTCGATCAACCTGACGCCGGTTCCGTTGCAGCCCAATATGACCGCATCATCGACGCACTGGCCGACAAGCTCCCCAAGGTCGCCGACCACCTCGAAGACGCCCGCGCCGACCTGCTCGCCTTCACCGCCTTCCCCAAACAAATTTGGCGGCAGATCTGGTCCAACAACCCACTATCCGTTAACCGGCTCTCCGGGGACACGGTTCGGGCTGCAGCGTGAGGTTCACGCACAAGCGCTGAGCACGGATGGATGCTGTCTGCATCTCGGTGGGGGAAGGCGGAGCGGCGATGCGGGTACTCAAGAGCGACAGCGGATATGTCCTGGAGGGCGACTGGGACGGGCAGGACGCGGTGAACGCGTTTCTCAACCATTTGGCGGGACGGGGGTTCAGCGCGGCCACGGTGCGGGCCTACGCATTCGACGTCGCCAATTTGAGCCGGTTCCTCGTCCAGCAAGCGGTCGGGCTCGCCGCGGTCGATGCGCCGTTGGTGTTCGACTGGATCGACTGGCAAGGCGTCCGCCGAACGGACCAGCCCACCGGCGGTCACCGCTCGTCGACCCCGCCGGCAGCTTCGACGGTGAACCGCCGGGTCGCGGCAGTGCGCGCGTTATTCGAGTATCTGGTGATGACCGGTGTCTGCACCGACAATCCGGTGCCGTCGCCGCGGCGGGGACAGGGGCTGCGCCAGTCGCAGCGGGGGTTGCTCGGTCATCTGGGTCCCGGGCGTGCACGCAGTGGCGGTAGGTTGGTGCGTCAGCCGCAGCGTCTTCCGGAATCGTTGTCCACCAACGATGTCGACGCGTTCCTGGCGACACTGGCAACGCACCGGGACCGGGCGATGGTGCTGGTGATGCTACTCGGAGGGCTGCGTTCGGCCGAGGCGCGTGGCCTGCTGCTCGCCGACGTCGATATGGGCCGGCGCCGGCTTCGGGTGATCGGCAAGGGCGGCAAGGAACGTCATGTCCCGGTCGATGCGGCGTTCTTCACCGAGCTCGCCGCCTACCTGCGATGGGAGCGGCCGCCGGGGTTGGCGACGCCGCAGTGCTTCGTAGTGCTGCGCGGCCCGACGACCGGTGCACCGGTCAGCGAGGCCGGGCTGCGCAGCCTGTTCCGTCGGCACCGGGAGACCTCTGGCGCCACAAGAGTCCGCCCGCACCGTTTACGGCATACCTACGGCACCGAATTGTCGGCGGCCGGAATCGATCTGCTGGCGTTGCGGGCGTTGATGGGGCATGTCTCGCCGGAGACCACGGCCCGCTACGTGCATTTGTCGATCGAGCAGCTCGCCGCCGAATACGGTGCTGCTCGTGCGACGTTGGCCGGAGCCCGGCAGTGACCACGGTGTTGGTCGGCCAACCCGTAGGCGCCGACGAGGTGGTGGCGGATTATCTCGACCACGTCGCCACCCTGGGTTTGAGCGGGCGGGCGGTACGCGACCGGATTCGGATCGCTCGCGACTTCACCGCACGCCACCGCGACCTGCACGCCTGGATGACGCTGCCGGCAGCCGAGCGGATCGCCGAGATACGGGACACCGGGGCGTGGCCGCTGATCTGTCACACGATCGGCACCGGCCGGTTACGGCTGGACGTCGAGCTGGCCGCGGTCAAACAGTTGACCGGGCTGGGCCGCGCAGTGGAGGACCGGGATCCGAGCGGATTCGCCGCGTTGCGGAATGCGGGAATTCGGTTGGGCTGGAGGAGTTCCTGGGTCGAGACGGTCCTCGGCGAATGTCTGGCGGTAGTGCTGGCACACCACGGCGGAATGGTCGCCGACCTGACCGGCGACGCGCTCGACGACTTCGACGCCGCGCTGTCACGTACCGTGGTGCCGCCATCGTCGCGGCGGGCATACAGGGGGCGGCTGGCCAGCCTGCGGCAGCTGTTGTTCGAGACCGCGGTCATCGACACCGCGCCGAAACGCCGGCGGTGGGCCCGTAGCCTCGAGCAGCGCTTCACCGAGGTGGAGATGCCCGACCCGATCCGTCAGACGTTGCTGCGCTACATCGGCGTGCGCGCGGCGGTGCTGCGGCCCAAATCGGTCGAGTCGCTGATCAACGACCTGCTGCCCTTCGCCGAATACCTCACCGCTCACCATCCCGACGTCATCAGCCTGCGTGAACTCGACCGGAGCTGCATCGAGGGCTACCTGAAATGGAATCGCACCCGGGGCTGGCGTGGTCAGCGCGCCGCCGCGGGCGCCGGGCGCACCGTCTCGGCCGCGGTGGCCCAGTCGGCAGTGCTCAGTCTGCGCAACCTGCTCGACGACATCACCGCCTGGGGCTGGGCGCAGGCCCCACCACGGCGGTTGGTATTCGCCGCCGACGTCCCCAAACTCGACCAGCCGTTGCCACGCGCGCTAGCACCCGATGTGGACGCGGCAGTGATGAACGCCGTTGCCCACCTGCAGGATCCGTTCGCCCGCATCGGCCTGACCGTGCTGCGTGGTGCCGGCCTGCGGGCGGGGGAACTGCTCGACCTCGAACTGGGCAGCATCATCGACTACGGACCGGCCGGAACCTGGCTGAAGGTGCCACTGGGCAAGCTCGCCACCGAACGCATGGTCCCGCTCTCCGCCGCGACCCTCGCCGCGCTCGACGAGTGGGTCGCCCTCCGCGGCACGCACCGGCCGCTGCCGCACCCACGCACCGGCGTGCTCACCGACTTTCTGTTCACCCGGCACGGACGCCGCCTGGGCTACACCCGGCTGCGCAACGGGCTGCTCACCGCCGCTGAATCCGCCGGGTTGCACCGTCCCGACGGCGGCGTCCTGATGGTCACTCCACATCAGTTGCGCCACACCTGGGCCACCGAACTCGCCAACGCCGGGATGAGTCTGCAGGCCTTGATGTCCTTACTCGGGCACGTCACTCCACAAATGACGATCCGCTACGCCACCCTGGCCTCGCCCACCCTGCGCGCGGCCTACGACGAAGCGATGGGCAAGATGCGCCGCCAGTTCACCCTCACCCCGGTCGGCAAACCGATCCTGCCCGACAAGGTCGGCTGGCTGCACAGTGAAATGCTGAAAACCCGCGTTGCACACGGATACTGCGCTCGCCACGAATCCGCGGGCGCGTGCCCTTATGCCAACATCTGCGAAACCTGCGACAACTACGTCACCGCCCCCGAATTCCGCGACACGCTCACCGACCAACTCGCCGACGTCCAGGCCCTCAGAACCGACGCCGAGTGCCGCGGCTGGACCGACGAAGCCGCCCGCCACGACCGCGTCGCCCACGCCCTTACCGACCACCTCCAGCGCCTCGATCGATGAACATCCCACCCCGACGGGTTGACCCGCCCCCGAGGGCCGGATAAAAGAACGACTCAACAAGGAAATCCGCCGGCGCACCGACGTCGTCGGAATCTTCCCCGACCGCAACGCCCTAATCCGCCTCGTCGGCGCGGTGCTGGCCGAACAACACGACGAATGGGCCGAATCCCGCCGCTACCTCGGCCTCGACGTCCTCAGCAAATCCCGCGCCGACCACACGCCATCAACAGAACAGGAGGACACCCCGGCGGCACTGACCGCCTAAACCACCAAGTCGAAGAATCACACGACGACGTCGTACACCACGTCCCTGGACTTGACC